>DATAOI010000052.1 GCA_036265815.1 Gemmatimonadales bacterium
CCGGGCGTTGGCGAGGTTGTCAGCAGATGGCCGATGTCGATCGCTCCGTATTGTGCGTCGACCTTGCAGTACACCTTGCCCATCAGCGCCACGGGCTGCCGACCGCCCTCCTTCCTGCCGTCCAGCACGATGCCCGGCCTGAAGCCGCCGGCACCCGAGATCACCCCCACGACCCGCGAGTCGTACGCGCGCCCGCTCGGCAGGACGGTGCCCGCCTCGCCCAGCACCATGACGGTTCCCGGCTCGACTGGCGCTCCCTCCGTCACCGTGAAGTCCTCGGCTACGTCCGCGTTGATCAGCCGGATGTCGCCCCTGACCTCGACGTCGCCGGCGAAGGTGCCCGAGCCGCCCACCTGCACCGGTCCGTCGACCCTCATCTGTCCGCTCACCCGCACGTCGCCTACGAAGACACCGGCCGCCGCGCCCCCCTGGGCGTGCAGGGCCACCCCGGCCGTGCTTTCGGCTCTGACCCCTACGTTGTCCCGGCTGACCCCGTAGACGCCGATCTGGTTGTGGGCATCGGCGATGCCCACCACTTTCGCATTCTCCGGCAGCGCCAGGCGATCGGGTGTGGTCTGCGCTTCGTTGATGGGACCGGCCGGGTCGGTGTCGTCGTGGTAAGCACTTGTGTGTGACGAGCCCGGGCGGAAGGGTCCCAATGGATTGCCCATATTTGTCTCCTTGTGTTCGACTCACGATGCAGGGCGGTGCCCGTCAGACCCACAACTGGTACGCCCGAGAAGTTGGTGTGCTCCGTCACTTTCCTGTCCTGCACCCCATACTGGACCTCTAGGCTCTTTGCCGGCAGGGAGAAAGTCAAGCGAGGTGAAGCGAAGAATAGGGTGCAGGTAATCCCACCGACCTGGCCCTGCGGGTCACGGCCCAGCTTCACGACTCCGAGAGTTCCGAGGACCAACCAGCCTAGATAGGCTACTATCGTCAGTCGCAGAAGCGCACGCTGCCCCACCTGGACCGCTTCGGCATTCCGTCCCAAATACCCGGGGTGCGAGAGGACGCGACCCGTGGACCGTGGAGGGCATCCTCGGAGGCTTGACGGTCACCTTCTAGTATCGCCCCGACTCGCCTCAGCTCGGGAGGTTCATCCGCCGCAAGAGATCTTGGAACCGAGGATCACCGTGGAGTGGCCTGAGGACCGCCCCTACGCCGATGTACGGCATGTTGGGATCCCGCGCTTCGTACGACTTCTCTAGCCACGCGATCGCCCGGTCGTGGTCCCCGGCTTTCACATACAGCTGCACCAGCCGGTATGGCGCAATGTTGGTGGCGCGGGATTTCGATGCCAGGGTCTCGGCGGCGCGCCGCATCGCTCCCGGAAAGCCGGCTTCTGTATGGCCCCGGTCGAGCGCTGCCACCATTGCGCTATCACCTCTGGTGGCCCACCAGGATCGTTCGGCCGTCAGCGCCTCGGTGTACATCCGCTTGAGGTAATAGGCGTTCGAGAGACCCCCCAGCACCATAGGATTCCCGGGCGCCGTCCGCAGCGCAGCGTTGAGCTTTGCGATGGCCTCGTCATAGCGACCCAGATTGATAAGATCCTGAGCGTACAGGGCCTGGAGCAACTCGCTCAGCGGGTCCAGCTCCAGAGCCCGCTCGATCTGGGTCATCGCTTCCGCGGGCCGCTTCATGATGACGAGATAGTGCGAATAGGACGCCCGTGCCTCCGCGAAATTTTGATCGAGGTCTATAGCCCGCTGGAACTCCCGCTCGGCGCCGGGCCAGTCCCAATCGGACCAGGTCTTGATGGCCGCCAGCCGGTAGTGGGCCTCCGCCAGCGTGCTATCCAGGTCCAGCGCCTGCTCCGCGGCAGCCTTTGCCAGCGGCACGGCGACCCGCGGCGGCACGAACTGCATTTGCTGACGGGCAATCCATACCATGGCGATGCCCGCGTGAGCTAAGGCGTACTGCGGGTCCTTCTGGAGCGCGACCTGGAAGTACTTCTCCGCGGCGTCGATGTTCGGCGCCGACAGCTGCTGCATCTTCTCGCGGCCTTGGAGGTAGGCCTCGTACGCCTCGGGGTTGACGGTGCGGGCACCGGCAAGGCGCGCCGCCTCGGCGGGAAGCAGCTTCAGCGCCAGAGACTTGGCGATGTCCCGTGTCACGGCGGTCTGCAGGGACAGGACGTCGATCACCTTGCTTTCGTAGCTGTCCGCCCAGAGCTGGGTCTGGTCGCTCGTCCGGATCAGCTGGGTCGTGATCCGCACCCGGTCCGCCTCCCGCCGGGCACTTCCCTCGAGGATATACTGCGCACCCAGCTCGCGGCCGATCTGGTCGACGGGCTTGCTGCTGTTCTTGTACCGCATGGCCGAGGCACGGGCGATCACCCCCAGGTGTTGTGGATTGAGGCGGCCGAGCTGCGTTATCATCTCCTCGGTCAGCCCGTTGCTGAAGTAGTCCTGGCCGGGGTCGCCCGTAAGATTGTCGAACGGCAGGACCGCCAGCTTCACCCGCTCGGCCGGGGCCGGCGCAGGGGGGGCCGGCGCGGCTGCCGCTGGATGCTCCCGCACACGAGCCCGGGCAAGCGCGGCGGCCACCCCGATCGCGATCAGCAGGCCGGCCGCCACGAGCCAGCGCAAGCGGGGCCGCGGTCGGGCCGCGCCTCGGGGCGTGGTCCGTCGAGTGAGGACGGTATCGTCCGTCCGCGCCTGCGCCAGGGCCTCTTTCAACTGCGTCGCCGTGGCGAACCGGTCCGCCGGCACCTTGGCCAGCGCGCGGGTCACGACCCGCTCGACCGCCGGTGGGATCGTCTCCCGCACGACTCGGAGGCTGGGGATCGGATCAACTGCCTTTCGGGCGAGGATCGCCTGAGCCGTGGCCCCGGTGTACGGCGGCTGGCCGGCCAGCATCTCGTACAGCACGCAGCCCAGGCTGTAGATATCGGTGCGGGCATCGAGATCCTTGTCCCCGCTCGCCTGCTCGGTGCTCATGTAGGCGGGAGTGCCGACGGCGAGTCCGGTCTCCGTCAGCCTGTTGCTCCCGGCCTCCCCCACGGCGCGCGCGATCCCGAAGTCGCTCACGAGCGCCCGGTCACCTTGCAGCAGGATGTTCTCCGGCTTGATGTCGCGGTGGATCACCCCCCGAGCGTGCGCGAAGGCCAGCGCGTCGGCGACATCGCCGGTGATTCGGACGGCATCCTCGAGCGACAGTTGTTTCTCGCGGGCGAGCCGCTGGCGCAGGGAGTCGCCCTCGACGTAGGGCATGACATAGTAAAGGAGTCCGTCGGCCTCGCCGGAGTCGTACAGCGCCAGGATGTTCGAGTGGCTCAACTGGCCGGCGATCTGGATCTCGCGGAGGAAGCGCTCCGGGCCCAGACTGGCCGCCAGCTCTCGGTGCAGCACCTTGACTGCGATCAATCGGCTGTGGCGGAGATCTCTGGCGAGGTAGACCGTGGCCATCCCTCCACGGCCGAGCTCGCGCTCGAGCGTGTAGCGATGGCGGAGGGCGTCGGCCAATGCGAGGGCCGTCATGTCGGTCACGGCCAGGCCTTCAGGGGGGGTCCCTAAAAAATCTGCCCTCGCCGGCGGAAATTGGCCAGGATCGCTCGATTGCTTCGGTAACGCGGTGGTCGCTGAAGGTCTAGGGTCGCTTCACTACACCGACAAGGATCCATTCGCATGGTATCGACCCGGAAGCACTCGCCAGAACGACAACTCCTTTGGCTTACCGGTCAGAGGCAGCTGATGGGCCACCTGATCAGGTGGCCCATAACTTATTGTGAAGCTTGAGAGGCGCCGCCCAGATTCGAACTGGGGGTGGAGGTTTTGCAGACCTCTGCCTTACCACTTGGCTACGGCGCCGTGGGACAGCAAACCTAATGCGAGACAATGGCTTCCGCAACGTGCGGATGCGCTTGTGCGCCATGCTGTTAGGGCCCCAGGAAAGGGGATCGGCACGCTCTGTCCGATGATCCCGCGCTGCGGGTCGGCGCGGACCCTGGCCGCGTGAAGCGATCGTGCTGCGGACGCCGATAGTCTGCTCTTTCTACAACACGCTGTTCACGCTGGCGGCACTGGCATCCGCGGCGGTGACCTCGTTCGAACTCGAGCGCCGCGACCAGAGCTCCGCCAAGAAGCCTGACACCGGCTGATCGCCCACCTGCAAGACCTGGCAGTGTCGCCACCGCTCGGCGACTGGCACGAGAGTCGCATTTTCTCCCCACCGCAGACGGCTCTCCCCGCTCGACCGGTACGCCTCGCGCTGCCGGCATGCAGGGGTGACGCCGAAGGCACAACTCTCCCGCTCCAGACTGCATCAGGACATCCGGGCCGGCACTCGTGAATGGTGTCGGGGGCGCGAGCACGGCCGGGCACTTTCTCGACAGGGGTACCGATGACGCGCAGGAAGCTGGCTCGCACCCTTGGCGTCGCCGCCTCGTTGTGGCTCGCCGGCTGCAGCGACGACACCACGGCCCCGCACCTCCAGATGGCGGCCGCCACCGCGGAGACCGCGGCACTGGCGGCGGAAGTCCGGCAGCTCGCCGTCACCAGTGGCGTCATCGCGCTGCAGCGGCCTGCACCAGTGCGTCGTGAGCTCTCCCTGCTGGGCCAGGCGCTCGCGTTCGACAAGATCCTGAGCGGCAACCGCGACATCTCCTGCATGACCTGCCACCTCGCCAAGACCGCGACGATGGACGGCCGGAGCATCGCGATTGGCCAGGGAGGGAGCGGGCTCGGACTGGCCCGGGTGCATCCACTGGGCAAGTTCATCCATCGGAACGCTCCGCCGCTCTTCAACCTGCACGCCACGACGCCGCTCACCTGGGACGGCCGGGTGTTCACCAACTCGAGCGGCGTAGTCCGCACGCCGGCCGGGGCACTCCTGCCGTCGCAACGGGCGGTGCTCGAGTTCGGACCGCTGTCGGCGCTGCCCATGTTCCCCGTGCTCTCCCGGCCCGAGATGCGTGCCGACGCCGGCAACGAGCTGGCCGCCATTCCCGACACCCTGCCGCAGAAGGTCTGGCGGTTCCTCATGCGCCGCCTCGGCGCGATTCCCCAGTACCGCACGATGTTCGAGAGCGCGTATCCGGGACAGCAGTTCGACAATATGAGCTTCGCCCATGCGGGGAACGCGATGGGCGGCTGGATCACGGCCGTGTTCGCCTTCAACAACTCCCCTTGGGATCGCTTCCTGGCCGGGAACGACGACGCGCTGACCGACGCACAGCTCCGCGGCGCCAAGGCGTTCCTGGGCACCGCCAGGTGCGCCCAGTGTCACAATGGACCCGCCTTCACCGACGGGAAGTTCCACAACGTGCTGGTGCCCCAGATCGGTCCCGGCTTCGGCGATGGCCCGAGTGGCCGGGACGACTTCGGCCGCATGCGGCAGACGGGAAATACGGCGAACCGGTACGCCTTCCGGACCGCCCCGCTGCGCAACGTGGAGCTGACCGCGCCCTACGGCCACGACGGGGCCATCGTGTCGCTGCGCGCCTGGGTGGACCACTACAGCCAGGCGGGCACCAAGCTCCAGGCGTATGACCCCAGCCAGCTCGAGCCTCTGCTGCAGAACACGCTGCTGCCCACGGCGGCGGACATCCTGCTGACCCGAGACGCGAAGCTCAAAGACCTGGTCCTCTCCTCGGCGACCGTGGACGACATCACCGAGTTCCTCAAAGCGCTCACCGACCCCGCCGCGCGCGACCTGCGCCAGTTCGTGCCTCTCTCGGTTCCCAGCGGTCTGCCGATCGACAATCTGCCTTAGCGCCGCAACCGGCGACGCTTCGCGTCCTTTTTCCTGAGGCCCACTCGAGCCCCGGAGTCAGCACCTATGCCCGTGCCGTTGATTATGGCGACCGGTCCAATCGCGGCGATCAGCACCCTGGTGGGCTCAGTCCGGCGCCTGGAGAGGGAGCAGTGGCTGTCCCCGGCTGAGCTCGCGTCGATCCGGCGGACTCGCCTGCGGCAGGTGCTCCTCCGAGCCGCCGAGACGCCGTACTACGCCGGGGTACTCCGCCAGGCCGGCATCACCGACCCGCGGACCGTCGAGCTGCGCGATCTCCAGCGCCTGCCGCTGCTCGACCGCCAGGTGATCGCCCGGCACGGCCACGAAGCGTTCCTGACCGTCGAGCGGGAGGGACTGGTCGGCGTTTCGACCTCGGGGTCGACCGGCACTCCCGGCCGCTTTCTCCGCTCCAAGCTGGAGGAGGCCGACTACTCGGCGCGCTGGTGGAGAGTCTATCAGGCGTACGGCTGCGGCCTGCGGGACGCGCAGATCTGCGTGGCGATTCTGGATAAGCCGGACCGCGCGGGGCCGATCTCGTACCTGCGCCGGATCGGCATCCTGCCGCGGACTCAGCGGGTCGCGTCGGATGCTCCGCCGGAACAGGTCCTGGCCCGCTTTCAGGCCTTGAATCCGCCCGTCCTCAATGGGTACGCGGGCGCCATCGAGGCGCTGGCGGAGCACATCCTGGCCACCGGGGCCAAGGTCCGGCCGCCGCGCGCCGTCTTCTGTACGGCCATGGAGGTGACCGACCGCTGTCTCGAGCTGGTGGAGGAGGCGTTTCATGCGCCGGCGGTGGATGTCTACGTCACCAACGAATTCGGAGTGGTCGCCTGGTCGTGCCCGGAGCGGCGGGACGCACTGCACCTGAACGACGACAGCTTCATCATCGAGGTGCTGGCGGAGGACGGCACTCCCGCGGCCGCGGGCGAGGTTGGCGAGCTGGTGGTCACCAGCCTGGGCCTCACCGCCATGCCGCTGATCCGCTATAGGATGGGAGACATGGCCGCGCGGCTTCCGGGGACCTGCGCCTGCGGCCGCGGGCTCGGCATGGTGACACGGGTGCAGGGAAGGACCGCGCACGCCATCCGCCGGGCGGACGGCGCGCCTATCACCACGCCGTTCGTCACCAGCCTCTTCGGCCGGGTAGACGCGCACGACTGGGTCCGGCGGTTTCAGGTGCGGGAGGAGCCCGGCCGCCAGCTCCGCTTCCTGCTCGACGTGCGGAGCGCGCCCTCGGACGCTCAGCACCACCGGCTGAGAAAGTCGGTCGAGACCGCCCTGGGCCTGGAGTTCCGGGTCGAGTTCGAGCTGGTGGACCGGATTCCCAACGCCCCCAGCGGCAAGCTGCAGTACGTGGTGCCGCTGGCGAGCTAGCTGCCGCCCGACCCATTCCCCCACACCTCCTGAGCCCGTAAGTTCGGGACGCTCCAGGTCCAGTGGGAGCGTCCCGAGGCCGGCCCTGGCTCGCCTCTAGCGCTCCCCGAAATCCGGCATGCTACACCAGTTGAGGAACGCTACCAGCTCCTCGGCCTCCTTCGGTGTGGGCATCATGATCTCCGTGCCGCCCCGCGTCACCAGCGGGACAAAGCGGAGCCCGTTCCGCCCCGGCTTCCGAAGCGGCCGCTGGCCGATGTGCCAGGGCCCATCCTGCAGGTGCTCCGGACGCGCGCCCGAGGCGAGGGCTTCCCGCACCAGGCTGCGCAGCAACGTCCAGTCGCGCCGCTGACGGGTCTTGGGATGCCGCTGGTGGGCCAGCAGGAACACCAGCTCCACCTTGGCGCGGCTGCACAGCATGTCGGCTGAGGCCTGATTCGTCATGGCGCGTCCGTGAGTCGAGTCGATCGGCGAGTTGAAGAGAGCGCTACCCTGGGCCAGCGTCAACCCGAGCCGAGTGCCCTGCATCGCAGCATCATCCCTCGGAGCGGAGAATGAGCGTGCCGAGCACGATCCGGGAGGCCCGGCTCAAGCCGGAGTATGCGTCGCTCTATCCGGGGGTAAAACCGGGGATCTGGATGGCGGCCTCGCTCATCGGCCAGCAGCTGCTGCTCTGGCACCTGACCGCGCCCGCCATGCCGCCGGGAGAGCGGCTGATGGAGGAGGAGCACTTCGAGTTTCGCGGCGGCCAGAATCGCACCGGGTCCTGGATCGATACCCGGACTCGACTGGCCGACAGTTAGAGTCAGCCGGCCCGGCGCGCCCGGAGCGGCACCGGGGCCATGGCCGGCTCTTCGGTGACGGTCTGGAGATAGGCGTTCTGGTCGTGCAACATCGCCCCCGGCGGGAGATGCTGGTACATCGGTCCCAGCTCCCGGCGAATGCGCGCCCGATAGAACTCCGGCAGGGTGTCGGTCTCGCCCTCGAGGTAGTTCCGCACCGACGCGTCGGTATCCAACAGCTTCCGGATCGTGGTGTGATAGCGAATCCGGCCAAAACCCTCCGACGACACCGCGCGCACGAAGTTCATCCACTTGGGAATCATGGTCGGCGTGGCCGGCACTCGCCGGGCGATGGCGCGCCAGGAGAAGGAGTACCGGGTGACGTCGATCAGCCCGTCGTAGAACTCGGTCCAGCTGTAGTTCTTGGGCCGGACGTTCATCGCGTGGTTGTTGTTCAGGAAGTGGAAGGGGAACGGCAGCACCCGCCGGGCGCGCTGGTAGTCCAGGTTCATCGGCGCCGCGCGGCCGAAGGCGGACAGCAGCGAATAGGCCGGGAACGCGCCGGGCGCCAAGTCGATGAACTTCTTGGTGAGCTCGAACGGCTCCGGCCCGACGTCCCCGTCCAGGCCGAGTACGAAGTTGGTCTGAATGTACGGGACATACCGCAGGATCATGTTCACATGGTCCGCGACCTGCTCGACCTTCTCCATCCCGGTCCGCCGGGTCTTCGATTTGTTCCCCAGGTCATACCACGATTCGATGCCCGGCAGGATGGCCTGGAAGCCGTTCTGCCGCAGTCGCTTGAGGTGCGGCTCGGAGAGCAGCGACAGGCTGCTCTCGGCAATGTGGCGCATGGCGCCGCGGGGCACCGCCGACTCGACCGCCTCCATGTAGTCGTCGAACCGGACCCCGAAGTTGGGGTCATGCCAGCCGACGATCGGATGCTTCATCTTGGTCAGGAGGAACGACAGATCATCCCGGAGCTGCTGGAAGCCGAGCGGCTGATAGTCGACCGTGGAGTCGATGCAGAAGCTGCAGGTGTAGGGGCAGCCCAGGCTGCCGATCATCGGCACGATCTTGATGGTGGGCGCCTTGGCCAGCGTGGCCTCGACGAAGCGCCAGCGTTGCTCGAGGGTCGGCAGCTCGACCGGCTGGGTGGCGGCCGCGAGGTGCACGCCGAACGGCCGATGCGGCGTGCAGTCCCGCAACATCTCGGCGACGACGCTCTGATCGGTGAATCCCAGGACGTAATCGAAATACTTGCGGGCGTCTTCCGGATAGCAGCGGGCGTGAGGCCCTCCGATCACCGTGACGGCGCCCCGTTGGCGGAAGAGGTTGCTGAGCGCGTAGGCCAGCTGGGCCGATTGGGTGAACGCCCCGATGAACAGGACATCGAGGTCGGCCGGCAGCTCGTCGAGCAGATTTTCCATTCCGGTATAGCAGACCAGGTGCACATCATGGCCCGCCTGCTCGCACCAGACCCCGATGACCTGGGGCATGATGCTGGCCAGATTGGGATTCATGAGGCGGCCGTACAGGGAGGGATTGGGGCTCTTTGTGACCAGGTCTAAAATGCCTATACGCAGCCGACGCATGCACGGACCTCCTACGGGGGGAAAGCACTGCGGGCGCCCGAAGGGACGTCCTGTTGCAGGTGCGGGGCGACCAGAAACCGGAGCCGTAGCTGGGAGGACGCTCGGAGTCGGGTAGGCCGTCCGTGGGGGACGACGGCGCGAAGGCGAGGTCGCCGGCTAGCGGCGGAAGGAGCTGGAACAGCGCGTCGTGCCCAATCACCAGACCAGTACAGCGCTGATTGGGCGCTGGAATCATGCCCCCGTGGGCTCCGGAAGGCAACCCGGACCTAGGGGACCGTTACCCGAACGGCTCCCGGAAGGCTCCGGCACCGCAGCGGGGTGGACAGCAGCATCACCTCGCCGTCGATCGCCACCTGAAGCTTGCGCCGCCGAGTCTCGACGGTGACGTCTTCCACCCGCAGCAGATCGAGCTCGCTCACCCGGTCGGCCCCCCGCCAGAATAACTGCCACGCCAGGCCCAGCAATCCCCGGCGTCCGCTGGCGTTCATCAGGTACACCGCCAGTCGGCCAGTGGTCAACGACTCGCGGGACGACGCTCGCAGCCCGGTCATGCGGTATTCGTTGTTGCCGATGAACACGAACGGGGTGCGGCGGACCACCGCCTGGCCCGGTGTCTCGATTCGGACGCCGAGAAAGGGGCGGCGCCGCACTACGGCGAGGGTGGCCCAGAGCGCGGCCACCCACTTGGTCAGGCCGCTCCCGCCGTAGCGTTTCCTGAGCTCGACGATCCGGGGGTACACTCCGATGCTGCAGTTGTTGAGGAAGACATGCCCGTTCACCTCGCCCAGGTCGACCGATTGGACGCGGCCATCGAGGATGACCGCCACCGCGGCCGCGAGCTCCAGCGGGATCTTCAGGTCTTTGGCGAAATGATTGAGCGTGCCGAGCGGGAGCACGCCGAGGGTGACGTCCCGGCCTACCAGGGCGCCGGCGAGAGCGTTCACGGTGCCGTCGCCGCCGCCCGCGACGAGCGTCCGACAGCCCGCCCGCAGGGCGGCGTCCGCCGCCTCGCGCAGCGACGTCCCGCCCGGGGCCAGCGTGACGGTGCACTCGGCACCCCGCTCGGCGAAGAGC
Organism: Gemmatimonadales bacterium; assembly: GCA_036265815.1. Taxonomy (NCBI): domain Bacteria; kingdom Pseudomonadati; phylum Gemmatimonadota; class Gemmatimonadia; order Gemmatimonadales; species Gemmatimonadales bacterium. Next base: position 10,565 of record DATAOI010000052.1, read on the forward strand.
CGGGTGACCTCCGCTGCGGCGGACTCGCCGGTGCCAGACCCCGACGCCGGGTTGAGGATGACGGCGATGCTCACCACCCGAATCAGCGCTGGTGGCGAGGCGCTGGCAACTGTAGTATGCGCGAGGAGCCAACAGGAGAGACCGGATGCCCCACTCGATTCACGCCAGACGGGGGATCACCGTCCTGACGCTGGTGCTGCTCATCATCGCCGTCGCCGTCGCGGCGGTCTTCCTCACCCGGGCGCTCCGCACCTGAGGTGCAGCCGCGCGGGGGAGCGCCGCGCTGTCATTCCGAGACGCGGCACGCCGCGCTGTCATCCCGACCGCCGCTGAGGTTCCGGGGCGGCCGGCCGGCCTTGTTCCTCCCCGGCAATCGGCAGCACCGCTACCGAACGATCGCCACGCTATCCACGAAGTAATTGGTCTGCCCGAAGCAGGTCGTCGGTATCCCCCGGTGCTCGGTGTAATGCAGGGCAACCCGGTTGCCGATGGCCGATTTGAGATGGTTCACGACCACGGGGTCGCGCACGCTGAATTCCCAGATCGTCGGGGTGACGCCGGGCACGATCGACATCGCCAGCTCGCCCTCGTACGTCTTACAGAACCACCCCTTGCGGGAAAACTTCTGCAGGACCCCGGCGCGCTGCCCGTCGGAGTAGCTCCAGGCGAACGCCAGGCCGAGGTAGAGGCTGAACAGGACGAAGAGAACCACGAGTGCACCCAGGGCGATGAGCCAGGCCCTGCGCGGCGAGGCGAAGATCGGAGTCATGGCGTTGGTGGGTGAGGGTGCTCAAGTATACCGTCACCGCGTCAGGGAAGCGAAGACGAACCCTTTGCCGACCGTCACCACCCAGCCCGCGCCCTCCACGTCATTCGCGAACCGTCGCGCCAGGTCGAACCTGAGGGCATCGGTGTCGTTGGAGCGGCTCGCCCCCAGGCGCAGTCCCAGACCCGCGTCCCATCCGGTGCGGCGCCGATCGCCCGCATACCAGGCCCCACCGTGGTCCACGAATCCCGCGACCCCCAGGCCGACCATTCCCAGGAAGTCGTCCACCACCGTGACTCGGTACTCCGCCGTCGCGAAGATCGAACGATCCCCGGTGAAGGCATGGCTGCGGAACGCCCGGGGGCCGACGCCGAGGCCTAGATCGAACTCCGCGCCAGGGAGGGCCCCCTTCTGCCAGCCGGCGTCCACGTGCAGAATCCCGACCTGGTGCGCCCCCGGCTGCAGCACGGCGGTGGCGGCGAGCTGGACCGTTCCGGAGTCGAGCCCCGCCGAGCTGTAGACGCCTCCACCCAGCGCCTCCAGATAGCCGAACCCTCCGGGCACCCGGGCACCCAGCCGCGCGGTGACCTGTGGACCGATCCCATCGCGATCGTATCCGAACAGCTTGGGCGCGGCGAGCGCGCCGACTCGGAGGGTGACGCCGACATCGACGTCCTCTTCCCGGGCGAACCCCGCGACGCCTCGGGTGACCAGAAAGCTGGCGCGGTTCCAGGTGAGGTACGGACCGAGGGCGCCGGTCACCGTCTTGGGAAAAGGCGCGGTGGACGCCTCCGGAAGAAAGTCATCCCGCCGGACCTGGCCCTGCACGCCGAAGCGGAGGAACCCGCGGGAGGAGGCGCGAAGGGCCCAGGCCGCGGAGGTCCGCGCCAGCGTGTAGCGCCGCTGAAGGGTGTCGTCCGCGACATTGGACCCCTCGAAGAACCGGAGCACCCGCTCGTCGTGGTCCTCCAGCTCGACCCGGAAGCCGCTGGTCGAGGCGAGCGAGAAGAACGGCTGCTCCACCAGCAGGGCCTCCAGCCGACCATCGCTGCGGTCCTCGTACTGGAGCCCGAGCCCCACTTTGCCCGCGAAAAGACGCGGGCGCCGAAACCCGAGCGTGACGGTGGAGCGATCGGGCGTCTTGCGGTAGCGGACCGCGGCGGTGGAGGCGGTGCCCAGGAGATTGTCTTCCACCAGCCCGATGGTGAAGGCCACCTCGCCGCCGGCGCTCCGGAAGCGCCAGTCCGCTTTGGTGCTCCAGCCGTCTTTGGTCAGCACCCGGATGACCAGGCCGGAGTCGGTGCGCACCGAATCGATCCGCACCTGCCGAAAGACCGCGAGCGCGCGGAGATTGCGCTCCGACTCCGCCACCCGCGCCGAGTCGTACGCCTCTCCGGGGCGGAAGAGCAGCTCCCGCCGGATCGTCGCGGCCCGGGTCTCCACGTGCAGGGCGTTGCCGACCCGCGCGACCAACCCGCGCTCCTCGGGATCGAAGATGTCCCGGCGGTCGAGCGTGACCCCGACGATCCGGTGTGGGTCCGGCGTCGCCCCCGAATCGACGGGAGCTTGGGCGGAGAGCCAGGTCGGAAGGCTGAGGACGAACAGGGGCAGGAGGTACCGGAACTGCAATCGTGCTCCTGGGGCGGGTGTCTCAAAGATACATGGCGAGATCGGCGACGCTGGACACGATCCGGTCTGGCGTGATCGAGCTCTGTCGGAGCACCTCCTCACGGAACTTTCCGGTGCGCACCAGCCAGCCCTGCAGCCCGGCGCGCTGTGCCCCGTCGACGTCCGACCAGAGGTCGTCTCCCACCATGGCGATCCGGCCCGCCTCCCCCGCGCCGAGGCTCCGAACCGCGGCGGCAAAGAAGGCGGAGCTGGGCTTGCCCGCCACGGTGGCACTGGTGCCGGTGGCGTACTCCAGGGCGGCGACGAAAGGCCCGGCGTCGAGCGCCAGCCGCTCGCCCCGGAGCCAGTAGCGGTCGCGGGAGAGCGCCACCAGGGCTGCGCCGGCCATGATCCGCTCGAACGCCTCCTGGAGGAGCTGGTAGCTCCACCGCTCGCCCAGATCGCCCAGCACCACGGCGTCTACCGGGCCCGCCCCGCTCAGCCCCGATGTCCCACCCACCAGCTCGAGACCGACGATGTCCTTCAGGGCCGGGGCGGGCAGGAACGGCGCCACCCGCCCGTGGCCGGTGGCGCGCAGCAGCTCGACCCCCGCCAGCGTGGCGGTGAAGATCTCTTCAGGACGCACGGTGAAGCCATATTCGCCGAGCCGCTCGACCAGCATCGCGCGCGAGCGGCTGGTGGTGTTGGTGACCAGCCGGAACGGCGTGCCCGCCTGGCGCAGCCGGCCGAGCATCTCCACGGCACCGGGGATCGCCGCGCCAGCTGCGTAGAGCGTGCCGTCGAGGTCGAGCAGCCAGGCCGTGGGACGGTCCGCCGCCGGCGCCGCTGCCGCGCGCGACCCACTTTGGTTATCCTGCATTCAGGATCTGACGACCATGCCAACCATTCCTTTTGTGCTCCATGCCGCCCTCCTGGCGCACCTCGCGTCGCCCTACCCCTTCGCCGTGGGCGAGCGCCTGCAGTACGAGGCGAGGCTCGGGATGGTGCCGATCGGGACGGCCAGCATGTCGGTCAACCGGCTGGCCCGCGAGCGCGGCACCGAGGCGTTCGTGTTCGCGGCCAACGGCGAGGGCCATCCGCTGGGATTCCGGGTGGGTGCCGATCTGACCTCCTGGGTCGGGACCGGGCGATTCAACTCCCTCCGGTTTCACCGCCGGTGGTTCCAGGGGAGCAGCGTGGACGAGGCGCAGTATCAGATCATCCCCGACTCCAGCCGCTACCGGGAGGACGGCGTCCCCCAGGACTGGCAGGCGCCGAGCAATCCGCTGGACGAGCTCGCTTTCCTTTATTATCTCCGCACCGTGCCACTGAAGCCGGGCGCGACCTATCAGATCTCCCGGTACTTCAAGACGGGATACAACCCCATCGGGGTCCGGGTGGTCGGCCGGGACACGGCCACCCTGCCGAGCGGTGCCGCCGTGCCGGTGCTGGTACTCCAGATCACCTCGCGCAACCTCATGGTCGGCGTCCAATTGACCGATGACTCGCGGCGGCTTCCGGTGGAGATGGACCTTCCCCTGCCGTTCGGACGGGTGACCCTGGACCTGGTCGGCGGCGTCTAGTCCCCTCAGTATCGCCCCAGATAGTTGTCGATCTCCCACCGGCTGACCTGCAGATTGTACTGCAGCACCTCGTCGCGCTTGGCCTCCAGGAACCGCTCGGTCAGGTGCTCGCCCAGCGCCGCCTTCACCACATTGTCCTTCTCGAACATCTCCAGCGCCTCGTGCAGGTCCCGCGGCAGCTCGTCGATCCGATACTTGCGGCGGTCCCGATAGCTCATGGTGAAGATGTTCCGGTTGACCGGCTCGCGCGCCTTCAGCTTCTGCTCCACCCCATCCAGCCCGGCGGCCAGCTGGACCGTGAGCGCCAGATACGGGTTGCAGGACGGATCCGGCATCCGGAGCTCGCAGCGCGTGCCCAGCCCCCGGCGCTCGGGGATGCGCACCAGCGGTGAACGGTTCCGCATCGACCAGGCGACGTTCACCGGCGCCTCGTAGCCGGGCACCAGTCGCTTGTAGCTGTTGATCAGCGGGTTGGTGATCGCGCAGAAGCCCCGGGCGTGCTGTAGCAGGCCTTCGATGTAGCTCAGGGCCGTACGGGAGAGCTGGTACTCCGCCTTGGGATCGAAGAACGCGTTCTCCTTGCCCCGGAAGAGCGACTGGTGGGTATGCATGCCGTTGCCGTTCAGTCCCTGAATCGGCTTGGGCATGAACGACGCCAGGAAACCGTACCGGTTGGCCACGTTGCGCACGATGAACTTGAACGTGGTCAGGTTGTCTGCGGTGACCAGGGCGTCGGCGTAGCGCAGGTCGATCTCGTGCTGGCCGGTGGCCACCTCGTGATGCGCGGCCTCCACCTCGAACCCCATGGCTTCCACCTGCTCCACGATCACCCGGCGGATCTCCTCGCCCTTGTCCATCGGACCCAGATCGAAGTAGGCCGCGTCGTCGTGCGTCGTCGTCGTGGGCGACCCGTCGGCCGACTTCTCGAAGAGGAAGAACTCCGCCTCGCATCCCGCCATCATCGCAAAGCCGAGCTTCCGAGCCCGGGCGAGCTGGAGCTTGAGGGTGGTGCGGGGGCAGCCGGCGAACGGCTGCTCGTCCGGGGTGTAGATGTCGCAAAGCACCCGGGCCACCCGCCCGCCCTCGTCCTCGTACGGCAGAATGCGGAAGGTGGCGAGGTCCGGTTTGAGCAGCATGTCCGACTCTTCGATCCGCACGAAGCCTTCGATCGAGCTGCCGTCGAACATGATCTCCCCGTCCAGCGCCTTCCCGAACTGGGTGCGGGGCACCTCCACGTTCTTGTTGATCCCCAGGATGTCGGTGAACTGCAATCGAATGAAGTCGACCCCGAATTTGCGGGTGAGCTCGAGCAGGTCCTCCTTGCTCGCCCCGCCCAGCTCGGTGGGGAACCCTTCGAGGCTCGGACGCTCGGTCGAGCCGGCCGCCCGCTGCTTGGCCTGCGGCATGGATCGATACCCCGGTGGGAAGTGACACGGGACGAGCAGCTTTCGCGCCGCCCGCGGTGGACCGGAGGGAAAGAAAATTCCCCCGGGGGATTAGGGTAAGGGTCGGTCGGCAGCTCGCCGGTTTACCCGATGCTGGGGACCGGTTACGCTTCCACCCCACATGACCACGACGCCTCTCGCCTGCCCCGCCTGCGGGGCGCCCGCCACCGGTAACTTCTGCAGCCGCTGCGGCGCAGGGCTGGCTTCACGTGACTGCGCCCGCTGCCAGGCCCACCTGTCGCCTGGCGCGCGCTTCTGCCACCGCTGTGGTCAGGCGGTCCCCGGTGCGGCGCCCGCCGATGTCACGGCGAACCGCGAGCGGGTTGCCTGGCGCGTCGCCGGAGTCGTCTCCGTGGTGCTGGTCGGCGCTATCCTGCTCAAGGTATCCCGCGGAGCTCCCGCACCGGTGGCGCCGGACATGCCCAACGCGGGCGCGGCCGCGAGTCAGCCCGGTCCCGCCGGGAGCGCTGGCGGGGCCGGCGCGGCACCGGACATCAGTCAGATGTCACCCCGCGAGCGCTTCGACCGGCTGTTCAACCGGATCATGTCGGCAGCCGAGCAGGGCGACAGCGCCCAGGTGGAGCGGTTCACCCCGATGGCGCTCGGCGCCTATGCCCAGCTCGACTCGGCCGACATCGATGCCCGCTACCACGCGGCGGTGCTCCGGATCCAGACCGGTGACCTGGCCGGCGCCCTCGCTCTGGCCGACACCATCCAGGCCGAGCAGCCGGCGCACCTGTTCGCGGACCTGATCCGCGGCAGCGTGGCCGAGGCGCGGGGCGACGCCGCGGCCCGGGCCCGGGCCTCGCGGGATTTCCTGGCGCACTACGATGCCGAGATGAAAGCCAATCGAGTGGAATACCTCGAGCACGGGCCGGCGCTCGACGAGTTCAAACGCCAGGCGGAGAGCCGGTAAACTTCATGCCCAGAACCATCCGCGTTGCCCACAGCCCCGACTCCGACGACGCGTTCATGTTTTATGCGCTCGCGGAGGGCAAGATCGACACCGGCGAGCTCCGCTATGTGCACGAGCTGGCGGACATCGAATCGCTCAATCAGCGCGCCCGGCGGGCGGAGCTGGAAGTTACCGCGGTCTCGATCCACGCCTACGCCTACATCTGGCGGACCTATGCGCTGCTCGGCTCCGGCTCGTCGATGGGCGACGGGTACGGCCCCCGGCTCGTCTCCCGCCGTGCGGCGCCCGCCGATCCGCGAGCCGGCCTCCGCGGGCTCCGGGTGGCGGTGCCCGGCCGGCTCACCACTGCCTTTCTCTCGCTCAAGCTCTACCAGCCGGACGTGGTCGAGCTGGTGGTGCCGTTCGACGCCATAGAAGCCGCCGTGCTCGAAGGACAGGCGGACGTGGGCCTGCTGATTCACGAGGGTCAGCTTACCTACGCGGATAGCGGCCTGCATCTCTGGGCCGACCTCGGCGCGTGGTGGCTGGAGGACACCGGCCTGCCGCTCCCCTTGGGCGGGAACGCGGTCCGGCGCGACCTGGGGGCCGCCGTGATCGAGCAGATCGCCCGCGACCTCCGGGCGAGCATCGTGTACGCGCTGGAGCACCGGGCGCCGGCACTGACCCACGCCCGCCAGTTCAACCGGGGCATCGGCGACGAGCGCACCGACACCTTCGTGGGGATGTACGTGAACCAGTGGACCGTGGACTACGGTCCGCGCGGCCGCGAGGCTGTCCAGACGCTGCTGCGGCGCGGGTTCGAGGCGGGAATCATCCCCGAGCGGGTCACGCCGGAGTTCGTGGGGTAATTGACCCGCCCTGCGGCCCGTCCTACCTTCCGGACACCCTGAGAACTGTTCGTCCTCGCCTCACCCGAGGCAAGCGGCCGCGACGTTGACCGCCCTGGAGCGGCCCGGTGGAGGAGGCTGCGTGTCCCTCCCGGATGGCCCGGTCACCCTGCTCGTCGTCGACGACGAGGAGGGGATCCGCAACGCGCTCCGCAAGTTTCTCGTGCAACAGGGCTATGAGGTCGCGATTGCCGCGACGGGCGAGGAGGCCCTGGACCTCCTCAAGCGGCAGAAGATCAGCGGCATGCTGCTCGACGTGAACCTGCCGGGCATCAACGGCGTGGACCTGGTGCCCAAGGTCATGGAGCTGGAGCCCAGCATCGCGCTCCTCATGCTCACCGCCGTGAACGACGCCACCAGCGCGGCCCTCTGCATGCAGCGCGGCGCGCTGGACTACCTGATCAAGCCGATCGACCTCCCACACCTGGGCCGCGCCATCACCCAGGCACTGCAACGACGCCATACCCTCGTCGAAGGCCAGCAGATCAACCGCTGGCTGAAAGAGGAAGTCGCGGTGCGGGCGGCCGAGCGACGGGTGGAGCAGGCCAATCTGGAGCGGATCTCGGTGGCCACGCTGGAGGCGCTGGTGAACGCGCTCGAGGCCAAGGACCCCTATCTGCGGGGGCATTCCGCCCGGGTCGCCGATCTCTCCGCGATGGTGGCCGCCGAGCTCGGGCGGCAGGACGAGGAGGTGGAGGCGGTGCGCACCGCCGGCCGGCTGCACGACATCGGCAAGATCGGCATCCGGGAGGAGATCCTCAACAAACAGGGACCGCTCACCGATGAGGAGTACGAGCACGTGAAGCAGCACGTGCTGGTGGGCTCGCAGATCCTGGCGCCGCTGGTGCACCTGCGCGAGGTCATCAGCTTCGTCCGGAGCCACCACGAGCGATGGGATGGGTCCGGCTATCCTGATCGACTGGCGGCGGAGGCCATTCCCCTCGGCGCGCGTATCATCGGCGCGGTCGAGATCTACGACGCCCTCAGCACCTCCCGCCCCTATCAGGAAAAGATGCCGCCGGATCTCGCCGTCGAGCGGATGCGTGACCTGGTCGGCAGCGCGGTCGATCCCGAGGTCCACCGCGCCCTCGAAACGGTGATCGGGCACCGCCAGGCGCTGGTGTTCCTGGACGACATCCAAGGCTGACGTGGGAGGACCGCTGACCATGGCTGAGGCGTCGGACCGCCCCCGGGTGCTGGTGGTGGACGACGATCCGTCGCTCGCCCGTCTGATCCAGCATCTGCCCGCTATCCAGGCCTTCGGCCCGAGCACGCACGTGACCACCGGCCGCGAGGCGCTGCAGGCGCTCGACGGGATCGACATCGTGCTGCTCGATCACGAGCTCCCCGATGCCAGCGGACTGGAGATCCTGGACGCCATTCGCGCCCGGCCCACTCCGCCGGCGGTGGTCATGATCACCGCCCACGGCACCGAGTCGCTGGCGGCGACGGCGCTCCGCCGCGGGGCCGACGACTATCTGGCCAAGGACCCGTCGCTGGCCGAGCTGCTGCCGCAGGTAATGGAGCGGGTGCGGCGCGGCCGGGAGCTGCGCAAGGCGCTGGGCGCGGCGGAGCGCGATCTGGTCCGCGCCGAGCGACTCGGTGCCGTGGGCGAGATGACGGTCACTCTGAATCACAGCATCAACAATCCCCTCATGACCGCCTTCGCCGACGTGGAGGTGCTGGCCGACCCTGCCGTCCCCGAAGAGCAGCGCCGGCAGGCGCTGGACAGCGTGCGGGAGGCCCTCCGTCGCATCCGCGACATCGTCCGCCAGATCGGCGACCTTCGCGCCCTGCGGAGCAAGACCTACGCTCCCGGCGTGCAGATGGTGGACCTGGACCAGGACGCCCCGGCCGCCCACCCGCCCCGGCGCGGTGCCGCCCTGATGCACGTGCCGGAGGAGGATTTGGCTCGGGTGGTGGCCCTGCTGCTTCGCCACGCAGGGTTCAGCGTGGAGCGGGTGGCCGGCATGGAAGACCTCCAGCGGGCGGCCGGCGCCATCGGGGTCGCGCTGGTGGTCCTGATCGGCGGGTCCAGCGCGGCCGGGGCGCACCCGCTGGGCGGCTTCGCGCCCGACGGCAACCGGGCCTACCGGGTCGTGGCGCTGGTGGCGGGTGACGGCGAGGCGGCGCGCGCCGGCGGAGCGGACGTGGTGGTGCAGCTCCCGTTCGATCCCGGCAGCTTCACTGCCGACATGATCACGCTGGTGAGCTGACCCGCTTCGCCGCCTGGTAGCTCATTCCCTGGAGCCGGACGATCCGCTGCCGGACCGGCGGGTGCGAGGTGAGCGCGTTGGCCAGGAAGCCTTCGCGTGAGGAGAGCAGCCCGGGCGCCGGATCGACGATACACAGGTGCGCGGCGCCGCGCGTGACCGATCGGGTCGGGGACGACGCGGCCTCGAGCTTTTCCAGCGCGCTGGCCAGGGCGCCCGGATTGCGGGTGAACTGCGCGCCGGTGGCATCCGCCAGGTACTCCCGCTTCCGGCTCACGGCCATGGCCAGGACCCGGGAGACGATCGGGGCCACCAGGAGGGTCAGCACCCATAACACCAGGATGACGATCGCGAGCGGGTTGGCTCCCTTGCCACGATCGCGTGACCCGCCCGATCCGCCGCGTCCCAGGTAGCTCCCGCCTCGCATCATCCTCCCCAGCCCGTCGGACATCAGCGCGATCGCCCCGACCATCGCGGCGAGCAGCGTCATCAGCCGGACGTCGAGGTTCTGCACGTGCGCCATCTCATGGGCGATCACTCCCTGCAGCTCGTCCCGGGTGAGCGCGCCGAGCAGCCCCTCGGTGACCGCGAGGCTGGCGGTCGCGGCGTCGCGGCCGGTGGCGAACGCGTTGGGATCGCCGTCCGGCACAATCCAGATACGCGGCCGGGGCAGGCCGGAGGCGATGGACATCTCCTCGACCACGTTGACCAGCTGCTTCTCCGCCGGGGTGGCGGGCTCGAGCAGCTCGCGGGCGCCCGTGGCCCACAGCACCCGCTCGGCCCCGTAGCGCCAGGAGTACCAGCAGATGCCGCCAGCCACCAGGGTCGTGAAGATGCCGAGGAAGGGGACCACGTGGTGATAGCCGCCGGGCGGCGCGTCGGCGGTGAGCAGGCCGAAGGCCAGGTCGCCACCAAAGCCGACCCAGGCGAAGAAGACGATGAATCCGATGACGAGCCAGGTAGAGCGGCGGCGGTTGGACTCCTGCTGAGCGAAGAGGTCTGCCGGCTCGCTCACGGCGCCGGTTTGTTCATCGACAGATCCACGGTCGGCACCGCCCGCTCGGCGGCGTCCTCGATCTGCCACAGCTCGACAGGAGTGGCCTTGGCCAGTCCGGCGATCAGGCTGGTGGGGAACAGCATCTGCTTGGTGTTGTACTGCGTGGCCACGTCGTTGTAGAGCTGGCGGGCGAACCCGATCTTGTTTTCGGTGCTGGTCAGCTCCTCCTGCAGCTGGGCCACGTTGGCGGTGGCCTTGAGATCGGGGTAGGCCTCGGTCAGCGCAAACAGCCGGCCCAGCGCCTGGGTGAGCTCGCCCTCCGCCTGCGCGGTCTGCCGCACGCCGGTGGCGGTCACCGCTTTGTTGCGCGCTGCGATCACCGCCTCCAGCGTGTTGCGCTCGAAATCCATCGCCCCCTTGACCGTGTTCACCAGATTGGGGATCAGATCGTGCCGCCGCTTGAGCTGCACATCAATCTGCTTCCAGCCGTTGGCGACCTGGTTCTTGAGGGTGATCAAGCTGTTGTACGCCCCGACGACCCAGAGCACCAGGAGCGCGAGAATCACCAGGAGGATGATCGTGGCCATGGTCGATGCTTCCTCGAGTGGAATTACGGCGTGATCAGCGGCGCCAGCGCCTGACGAAACGCTTCCGCGATCGCGACCAGGTCGCCGTTCAGCCGAATGACGGGATGTTGCTCGTCGATCAGCACCTCGATACCTGGCGCGACGACGATCCGGCGACACGTCGAGCCCAGCGCCGAGGCGCCCTCTACCGGTGTCAGCCATCCCAGGACGGCCCGCCCCACCCGGCCGCGTCCTGTCCCGGGTGTCTGGAGCAGCGGCAGGCGGTCCGGCCGGGGGAGCGCCGGGCCCAGGACGCCGGCCACCCGCCGCTCGATCAGGTCGCCGGTGAGGCCTTCGAACTCACGGGTCATCGCCTCCAGGGTGGCACCCTCCATCTGCCGCAGCTTGATGGCGAGCACCTGCAGCAGGTGCCGATAGGAGTAGACCGCGGCGGTGCCCCGCCCGTCCGGTGGGCTCACCAGGCCGCGCGCCACGTAAAAGCGGATAGTGCGCTCGCTGGGGCGCGCCCGGGCGGCGGCGTTGACCGGCACCACGCCCGAGGCGTCCAGGATCCCGGCGGCCAGACCGGCCAGGTCTCGGAGTCCCCACGGCGCGAGCGCGCGATACTCTCGCAGGACGGCGAGCGGGTCCGGAGGAGCGCTGACCGACAGCCCGGCGGTCATGCCGGGCCGTTGCTCGCGCGCTGGTCCGGGCCGGGCTCCGCGTCGGCCAGGACGAACCGGACCGTCTCCGCCAGCGCGGAGAGGGTGAACGGCTTGAGCAGCAGCGGACAGGCCAGCAGCTCGGCGGGCCAGTCATGCTCCAGGCCAGATGAATCTCCGGTCATCAGGATGATCCGGCCGCGCAAGCGGGGCCAGCGCCGGACCAGCGCGAGGTACAGCATGGCGCCGGACAGGTGGGGAAGGTGAAGATCGAGCAGCACGAGATCGACGTCCGCCTCGTCGAGCATCGTGTAGGCCAGATGGGGATCACCCGCCGTGAGGACGTCGTACTGCAGACTCTCCAGCACGCGCGCCAGCGTGCGCCGGAGCGCGGGCTCGTCATCGACGATCAGCACCCGCGGGCTCACGAGGCCACCTGGCTGAGCGGAACACCGAGCGGGGTGAAGTAGCGGTGGGTCACGGCGGCGAGGGCCTCCTCCACGGACAGCGAAACTCGCAGCTCCCCGGCGGTGAGGCCGAAGACGGCGCGCAAGTGCATCTGGAGGGTCTTGGGCTTGCTGTAGCCCAACTTGAGTGCCACGTCCTCGACCGTGTAGCCAGGATCGAGCAGCAGCCGGTGGGCATAGAGCAGCCGGGTCAGCACCATCACCATGCGGGGAGACGGCAGTCCCACTTTGGTGAACCACCGTTCGCAGGTGCGCCGGGTGAGCTGGGCACGCTCCGCCAGCGCCGTCACGGTGGGCCCCTCGCCGGGGGCATGGAGCATCGTCTCCAGGGCCACCCGGAGCTCCGGCGGAAGCTCCTGGAGAATGCCGCCCAGCCCCTGGATGACCTGCTGGAGGGCGCTCTGCTCCAGCTCGGCGAGCAGCGAGCCGCGGAGGGCCCCGGGGGCGTCCTCGAACCGATGAACCACCACCCGCCGGATCCCGGCACGGCCGAGGTCGAGGAGCACTCCGGCCGTCGCGGGTGTCAGCTCGGTGTAGACCAGGAGCGGGAGCGAGGGGAAGAACTGGCGCAACCGCTCGATGCCGTGGGAACGGGGAGCCCCACCGCCCAGCAGGGGATCCACCACGGCCATGTCTATCGGCTTGGCGCGGATGGTCTCGACCGCCTCCGCCCAGGTCGACACCGTTTCCCAAAGAAAGCGGTCGGGGTCGATCGTCCGGAGCCGGAAAAGCCGATCGGCAGGCACGGCGGCGAGCAGGAGATGTCGCAAATCGGCCCCTGAATGTCGCAAAAAGGACCTAATAACGGGAGAAATTGCTCCTCAGATTGTCCGGACCCCGGAGTGTCTCCAGGTCATCTGAAAGGGATTCCCCCAATGTCACGTCCCACCACGAAATGGCTTGTGATCGCCTCGCTGACCGCTGCCACACTTGCATCCGCTGCCTGTACCCGGACGGACGCCACCGGCCCGTCGGAGCAGTCGGCACCGTCGTTCGAGACCCAGGGATCGAACAACTAGCCAGTCAGACTGGCAAATTCGCGGAGCCCGACCGCGACCGCTTGAACCGTCGGCGATCCACTCAGGCCGTCGGGGGTAGCGGACTCGGGCTCGCGAGTCTCACATTCGGAGAGGCTTGCGAGGATCCGTTCGAACCGGAAATACCAGGTGTTGATGTGGTGGGCCTCGGACAGCTCGAGCCCCGCCGCGAGCGCCCTGCGTGCGCGGCTGTACTGTCCGAAGCGCGCCAACCCGATGCCTAGTTTGTAATGGTAGTCGGCCAGCATGCTGGGTGGCATGCGCTTCCGCAAGTGACCCGCTTCACCCCGACACCGCTCGAACGCCATCCGGTTCCCCACCGTGGACTCCAGCTCCATCAGCTCCAGCAGGGCATTTGTCCGTACTAGGAAGCTGGTCTTGGAGGAGACCACGATATCGAACGCCAGACGCCCGGCCTCGTACGCACCGATGTCCCGAAGAACGGTCCCGAGATCTCCCAGCGTTCGCATCCGCTGCACCGCGTCCTCGGTGAGCATGAACGCCCGGTAGATGGCCTGCACCGCCTCCACCTGCCTCCCCTCGTTCGAGAGGACCGAGCCGATGTCGGCCCAGGCCATGGCCTGGACTTCCCGCAGACCAGCGGCCTCCGCCGCCCGGGCGACGTCCTCGGCCGTCGCGCGGGCCAGCGGGAGGTTGCCCTGGCCCTTGAACACGTGCGCCCGCCCGAGCCGGGAGCGCAGCACCATGACCAGGTCGCCCGCCGTCGTTGCCGCGGATTCGGTGGCGGCGTAACAGGCCATGGCGGTCGGCCAGCGCGCCAGCAGCCTGTTGAGCCGCCCCGCGAACAAAGCCGTGCTGGCAAACTCGGCGGGCGGCACCCGTTCGCCATAGGTCCGCACCGCCAGCGTCAGCGTCTGCAGCGCTTCTTCCAGGCGGCCTTCGTGCTCCAGGAAATAGGCGTACGCCATGATGCCGAGCCGGAGACCGGCGAGCGGCTGCCCGTCGTTAGGGAGGGCATCGGTGATCCCGCGGAGATGTGCCGTCTCCGGCAGATCGGACGGGAGCTCCCGGATATGGCGCCGCACCGCCTCGATCTGCCAGCGCAGGCCCAGCCGTGATTCGGTCGTATCGTCCGAGGTCAGAAGGCGCTCGATCAGGCGAGCAGTCAGATAGCCGCCCAACGCCAGTTTCGCCGACACGTCGCGCTCCTGATCGCGCTCCAGCCGGGCGCGTTCGAGGAAGGGCGCGTTGGACACGATGTCCCCGGACGACCCGATCTCGCCAAAGAGCTGCTGGGGCGTGAACAGAGAAACGTCCTTCCGAGAGGGGCGGTGGAGTATGCTAGTATGGCCCGCCAAACGGGCCGTGGCAAGGGCGCGCAGTTTCCAGCAGCAGCCCGTGCGAAACGGGTGCTGGGGAGTGCTCACATTGGGCATATTGTGCGCCCCATGCGACGCGGCATCACCCTCATCGAGCTGCTGCTGGTCCTGATCGTCACGGGGCTGCTGTCCGCCATCGCACTGCCCCGGTTCGCCACCCTGGCCGATGATCTGGCCGTCGAGGCGGCAGCCCGTCACTTGGTCGGGGCCCACCGGCGGGCCCGGATGATCGCCATTCTGGAGAGCCGTCCCGTGGTGCTCACCATCGCACCGGACTCGCTGGTTATCCGGCTGGGCAGTGCGGGCCCTCAGTCGTGGCGAGCATCCGGTCCGGTGGCCGACGGGGTCGCGCTCGCCGGCGGGGCCAAGCAGATCGTCTTCTCGCCGGTTGGTGTCACGGCCGGTCTTTCCAATGCATCGTTTCAGCTCACTCGGGGGGGCGCGAGTCGGACCGTGGTCGTATCACGGCTCGGCCGTGTCCGGATTCTTCCCTGAGGGAGCGGGCGGCCGGCCGGAGGGTGACGGCCTCTTCGGTCGACCGACCCCGCTCTGCTTCGAAAACGAATCGGGGAGGCGGCGCGGCACCGGGCGGCGCCTAACCGTCCTCCAGACCGTACTTCCGCACCTTGTGCAGCAGGGTCGAGCGCGAAATCCCCAGCAGCAGGGCGGCTTGCCGCTTGTTCCCCGAGGTGTGCCGCAACGCCCGCGAGATGTGTCGCCGCTCCGCCGCGTCCAACGAGTCGGGTTCGCCCGCCGCGGCCGGCGCAAGAGCGTGACGCAGGGCGCCGAGGTCCAGATCGGGGGCTTCCAGATCGAGCACCACCAGGTCGAAGCCGGGGAGCGCCAGGGCGGCAGCGGCAGCAGGCCCGTCCGGCGCGGCCACCGCATGGTGACCGGCCCCCCGAAGCAGGCTCAACAGTGCGTCCAGTCGCGCGGGGTCGCGCTCCAGGACCAGCAGGTGCAGCGGTGGCATGCATGAAGGTAACTTTGCTCCCAATCCAATTCGAGAACGGCATGTCGGCAGCACCCGATCTCAGGCGATTGGCCGTGGGTGAGGACCCGGAGGAACCCCTGCGGGGTGCTGGGCATCGATCAGCGGGATAGCCGCGGCCCCCTTCACCAGCTTGATCCTGGGGAACTGCCAGGGAGAGCTCTCGACCGCTCCGTTATGGAGTTGACTGTCAGCGCGAGATCGATCTGGCAGCTGGATCCGGGGAGAGCGTACCGGGGAAGCAGCGACTGGGGGGCGCCGCCCACGCCTGAAAAAACGGAACGGCCGCCTAGTCGTGGCTAGACGGCCGTCCCGCGCATGGACTACCCGAGGTCGGGGCATTGCTGCCGCCGTTCTTCTCCCACCTGCCACCGGTTGGCTGATTCGCCGCTCGGGAGGGCGAGGTGAAGCCTCGGCTTCGATCCCCAGGCCGGATGGCCATCCCACCTGGTTCGTCTATGCGAGCGCTGCGAGTCGGATCGGGTCGCGGACCGACCTTTCGCACTGCACCCCGAGGCGCAAGATCGGGGCGGATGAAGCACGCGACTGGCTTCACCTGTCCGAGCCGGGGTGATCACCAGGATCAACGAGAGCCTGAGCCCTTGGTTGCGTCGGCGCTCTCCCCTGATATCCCGCTCGAACCCGCCTTCAGGCCGTGACTGCGACACGGGGTCTCAGCACGCTTCCGTTCAGGCGCGTGGACGTAAAATAGGCACCCGCGAGAATCTCGCAAGTGCCTGATTTTATTCGGGTTACGTCTCTTCGGCCAGCTTCGGATGTGGAAACCTAACCCCTGCCGCTGCCTGCGCCTACCGCCTCCGTCCACACGATGTGGAGATGTGAATCCACATTGGGCACCGAACCCTCAAGACTCCAGCCCCACCTCGATATAGCGGTAGGTCGGCTCCAGCTCGGTGGGAGCGAACAGGCACCCCGCGGAGCTGGCCGCGTACCACCCCGCGGCCAGCGGGCGCGGCACGTCCAACTCATGGATGATCGGACCCAGCCAGCGGCGAAGGTGTCGCACCTCCGGAGCCCGCCGCCCCAGTAGCGCGAGCAGGGCCCCGGCTCCGGCGGTGGCGCGGAGGAAATGAGCCAGCGCGTGCGCCCGATGGGTGAATTCCACCGCCTTCACCCCTGGCTCATCGAACAGGACGGCGCCCTCGAAGACATCCATCGGCGGGGCATCGAGGCGCGGGCCGAGGTAGACGAAGCGGCGCCCATTGGCGCTCTTTCGCTCGATGACGGCGGCCGCGGTTTCGCTGGTGAGCCTGGCCGCGTGCAGCAGATCGTCGTCCAGCAGCACCCCCACCGCCCCACTCCACTCCAGCGCGGCCAGGGCGGTCTCGACCGGGCAGCCCAGGGCATCGTCGAAGGCCAGCAGGCGAGGCGCCTCCCCGGCCCGGAGCACGAAGTGCGACAGTCCTTCAGCCCGATCGGTGAAGGTGCGGACAACCAGAGTTTGTGGCGCGGTCATGCCTTCAATCTACGTGCTGGGCGCCCCCCGGACCATGGCCGCTCAAGGCGTCAGCTCCGACGACGGCTCGACCTTCACGATCCAGAGCCCGGCGTTGATGTCGTTGACGTAGACCAGTCCGTTCCGATAGAAGGCGCCCCAGGCGTTCGCCGCGTTGGGCACGACGCCGCGGCTGTCGCCCGTGACCACGTGCGCGATCTCCCGGCCCTGCCGCAAGAGGTCGCCCCGGAGCTCACCCGAGATATCCAGCACTCTGAGGCCGCCCTGGTAGTCACCCATGTAGAGCGTGTCGCCTGCGACCCACACATTGTGGGTCCCTCCGTCCTTGGGCTCGTAGTAGGCCACCTCCCTGGGATGGCGCAGCTCCGATACGTCGATCACGTGGAGCCGCCCGTAGGCTCGGCCCAGTCCGACCACGCCACCTCCCTCGGTATTGCGCGGCTTCGCCGAGAACACCTCGTCTCCGACGAAGACGTACTTGCCGTGGCGCCAGGCCGTATGGGTGCCACGGATGAACCCCGGTCCGCCCACCGCCTCGACATCGCGGTAGAGATCATCCAGGGCATACTTGTACTGGGAGACCAGTTGGGGGTTCTCCGGGCTGCCGCCGGCCATGCCGTTGCCGACGTCGAGGATCACCAGACCGTTGTTCCAGTAGCTCAGGTAGGCGAGCCCATCCTGCACGTCGATGTCGTGCAGCATCCGGCCCGCGCTTGTGCCGGGCGTCTCCCACCGGGCCACCTGCCGCGGCTTGTAGGGATCGCGCAGGTCGATCACCCGCATCGATCCGGTGGCGTCGTCGGTGAGATAGACGTAGCCGCGGTAGATGAACGTGCTATGCACCCCACCGGTGACCGTCTCGGTGAACTCGGCGATCGCCTTCGGGTGGGCTGGATCTTCGAATGAGAGGACCACGATCCCGTTCTTGCGGGTCGAGGCATTCTCCCGGGTGAGGACGCCGTATTTGCCGTCCTCGGTGGTCATCACGTCGTTGATGTGCCGGGCATCCACCACCACCGAGTCGGTGATCGACGGCGTCGCAGGATTCGCCAGATCGACCGCGTAGATCCGATCGCCGATGGTAGTGAGATATCCGTGCTTTCCGTCCGGATGGATCCAGAACTCGGCGGCGGGGAAGGCGATCGGCAGCCGCCCCACCAGTGTCGTGGGACGGCGGACATCGCGGTCCCTCACGGTGACCAGGGTTTCGGCGGTTCGGCCCGCGAAGCTGGCCGCGACCCGATATATCCCGGGGACATCGGCCACGAAGCTGCCGTCGGGGTCGATCTGCCCGTTGCCCGGGCTGAGACTCCACTCGGGTTGCGCGTCGCTCACCGTACGGCCCGCGGCGTTACGGGCCCGAAAGCCGATCTTCAGCACATCGCCCGTGCGGATGCTGGTGTCCCCGGGCTCCAGTTGCAGCGAAGCGACCGGATTGGGATGCACCGTGATGCTGAGTGTACGCCGGCTCCGGCCGGCCCGCGCGGTGAGGGTCGCCCGACCGGGCCGGCCGCCGGTGAGCCGTCCCGAGCGGCTCACCGCCACGACCGCGGGCGCATCCGAGCTCCAGATTACCTCGTCGTACCGCCGGTCGTCATTGGCGGAGTAGGGTGTGGCCATCAGCTGCACGGTCTGCCCGGCATATAGCTTGGTGACCACTGGCTCGATGGCGATCTTGGCGGCGGGTCCCGGCAAAATGGTGACCCGGGCAAACCCGGCGGCCGGTGAGCCGCCGGCGGCCGGGCTCACCAGCGCGCTGAGTGTGAGGGTTCCGGTCGCG
This sequence comes from Gemmatimonadales bacterium, assembly GCA_036265815.1. Taxonomy (NCBI): domain Bacteria; kingdom Pseudomonadati; phylum Gemmatimonadota; class Gemmatimonadia; order Gemmatimonadales; species Gemmatimonadales bacterium. The sequence continues at coordinate 29,300 of DATAOI010000052.1, forward strand.
CCACCGGTCACCAGCCCCGTCGAATCCACGGTCCCCTCGAAGTGCCCACCGGACTGAAACCACCGCACGGTGGTGCCGGGGTACGGTCGTCCTGCGGAGTCCAGGGCCGAGACCTTGAGCCGGACGGTGTCACCCACTTGGATGGCCACCTCGGCCGGCTGCACGATCGCCTTGGCGATGGGTGAAGGGGTCGGCGGGACGGGCGCGGTTTGTTGCAGCGCGAGCAGGAGGCCGACGGCGTGGAGCATCGAGCACCTCGAGGCAAGAAAATCGGAATGAGCGCGGGAGGGGAGAATGTACATCGGGGTCGGGCGCACCGGTACCGGCGCATGGCTCCCGCGGCTTTCACGGGCTAACTTTGTCCTTGGAGCAGCCGCGGTTTCCGGAGACCCGTATGCACGTGGAGTGGACCTCTTACAGTTCGCCGGTGGGCGCGCTCACGGTGGTGGAGTGCGAGGCCGGCCCACTCGTCGTCGAGTTCCCCCACCGTGCCGTGACGGTCAAGTGGGCGGTTCGGCTGCGCGCTGCCGTTCCCGAGCTCCACATCGCCCAGGGGCCGTGCCGCACCACCGTCGCCTGGCTGGACGAGTACTTCAGCGGCAGCCCCCGGCCCTTTCCCTATCCCGAGCATCTCAAGCGCTGGTTCGATCTTTCTCCGGCACAGGTGGCAGTCTTCAAGACCCTCCGCCGGATCCCGCTGGGCGAGACCCGGTCGTATGACGACATCGCTCGCGCCACCGAGCTTCATCCGCGGCAGATCGGCTGGCTGGTGGCGGCGAACCACCTTGCCATCCTGATTCCCTGCCATCGAGTGGTCGGCAAGGACGGCGGATTGGTGGGTTACGGCGGCGGGCTGGCCAAGAAGCGATGGCTGCTGGACCACGAGTTGAGGGCCTCTGGAGTGGTGCTCCGCTAGAGCCTCGTTGTATTGACAAATCCCTTTCCGCGCATGACCTTATGGCATGCACCGCGCGGTCCCTTCCACTGCATCCTTGAGTTAGCGTGGCCGGCCGGACCCTTGGTCCGGGCGGCTTTTTAATGGGGCGTTTTCTCCCGGCCACAAGGGCCGGGTGTTTCCCCGGAGCCCGCGGGCTCCCTTTCAAGAGGTCGCAGCAATGGCGAAGGGCACCGTCAAGTGGTTCAATGACGCCAAGGGATTCGGCTTCATCGCGCAGGAGGGTGGGAAAGACGTGTTCGTGCACCACACCGCCATCATCGCCGAAGGCTTCCGATCGCTCTCCGAGGGAGACTCGGTGGAGTTCGAGGTGGTCGAGGGTCCCAAAGGCCTGCAGGCCTCCAACGTTCGCAAGGTCTGACGCCGCCACCAGCGCCCTTCTACACTGACGCAACGCCCCTGCTCTCTGGTCCCCCGCTCGGCGGGGGATCAGGACGTTCTCCGACCCACGGCGGCCATGATCAGCTGGACCAGCATCCTCAGCCTGGCTCTGCTCGCCTCCTCGCCCCTGCGGGGAGCACCGGCCGCCTCACGACTCGTCTCCGACAGCAGCGTCCTCCAATTCCACGGATTCGAAGCCGGCGCCCGGCTGAGTGAGATCGAGGCCCGTCTCCGCCGGCTCGGCGGCGGACGGCTGCGCTGCGACCAGGCCAAGGCAGACCGGCGCGTTTCCGAGTGCCGCGCCGTGATCACCGACGCCGACCTCGGCGGAACGGTCAACCTCTGGGTCTCCGCCATCGACAGCGTGGCGGGAGTCATCACCCTCTCGTCCGATGCGGCGGGAGACCGGCTCGATCGCTGGCGCCGGCGTATCGAGGCCAGCTACGGCCGGGTAGGCGCGACGGTGCGCGGAAGCGAATGGATGATGCAATGGGTCCGCCGCGGCCGCATGCTCCGACTCACCTGGCGAACGGATCACGGAGCAAAGGCAGCCTCCGTGAGCCTGGTGGACGGCCGGGTGCTCGACGGCTGGGGCCGGAGTCGGGCCCGTCCGGCAGGGAGTGGCCCTTCGTAGACCCGCCGTCAGCCGGCCAGGAGCACGAGAAAGCTTCCCTCCGATTCCTCCAGCACGAAATCCCGTACCGGCGCGCCCCGGACCTTGAGTGTACGGAGCAGAGTGCGCACCCGAGTCCTGACCGGGGCGCCGCCGCCGCCGCGACCTCGTCCGGTGATGAGACGAACCACCCGTCCGCCGCGCACCCGTCCCTGAACCCGGAGGAAGCGCTCCGCGTTGTCTACCGCCTCTACCACCGTCTGCCCGTGCAGGTCGTAGGTGGCCTCCGCGGGTCGATCGATCCAATCCATCCTGGCACCCCTCCCGACCTGAGTACGTAAATTGCACTTTCCCGCCGTCGGCCATCAGAGTCGGGGCGCCAGGCCGGCGGCCGAGTGCCGCGGGCCGGCCCCCGCGAATGTCTCCAAGCCTTTTCCCTAGAGCAGTTTACATCAAAATATGAGGTCGCTGCTTCAGCGCGCCGGGCCCGATCCCGGTCGAGGGCGACTCAACCGGGAGCGTGCCTTGGCATTGTTCCACCGATTCAGGCCATTTGCGCCGCGCGGAGCCGCGCTTCTGACAGCGACGCTGCTGGTGGTCTCCTGCGCCAACAGCTCGCGCGAGGCCATCCACATCGGGCTGGCCGGTTCCTTCAGCGATCCCATCGGCCTGCCGATGAAGCTCGCCGCGGAGCTCGCGGTCGAAGAGATCAACGCGACAGGAGGGATCAACGGTCACCCGGTGGAGCTGCTAGTCAAGGACGATTACGCCGATCCCGACTCCGCGGTCTTCGTAGCCAATGATCTCTACGCCTCCGACGTCTCCGCCGTAGTGGGCCACCTGTTCTCCGGAATGACCCTCGCGGCCGCACCGGTCTATAATGGCGGCGACCATCCACTCGTGGCGATCTCGCCATCATCCTCGTCGCCCGAGGTCACGACCGCGGGCACCTACACCTTTCGGATCTGTCCCAGCGACCTGGCACACGGCGCGGTCCTCGCCCATTGGGTGCGGGACCGGCTCCACCTCACCCAGGGCGCGGTACTCTATCTCAATGATCAGTACGGTCGCGGCATCCGGCAAACCTTCGTCAGCGAGTTCACCCGGCTGGGCGGCGATCTCCGCTCCATCGACCCGTATCTGGGCGACCGTCCGGATGTCGGGCCTTACCTCGACCGGCTGGCCCAGGGCAGAAAGCCCGAGTTCCTCATCATCGCCGGGAATCGGAGCGAAGCCGAGGAGATCATCCGTCAGGCTCGGGCCCGCGGACTTCGGATGCCGGTGCTGGGCGGGGACGGTCTCGAAGGCATTCAGGAGGCCGGCGCGCTGGCCGAGGGCGTCTATCTGTCATCTCCCTACTTTCCCGCCATTCCCACCGCGGCGAACCGCCGCTTCGTGCAGGCGTTCCGGAAGAAATACCCCGAGGTCGGTCTGCCCAACCAGCCGGCCGCCGGTGCGTACGATGCGATCTATCTGCTGCGAGACGTGATCACCCGGGTCGGGGCAGACCGGGAGGCCGTGCGCCGGGCGCTCGCTGGCGTGGGCTCGGCCAGCCCCGCCTTCGAAGGCGTCACCGGCACGGTGGCATTCGATGCCGCCGGCGACGTGCCCAACCAGAACGTGTATATCGGCCTGGTCCGGCACGGCGCGGTGGAGGTGGTGGACGGGGCGGAGCCGGCCGGGAGCCCGGTGGAGGGCACCCAGTGAATCCGTTGAGGAGCCTCCGAAGCCGAGTCATCACCGGGATGGCGCTGCTGATCGCCATGGTCTTCGTTATCGCGCTGCTGGGCGTGCGATCGATTCGCGCGCTCGACACCTCGGTCGATCAGGAGCTCACCCTGGTGCTGCAGAGCACCGACCTGGGCAACGGCCTGGTCTCCTCCATGGCCTCGGAAGTACGCTCGGCGGAACAGTACCTGCTCCGGCCGTCTGCCCAGCTTCGTATGCAGATGCTGGAAGAGGGCGACTCCGCGTACGCGCTCCAGCGGCGCTACCGCGGACTGGCCTCGCTCACCACATCCGACCGTTACATCGTCAACAAGATCGCCGCCAACCAGGCCCAGATCGAGGTGGCCTACGGCACCGCCCAGGCCCTCGCCGACCTCGGCCGGCTGGACGAGGCCCGGCGAACGGCGGACCTGGCGCGGGCGCCGTCGGATACCTTGCTGGGAGACGTGCGGGCTCTCGGGCTGGCCCAGACCACCCGGTCGGTCACGAGGGCCGCGGATCTGCGGCGGCACGCGCGGAATCAGCGTTCGACGCTGTGGGTCCTCTTCGCCGCGTCGCTTCTCCTGGGGAGCTGCACCTCATACTGGACGGTGCGCTCGGTGGACCGGCCGCTCACCCGGCTGATCAGCGCCGCGGACCAGTTCGGTGCGGGCGATCTCCGCGCGGTGCGCCTGGGCTCGGCGATGCCGACCGAGATCGAGCGCCTGGGGCGGGCGATGGACGACATGGGATCGCGGCTTCGGGGCGTGGTGGTCTCGGTGGTCAGCGAGGCGAGTCAGATCGGCAACAGCGCCACGGATTTCTCCGCCATGAGCGAGGAGCTGGCCGCGAGCAGCGGCGAGATCTCCACCGCCATGGTGAAAATCGCCGCCAGCGCCGAGCAGCAGGTGGCCGGCATGGAGAAGGCCGACGGCCTGCTGCTGAGTCTCCGGCAGATCGCCGAAGCCAACGCGCGGGCCGCAGGACGGGTCGTCGAGCTGGGCGACCGAATCCAGAACCTTGCCGCCCACCACCGGACCGACGTATCGGCGGCGGGACAGACCCTGCTGGACGTCCGCGAAGTCGTCCGCGCCAGCGCGGTACAGGTGCAGGAGCTGACTCGGCTCTCGGAGCCGATCACCGCCTTCATCGATCTCACCAAGCAGATCTCCTCCCAGACCAACCTGCTCGCGCTCAACGCCGCGATCGAGGCGGCGCGGGCCGGCGAGCACGGTCGCGGCTTCGCGGTGGTTGCGGAGGAGGTCCGGCGCCTGGCCGACTCGAGCGCCCGGGCGGCCGAGGACGTGGCCAAGACGGTGGCGCAGATCCGCAAACAGGTGCGGGGCGTGTCGGAGACGATGGAGTCGGGCTCCACCAAGGTGCAGGGCATCGAGAACGTCGCGCTGGCGGCTGCGCGGGCACTGGAGGAGATCTCCACGGCTGTGGAGGAGGTCCATACGGCCGCGGAGGACGTGGCCCGCGAGGCGGCGGCGAACCGGCACATCGTCGAGCAACTGGGAATGCGGACTCAGGAGGTGAGCCAGGCTGCGTCGGAGCACGCCTCAGCGAGCGAGGAAGTCACCGCCGCGGCGGAGCAGCAGAGTGCTAGTACGGAGGAGATGGCCGCGGCGGCGAGCGACCTGCTTCAGGGTGCGACGCGGCTGACGGCGCTGATGCAGGAATTCAAGACGTAAGCGAGGGGTTACCGCCTCCGGCCGCTCTTGGCCGCCTTCTTGGTCTTCTTCACCGCCTTGACCGTCCTGCTCTTGGCTCTCGCCTTGGCCTTGAGCGCCCGCTCCCGATCAGCCGCCTTGTCGGCGCGCCGCTGCTCCGCGGCGTGGACCTCGGCCAGCAGCCGATCACCCTCCTCTTGGCCCAGGAGCCCGCGGCGGGTGGCATACCGCACCAGCTCTTCGGCGTCCTGCACGTTGAACTCCGCCAGCCGCGCGCCCGCCCGGATCACGTTGCCCAGCGCGTCCGCCACCGGGCTACGCAGCACGTTGGCGATGCCGGGAAGGGTTTCCAGCAAGGTCGAGATTTGTGAACCGCCGAGTTCCGACACCACGCGTCCTCCTTCGCCTGCGGATCGCCGGGCACCTGGAGTGCCGGCATGAGCGAATTCTCGCATGGCGGTGGCCACCGCGCTAGTAGTATGTGATCATACTATGCGAAGATTTGTGACCCACCAAACAAGCGCCCCGCCTGATGGCCCGGCGGGGCGTATCCAGAAGCTTATCCAACACAAAGGCTTAACTCACTCCACCGTGAGCGTCCCCCGCATGTCGTAGGCTCGATGGGGCAGACAGTAATACAGGTATGTCCCCGGCGGCACCTGAGGCACCACCATCTGGTAGTCCTTGCCCGTGGCCGTCAGGAGCGGACTGCTGAGGTCACCCGAGCGACGCGGCATGGCGCTGTTGAACGCCCCGCGCACCCCGGGCGAGAGCCCCCGCCCCTCGAACACCACGGAATGCGGCGCGCCGCTCACCACCCGAAACACCACGATATCGTTCGGCTTGACTGTGATCGCCGATGGGTCGAAGCGGAACTCCTGCTTTCCCTGATCAGCTACGAGTCGGACGACATGGGTCGCCTGGGCCCATGCAGGCGCGGAGATGCCCGTGCAGAGGAGGGATATGGCGAGCCAGGATCTCCGCCGTGCATTCATCGCGTCACACTCCGTGTTCCAGCCAGACACCGACGCAAACCTTTGCGCACCCGCGCAGCAATCGGTAAATTGGGAATCGTGAGGCGGGTGGGCTAGTTCCATGCCACGGTACCCGCCAGAAGGGCCGACTTTGGGTCGTCGGGGCATCAAGGAGTACCGAGCGCCGGAAGCGCTGATTCTGATCGCCGCGGATCGGGACCAGAAACCCCTGGTCTGTCCCTCCTGTAACTCGATCGATGTCGAGCGCACGCCGGAACGATCGTCCTCTGAGGACGCGCAGGGCGGGCGGGTCACCCTCCATTGCACGGCCTGCGGCCGGAGTGCGGCCTACATCCCCCGGATGCTGAGCCGCTCCTCGATGCCCGAGGCTCCCCGACCCCACGTCGGCAACTGACGCCCGTCCAGCTCACCGCGGCTGGGTGAACAGCCGAGTCCAGCGAACCGCAGTCAGGAACGGCACCGCACGCCAACTGCTGGGATCGTAGCTGAAGTAGACCACCAGCGGACGTCCGCGGACATTCTGCCGCGGGAGGAATCCCCAGTAGCGCCCGTCGTACGAGCTGTCCCGGTTGTCCCCCATCATGAAGAACGAATCGGCCGGCACCACGATCGGCCCCCAGTCCTGCAGGTCGGGCTGATAGCTCGCCGTGTCGCGCTGCACCAGATGGGGCAGTTGCCAGGCCCGCATCTTGGCCCGCTGCACCGGATCCTCCGACCGGGTCGGGTCGGAATGCACCGCGTAGGGCTCGTCGACCTTCCTCCCGTTCCGGTACAGCTGTCCGCTTTCCATGTACAGCGTGTCGCCCGGCATCCCGATCAGCCGCTTGACCACCTTCAGCCCTTCTTCCTCGACCGAATCGAACACCAGGATGTCGTCCCGCTGCGGCTCCCGCACCGCCGGCAGATGGGCATGGATGATGGGGACTTCCGCGCCATAGAGCGCCTTGTTCACGAACAGGAAGTCACCGATCAGCAGGGTGTTCTCCATGCTGCCGGAGGGAATGCGAAACGCCTCCACCAGGAAGGTGCGCAGGAAGAACCAGACGACGAGGGCTACGACGATGGATTTGGTCCATTCCCACAGCCAGGCCACGATGGAGCGGGCTGGCGTGGCGGTCGAGACAGTCATGCAGCTTTCCAGGATAAGTGGGTGCCGGAAAGATAATGGGACGGCTGCCGCTCAGGCGTCGGCCAACGCGGCGAGCACCTGGGCGGGATGCTTCGCCGCGTTCGCCACCCGTGCCCAATGGCGGCGTACCCGTCCGTCGGGGCCGATCCAGACGGTCGACCGGATCACCCCGGTGGTCTTCCGGCCATAGAGCGTCTTTTCTCCGTAGGCCCCATAGGCACGCATCACCGCGTGATCGGGATCCGACAGGAGGGTGAACGGCAGCCGGTACCTGGCCGCGAAGCGCCGGTGCGACTCCGCATCGTCGGCCGACACGCCCAGCACGACCGCGCCGGATCGCCCGAGCGCGTCCCACTCGTCGCGGAAGCCGCAGGCCTCCTTGGTGCAGCCGGGTGTGTCATCCCGCGGATAGAAGTAGAGAATGACGTGCCTCCCGGTGAAATCTCCCAGGGAGACCTCGCGCCCCGTGGCATCGCGCAGGGTAAAGTCGGGCGGCTTGTCACCGGGCTCCAACGCTGGCACTCTCCTCCCCGGCATTCGCCTCTCCGGCATTCGCCTCTCCGGCATTCGCCTCTCCGGCATTCGCCGGCGAACGCTGGATGAGCTTCGGGCTCACCCTCGCGCCCTCTCCCAGGCGCTCCTGCCCACCGACCACGACCACCTCGCCCGAGTCGACTCCGCTCTTGAGCTCGACGAACCCCGGTGTCCGGACGCCCAGCTCCACCTGCCGCCGGGTCGCCTTGCCGTGGTCCGTCACCCAGACGAAGCTCGAGCCCTGGCCGGGGATGATCGTCGCCCGCAGGTTGCGCAGGAAGTGGAAGATGATGATCACCACCAGGACCGCGGCGAGCACCAGGGTATCCTCCGCTTCCCGGATGGACCGGCTCACGAAGATCGACTGGTCGAACGCGACGGCCAGCTTGACCCCGGGCGGCAGCGCCTCCTGGATCTTGGGCAGCTCGGCTCGGATGGCATCGGCCACCTGGATCAGGTTGGCCTTGGACTGGCGGACCACGCCGATCGCCACCGCGGGCGTGCTGTTGAATCGCAGCGCGCTACGCTCGTCTTCGGCTCCCAGCTCGACCCGACCCACGTCGCTCAGCTTCACCAGCACGCCGCCGGCGTTGGACACCACCAGGCTGGAGAACTCCTCCGGCGTGAGCACCGGCCGCTGGATGGACAGCTCGGAGAGCTTCATAGATGGTCCTGCCGGTTAATGCGAGCCAGCTCGTGCCTTTGGCGGACCCCCGGATCCGCGACCTGTTGCCCTACGAACGACCTCCCTGAGAGATTCAGGGATGGCCCTCAAACTCTCGTCCCGCCAGCAGACGCAGCTCGCCTACCTGGAGACCCTCCCACCCAAGTTCCAGCGGATCTATTCGGTGATCGAGGCGATGGGGGCGCTACAGGCCGACGAGGCGATGGTGCGCGGGCTGGCGCGTCTGCTGGACGACATCAAAGGCAACTCGGCCGCGTTGAGCCTCGGCGGTCTGGCCGACACCGCCGGACTCATGGGAACGATGGCGCGACGGGGTGGGAGTCTGCAGGTGAAAGTGCGGGGCCTGCGGGAGCTGCTGGGCAGCCTCAAGATCAACTACGACGGGGCATTGCGGCAGGCAACCACGCCGGAGGCGCCGGCGCGGGACAAGTAAGGCCGGCCGTCAGCGCCGAGCGGCGCCGCCACGGCGGGCGACGATGGTGTCGATGATCGGACCGGCAATGAGCACGATCATGGCGTTGATCACTCCGCCGATCAGCGCGGAGACGAAGGTCAGCGCGCCAAGGATGAGCGCGGCGCCGATGGTGGCCAGCAGGACTCCAAGCCAGTACATCATGTGCTTCTCCGGTCGGATTTCGGGGGCCCGAACGGGGTAGGTTAGCCGCGAGAGAGCCCCGACAGCAACTCCTGCTCCTCAGCCCGCCCGCTGCCGATCCGCTTGCAGCACGCGATCGGCTGCGTAGCGCACCACTCCCTCGGCTTCGCGGGCCAGGCGTTCCAGGCTGACGCGCGCCGCCGGGGTATCGGAGAGTCCCAGCGCATTGACCGCCGCGAGTCGCTGACCAGTGGTGTAGCCCTGACGCCGGAGGATGCTTCGCCGGGTGAGGGCTACCGTCGACAGGGCCCCGGCGGTTTCCGGCGTGCCCATCCGGCCGAGCGCCGAGACGATGGCATGCCAGGCTTCGCCGTCGCGCTCGGTCTCCAGGGCGCCGACCAGCAGAAGTGCCAGCGCCCCACCTCGCCACATCCCGATCGCGTCGGCGGCCGCGGCCCGGGTCTTGGGATCGGGGTGATGGAGCGCATCGCGCAGGGCCTCGGCGGAAGGTCCGCGGTGAATCTCGCCCAGGGCGCGGACCGCCGCGGCCCTGATCCGCTCATCCCGGTGGCTCAGCAGAGGGGCGAGCGCCTCCACCGCCTCGGGCCGGCCCAGGCGGCCGAGCAGGGCGGCGCCGTGGCGGATCTCGTGCGCGTGATGCCCCTGCAGCAGGGGCGTCACCATGGGATACACCTCGGGCATGCCGCCGAGCACGTCGTAGAAGAAGGCCCGCACGCCGATGGCCTCCCCCTGCCGCAGCCGGTCGAGCAGTACCTCGCCGGCGTCGGGCCCGAGCCAGCGCAGCACCTCGGTGGCGCGTCCACGGACCTCCGCGTCGCGCTCAGCCAGGTCCACGACGGCTTCCACGGCATTTCGGGAGATGCCCCGCCGCACCTCAATGCCGAACATGCGGCGCTCGACCGCGGGGACTTTCGGGGCCAGCCGGACCAGATCGTAGGCCGTGTGGAGCAAGGTCTCCCAGGCGACGTTGCGGGCGCTTCGAACCAGCGATTCCTGCAGCTGGGCGATGGTGGCGCGCTGCTCCGTAATGGCATAGAGCCGGCGCTCTCCGGTGAGCCGCCGGTCGCCCCCCAGCCGGCGCTCGTTGCCGGTCCAGCGAGCCCGGGCCGAATGCCGCCGCTCCTCCCAACGCCGCCGCTCCCCCGTGCGGGCCTGCTCGGCTCTCGAGCGGTCGGGGCTCCGCTCGAGGCGTGGTCCTTCGACCGAGGGCGCAGCCGCGGCGAGCGGAATCAGCTCGACCTGCACGTGGGCCGTGCTCGGCAGCGGCGTCAGGTCGTGCGCCAGCGCGCGCGCCAGGGCCAGCAGCTCGTGCGGCTCGGCGCCAGCGGAGATCCGGAGGTGATCGACCGATCGAGCGAGCAGCCTGCCCTTGAGCGTCAGCTCATCGGGAATGACGCTCCACTCCACGCCGGCCTCCACCTCGACCGGATGCTCGGCGACGGCAGCGGCGGCGGCGGTGAGTGCCAGATCTTGCGCCGCGTCATTCCCGGGGTCGGCCCGGAGGAGCGCGACGAGATCACCGAAGCGCTTCACAAAGGTGGACGTGAGGTCCACGCTCGATCCTTTATGAGGGACTTGGGGACTTGGCAAGGTGCACTCCGATCGTGAACCGCGCAACTCGGTACGCTCGGACCATTCCACCGCCGTCGGGGGCCTTTGCCCGCGGCGGGCGGACCATCAGAAACGGGGGCGAGACTCGGACCCGCACCTGGGCGCTGGACTGCGGCGGAACGGGCGGGTGGCCCGCGACGGATCCACACCTGCCTGGGTCCGCCAGGGGAGTGCCTGCTCCACGGCGAGATCAGGAAAATATCACAATTTCGTTTCCGGAGCACGCGACCCTGGCGAGACCGGCCCCGCGTGCCGTCGAGGCCGATAACAGGGAGACGTTTGCGGCGGCGGCCGGCTCATCCCGAATGACCCTTCGCGGGCCGCTCGCCTTGACGGTCCGGACCAAACCGATACATTGAACGATGCACCTCGCCAACACCTCCAATCGCAATCGCGCCACGAATTACTACGTGTTCACGTAGGAGTCGGGGAGTTCGGGTGCATGATGCTGGTGGCAGTTCCCGGCCCGCTCGACTCATTCGGCGGGTTTTCTTGTTATCCCTGAAGCCATCGTCCCTTCATCTCCGCGGGAGACCTCATGACACGAGCGAACGTTCTGGGAGCTGCCTTTCTCGTCGCGGGCACCATCGCGACCGCCACCCCCGCCGCCGCGCAGGCCACCATCGGCGCGGATGTGGCGTTGTTCAGTTCGTACGTCTGGCGCGGCTTGAGCCTGACCAACAAGCCGGTGGCGCAGCCCGACCTCTACGTGACCTTTCCGGCAGGAGCGGCGTCCATCACGCTGGGCGGATGGGCCAATATCGATCTGGGGAAGTACGACAACGAGAACGATGACATCAGTGAGAGCGGCGGCTCGTCCGCATTCAATTTCGCGGAGTTCGATCCCTGGGCGGAGATCAGCTACACCGTGGGCAAGGCAACCCTGACGGGCGGGGCGACGGCGTACATCTACCCCAACAAAAAGATCACGCCGCTCTTCGCGCTGACGAGTGACTTCAATACCGTCGAGTTGTACGGGAAGGTCGCGTTCGACACACCCTTGAGCCCGAAGCTCGCGGCGTGGTATGACGTCGACAAGGTCAAGGGGCTGTACGCGGAAGCCAGCGTCTCGCATACCCTGCAGGCGAGCGAGAAGGTTGGCGTCACGCTCGGCGCACTCGCCGGCTTCAACGCCGGTCAGGACGCGGATTTGGTGAACGGCGCGCCGACGGCGGAATTCTTCAACTTCGCGGATGATGGATTCACCCATCTCGACCTGTCGGCGGCGGTACCGTTCTCCGCCGGTCCGCTGAGCTTCTCCCCCGCGCTCCACGTAGTCATCAACGGGGATGACGCCACGAAGGTCACGTCACCCAACAACCTCGACAAGGGCGCGAAGCTCTGGGGCGGCGTCACGATCAGCTGGTCCAAGACGTTGGGCGAGGTGCCGGAGGAAACGACGGAGGAGGCGCAGTAGATCTCGAGGATACCCTGGGTGCACAAGGGCCGGGGCGATCTGCATCGCTCCGGCCCTTCGCACGTTCAAGCCAGCGTCTTCTCCACCTCGCGAAACGTATCCTCCAGCCGATTCAGCATTTCCTGCAGCAGCTCCCGCGGAATCCCCAGCGCGGGCTCGATCCGGATCACCTGGGCCCTCGAATAGGTACCCGCCACCAGCACACCCCGCTTGAACAGGCCCGCCGCCACCTGCCACCCGATCTCCTGGGCCGGGAACTCCATTCCGATCAGCAGCCCCTTGCCATGCGCCTCGGTCAGCACCCGGGGATACTTCTCCCGCAGGCAGCCCAGCTCCCGCAGCAGGAACTCGCCCTTGGCCGCGGCCTGGCCGGGGAGGTCTTCCTCCAGCGTCACCTGAATGGCCGCCAGGCCCGCCGCGCAGGCGAGCGGGTTGCCTCCGAAGGTGGTCGAATGGATGATCGGGTTGGGAATCATCACCTCCCATACGGTCGGGTTGGCGATGAAGGCCGACAGCGGCATCACCCCGCCCCCGATCGACTTTCCCAGGCACATGATGTCGGGCACCACGTTCCAGTGGTCTACCCCCCACAGCTTCCCGGTGCGGCCCATGCCGGTCTGGATCTCGTCGGCGATGAGGAGCGCGCCATACCTGGTGCACGCCACGCGCGCCCGGGGGAGGTAATCGTCCGGCGGCACCACGCCGCCCGCCTCGCCCTGCACCGGCTCCAGTACCACTCCGGCGATGTGGGTGCCGACCGCGTCGCACCGGGCGAGCTCGTCCTCCAGTGCGCTGGCATCGCCGTACGGCACGAAGCGCACGTCCTGCAGCCCGCTCTGAAACGGCTCCCGGAACGACGCCTTGCCCATGAGCGAGAGCGAGCCCATCGACTTGCCGTGGAATCCACCCAGGGTGGAGATGAAGGTGTGCCGCCTGGTAGAGAGCCGGGCGAGCTTGATCGCTCCCTCGATGGCGTCGGTGCCGTTATTGATGAAGAACGAATTCTGCAGGTCGCCCGGGGTCACCTCGGCGAGCACCTTGGCCAGCGCGGCGCGCCACGGCTCCAGGAGCTCCTGGCTGTTGAGCGCCATGCGGCTGAGCTGATCGGTCACCGCTTTGACGATGGTGGGGTGGTTGACGCCGGCGCTGAAGATCCCGTAGCCGCCCAGGCAGTCGATGTATTCCCGGCCGAGCAGGTCGCGCAGCGTGGCGCCCTGCCCCGACCACTCGAGCGCGGCGAACTGGCCGGCCTGGGTGACGGACTTACGATAGCTGATGAACCCGCGATTGTAGTACTTCTCGTAGCTCTCTACGGTCTCGGCGATGAAGCTCTGCTTTTCCTCCGTGGCCATCTCCCGCCCCGCGATCAGCTCCAGATACCGCTGCGTCTGCTTCAGGACCTCGGCATTCGACAGGCGCAATTAATCGGCGCTCCTTTCATGAGAGTGTGATTCAGCTCAACCAATCCGCCGCGCGGTACCAGGCGCCCACCAGAGGGAGAAACCAGGGGCGTCCGGCGTAGAGCGGCACGCTCCGGAATCGGCCCGGCCCCAGGACCGGGAGCTCCCCGCCCCCGGCCAGCGCCTCACCGAGACGGGTGCCGAGCCAGGTGGAGAGTGCCACCCCATGTCCGCAGTAGCCCAGCGCGTAATGCACCGGGCCCAGCCGCCCCGCATGGGGCAGCTGGTCCAGGGTGAAGCCCACCTTTCCACCCCAGGCGTACTCGACCGGCACGCCCGCCAGCTCGGGGAAGACTTCGCGCATGCCGCGCTCCAGAATGGCCGCGCTCCGGGCCACCGGCGCCGGAGTGAAGGCCGCGCGGCCGCCAAAGACCATCCGCCCGTCGGAGGACAGGCGGAAATAATACAGCAGATTCTTGGTATCGCTCAGCACCCGGCCCTTGGGAATCAGCCGTCCCCCGAGCGAAGGATCCAGCCGCGCGGTCGCGATCAGATAGCTCCCGATGGGGATCACCCGGCGTTGCAGCGCCGGGCACAGCGCCCCGGTGTAGCCGTTGGTGGCGACGAGCATTTCCGCGGCCAGGAGGACTCCGTCCGAGGTGTCCAGCGTGAGGTGCTTCGCGCTGCCGGTAACCTGGCGCACCTCCACTCCCTGAACGATCCGCGCACCCGACCGGATGACGGACGTCGCGAGCCCGCGGAGATAGCGGACCGGGTGCAGCGCCCCGGCGCCGTGGTCGAGCAGCCCGCCGTGGTATCGCGCGGAGCCGATCTCCGCGCCGATCTCGGTCGGCCCGAGCAAGGCGGTCTCATGACCCAGCTCGGCTTCCAGAAAGCGCCGGCTCGCCTCGAGACCGCGCAGGTGACTGGGCTTGGCCGCGAGCACGAGGGAGCCGCACCGGGTGTAGTCGCAATCGATCGCCTCCTCGGCGATGACGCTCTCCAGCATCCGCACCGCCTCGAGCGAGATCTCGAACAGCCTCCGTGCGGCCGCCAGACCGTGCTTCCTGGCCAGCACCTCGATGTCCGGCTTGTACCCCGGCAGGACGAACCCGCCGTTCCGCCCGCTGGCTCCCCAGCCCAAGTGGTGCTGCTCCAGGAGCGTCACGTCCACTCCCCGCCGGGCCAGAGCCCGGGCCGCCGCGAGTCCGGTGTAGCCGCCGCCGACGATGGCCACATCGGTGCGTTGGGGAAGCGAGGCCTCCGGGACCGTGAGCTCGGGCGCTGCGTCGGTCCACAGGCAACGCTCCGCATCAGGTCCCCCCTCGGCTCGCATCAGGCACCGGACCGGGAGACTGCCTCGCTTCCCGCCCGCGCGGCGCCGGCCAGGGCAGCGACGCTCCCCCGGAACACTTCGGTGTGCCGGTCGATCTCGACCTCGGTCACCATGGGAGCGATGAGCGCCATGTTGTGAAATGGGGTGAGCAGGATGCCCCGGTTGAGCGCCGACAGATGCATGTAGCGCTCGAGCTCTGCATCCACCGAGGCGGCGGCCTCGCCGCCGGTCCGCGGCGGCACCGGCCGGAACCAGTATTCGGCTCGGCAGCCCAGCCGTTGGACGGTCCAGGGGAGCTGGTATTCGGCGATCGCGGCCTCCACTCCCGCGGCGAACCGCCGGGCCAGTGGGATCGTGCGCTCGTACGCGGATTCCGTGAGCACCCGCTCGAGCGTCGCGCGCATCGCCGCGCTCGCGAGCGCGTTTGCCGCCAGGGTGCCGCCGATTCCTCCGGTGTCCGCCAGGCCGGTGACGGAGCGGGCGCGGACCCGCTCCGCCACTTCACGCGTAACCCCATAGACCGCCGCCGGCACCCCACCGGCGATCGGCTTGCCCACGGTCAGCACGTCGGGTTCGAGCCCGTGCAGCCCGGTGTACCCGCCCGGCCCGGCGCAAATCGTGTGGGTCTCGTCCAGGATCAGCAGCGTGCCGGTCCGGCGGCTGATGGCGCGGAGGGCCGCGTGATAACCCGGCTCCGGATGTACGATGCCGATGTTGGTCAGCGCCGGCTCGGCCAGCACGCAGGCGACATCGCCGGGCGCGAGCGCCTCCTCCAGCGCCGGGATGTCGTTGAACTCGACCACGCGAGTGGTGAGCGCGGGATCGACCGGCGGCCCGGTGTTTCCATCCCGCGGGACGACCCGGCCCCCCCGCAGCGTCGCGAAGGTCTCATCGACGGTGCCATGATAGCACCAGTTGTGCACCAGGATGAGCCGGCGGCCGGTGATCTCCCGCGCCAGCCGGATGGCGAATCGGTTGGCATCGGTGGCGGTGAGGGCGAACTGCCAGCAGGGAAGGCCGAAGCGGCGGGAGAGCTCCTCGCCCACCCACACGCTGTCTTCAGTGGGCAGCATGAAGGTGAATCCGCGCCGCGCCTGCCGCTCGACCGCTTCGACCGTCGGGGCAGGCGCGTGTCCGGTCATGGCGCCGGTATCGCCCAGGCAGAGATCCAGGTAGCGATGGCCATCGACGTCGGTGAGGTGGGCGCCCGACGCCTCGGTCACGAAGAGGGGAAACCGGCCGGCCCAGCGCACCATCCAGGGCATCGGGACGCCGCCCAGGAGCGACGCCTGAGCCCGCTGGGCCAACGCCATCGACCGCGGATGCTCCGCCGCGAACCGCACCTCTTCCCCGGCGAGCAGCGCCGCCAGCCGGGCGCGGTCGACCGTCATGCCATCGCCGGGGCCCGTCCCACCGCGGCGTCCAGAGCCGCCTCCATGACGTCCAATCCTTCGTCGATCAGTGCGTCGTCCGCCGTGAGCGGGGCGAGCACCCGAATGATGTTGCCGTAGGTGCCAGCCGACAGCAGCACCAGGCCGCGCTCGAGCGCCGCGGCGAGCAGCCGGGCGGTGAGCGCCTTGTCCGGCGTCCGGCTGACGCGATCGGTGACCAGCTCCATGCCGACCATCGCCCCGAGCCCGCGGACATCGCCGATGCAGGGGTGCTGCTCGGCGAGCTGCCGGAAGCGCGCCTTTACCCGCTCACCGGTCCGCTCCGCCCGGGCAGGAATCCGCTCGGCCTCCATGGCGTCGAGCACCGCGAGCGCCGCGGCGCACGCCAGCGGATTGCCCCCGTAGGTCCCGCCGAGCCCGCCCACCTGGGCCGCGTCGAGCACGTCGGCCCGGCCGGTGACGGCGGCAAGGGGCAGCCCTCCGGCCAGCGATTTGGCCGTGATGATGATGTCGGGAACCAGGTCGTAGTGCTCGCAGGCGAACATCCGGCCGGTGCGGCCGAACCCGGTCTGGATCTCGTCGGCGATGAAAAGGATGCCATGCTGCCGGGCGAATGCCGCCAGCGTCTGCACATACTCCACCGGCGCCGGCACGAATCCGCCCTCACCCAGCTCCAGCTCCAGGATGATGGCGGCCACCGAGCCGGGGTCCACCGTGGCGGCGAAAATCTGCTCCAGCCGGGTGACATCGGCCTGGCAGCATGGTCCCGTCACCCGTCCTTCCGGGCAGCGGTAGCAATAGGGGTAGGGGATCTGGTATACCTCGGGCGCGAACGGCCCGAAGCCCTTCTTGTATGGCATCACCTTCGATGTGAGGGCCATGGCGAGATTGGTGCGCCCGTGGAATCCGTGCTCGAAGCAGACGACGGCCTGCCGTCCGGTGAAGCTGCGGGCCACCTTCACCGCATTCTCCACCGCCTCCGCCCCGCTGTTCACCAGGAAGCTCCGCTTGTCGTGGGTCCCGGGAGTCACCCGGTTGAGCCGCTCCGCCAGCTCCACATAGGGCTCGTAGGTCGACACCGGAAAGCAGACGTGGGCGAAGCGGTCGAGCTGGTCTCGGACCGCGCGGACGACCCCGGGGTGCCGGTGCCCGGTGTTCACCACCCCGATCCCGCCGCCGAAGTCGATCAGCCGGTTGCCGTCCGCGTCGGTGAGCACAGCACCCTCCGCATGCACGACGGCGATCGGGGTGACGGCCGGGACGCCCCTGGGCACCGCCTTGGCGCGGCGGGCAAGGAGCGCACGACTGTTCGGGCCGGGGATCTCGGTCTTGAGCTGAATGACGCCGGACATGGCGGCCTCGGTGCGGGAGGGAAGCTGAAGGAGTAGGAGAGCGAGGGCGGATCCGCCACCCCCGCCGGTTCTCTGGCGAAGACGCCGTTTCGGAGTGTAGGATTGTAGTCCAAGAGGGCATTCCCCCTCCATTTCACGATCATTACCCCTGCACGGAGCGTCCACCCATGATCTGGCGACGTTCGAGGTTGCTCGGAGCTGTCGCATTCGCGCTCACTTCGCTGGCCGCCTCAGCTTGCGGTGGCGGCGGGGACAAGACCGGTGCCGCGCCCGCTACCGCGGCCACCAAGATCACGATCAGTCCCACCAGCGACGCCGCGGCCGATGCGCGGACGTACCTGGCCAAGCTCTGCCCTAAGCCGATCGGCGGCGAGCTCAACTTCATGGTCTGGGAGGGATACACCGACACGCTCTTCACCCGACCGTTCGAGCAGGCGTGCGGAGTCAAGGTGAACGCCACCTACATGGGATCGAGCGACGACCTGGTGGCCAAGCTTCGTGCCGGCGGTGCGGAGACGATCGATCTGATCTCGCCCTCCAGCGACGCGGCCACCGCGATCGTGGATGCCGGCCTGGCGGCATCGCTCGATCTGGCGCGGATCCCCAGCTACGGCGACTTGAGCGAGGGGTTCAGGAAGCTCAAGGTGGTGCGGAAGGACAGCACGGTATACGGCGTCCCCTGGGCGTTCGGGCCCAACCCGCTGATCTACGACACCACCAAGGTGAAGCCCGCTCCCGACTCCTGGGGCGCGTTCTGGGACAAGAAGTTCCGCGGCAAGCTCTCGCTGCAGGACGACATCGCGACCCTGTACATGGTGGCGCAGTACCTCGGCCTGGACGATCCGAACGACCCCAGCAAGCTCTACAATCTGTCGGACGAAGACCTGGCCAAGGTGAAGGCCAAGATGCTGGAGCTCCGGCCCAACGTCCGGAAGTACTGGGTCACCGCGGGCGACATGACCCAGCTCTTCCAGAGCGGCGAGGTGGTAGCCGGCGAGGGCTGGCCGCTCATGACCAACCAGCTCCGCCAGGCCAAGTTCCCGGCCGGCGAGACCATTCCCAAGGAGGGGACGACCGCCTGGGCCGACCACTGGGTGCTGACCAAGGGCGCCAAGAATTTGGACGCCGCGTACGCCTGGCTGGAGTATACGGCGCAGCCGTTCACCCAGAAGCTGCTGTACGACGTGACCGCCTACATCGTGGCCAATCCGGCGGCCAAGAAGTACATGACGCCGGAGCAGGCCGCCAGCCAGCGGGACATCTCCGACTACGGCACCAAGGTCAACTTCTGGCAGTGGAGCCCTCGGCGGGAGAAGTATCAGGAGATCTGGAACGAGGTGAAGGCCGCGAAGTAGCCCCCCGGCGGTGGACGAGGGACCGCGACTACCCTCTCGTCCACCGCTTCTCCTTCCGCCAACCGCCGATGGATACTCCTTCCACCTCAGCGCTCGATCTCGCGAAGGTCCCGCGGCGGCACGAGACGCTCCGGCTGCCGATCCTGGAGCTGCGCCATCTCTCCAAGCGCTTCGGCGATTTCGCCGCGGTGGACGACCTCTCGCTGGATATCGCGGGTGGTGAGTTTCTCACCTTGCTCGGCGCCTCGGGCTCGGGCAAGACCACGACGCTCCGAATGATCGCGGGGTTCGAGCCGCCGAGCTCGGGCGACATCCTCATGGCGGGCGCGCCGATCGGCGCCCTTCCGCCGTTCAAGCGCGACATCAACACCGTCTTCCAGCACTACGCGCTGTTCCCGCACATGAGTGTGCGGGAGAACGTGGCCTACGGGCTGCGTATGCGCCGGGTGCCCAAAGTCGAGCGGGACGAGCGGGTCACCCGGGCGCTGGGGATGGTGCAGCTGCATGACCTGGGGGGCCGTACGCCGCGCCAGCTCTCGGGCGGGCAGCAGCAGCGGGTGGCGCTGGCGCGCGCGCTGGTCAACCGGCCCCGGGTCCTGCTGCTGGACGAGCCGCTCGGGGCGCTCGACCTCAAGCTGCGGAAAGAGATGCAGCTCGAGCTGAAGCACCTGCAGACCCATCTGGGCATCACCTTCGTCTACGTCACGCACGATCAGGAGGAGGCGCTCACCATGAGCGATCGGATCGTGCTCATGCGGCAGGGACGGATCGAGCAGGTCGGCACGCCCCGCGAGCTGTACGATCGGCCGGTCTCACGCTATGTCGCGGATTTCATCGGGGAGACCAACCTGCTGCCCGGCGTCGTGGCGGAGAGCGGAGACGGTATCGCCGTGCTCCGGGCCGGCGGCGCAACGTTGCGGGCGCTGACCGCCGCGCCGCTCGCGCCGGGCGCCGAGGCCTGGCTCGCGGTGCGTCCGGAAGCCATCGAGCTGAGCGAGTCGGGAGTGGTCCGCGAGGGCTGGAACCGGATCGCCGGCACGGTGCGGGAAGCGGTCTACGCCGGGTCGGCGCTCCGGGTGCACGTGGAGCTGGAGAGCGGCCAGCGCCTGGTGGCCCACGTCAGCTCGGGCACCGGCGTCACGCTCGAGGCGGCTGTCGGTCTCACCTGGCCGGTGGAGCGGGGGCGCTGTGTCGGGGACTGACACGGCCACGCTGCTCGACCGCGTCCGCGCCCGGCCCTGGCTCCGCACCACGTTCGCCGCCGCGCTGCCGGTGGGATTCGTCACCCTGCTGCTGTTCATCCCGTACGTGCTGCTGCTGGTCCACTCGTTCTGGCGACTCAGGAACGGCGCGATCACCCACCAGCTCACGCTGGAGAACTATCGCCGGCTCTTCGGCACCGCGCTGTACCCCGATACGATCCTCTTCTCCGCCGGGATCGCCATCCGGGTAACGCTCTTCTCGCTGCTACTGGCCTACCCGCTGGCCTACCTGCTCGCCTTCAAGGTGCGCCGCCACAAGCAGCTCATGTACATGGCGGTGATCATTCCGCTGTGGGTGAGCTACCTGGTCCGCGCCTACGCCTGGAAGATCATCCTGGGGCAGGAAGGCATCCTCAACGGCCTGTTGAGCGCGGCGGGCCTGATCGACCACCCGCTGACCTTTCTACTCTACAGCCGGTGGGCGGTCATCCTGGCGCTCACCCATATCTACACGCCGTTCACCCTGATGCCGATCTACGCCGTGCTCGAGGCGATCCCTCCGGCCCTCAAAGAGGCGAGCCAGGATCTCTACGCCAGCCGCTGGCAGACCTTCCTCCGGATCGTGCTGCCGCTGTCGCTGCCAGGGGTGCTCGCCGGGTCGACCTTCGCCTTCGTGCTCAGCATGGGAGATTTCCTCGCGCCGCAGCTGCTGGGCGGCAACGACAGCGCGCTGATGGTCTCCAATTTGGTCTGGAGCCTCTTCGGTGTGGCGTACAACTGGCCGCTCGGCGCGGCGGTCTCGGTCATCGTGCTGCTGCTCACGCTCTTCCTCCTCTGGCTGGCCAATCGGGTCGAGCTGGCGATGAACTACGCCGGCGAGCGTCCGGGCGAGCAGGCCGGCCGGATGGTCGGCGCGGCGCGCGGGGGCGTAGTCCCGTGACCCCGTACCCACGGCCGGTCGACCGGCTCAGCGCTGCTCTCTGGGGCATCGGCAGTGCCGTCTTCGCCTTCATCTATCTCCCCCTGGTGGTGGTGATCGTCTACGCCTTTCACGATTCGCCCATCATCGCATGGCCCCTCCGGCTGGGCACGCTCAGGTGGTTTACCGCCCTGGCCCACGACCGCGGCATGCTCGACGCGGCGCTGGCGAGCGTGAAGCTCGCCCTCCTGGCGGTGGCCATCGCGCTGGCGGTCGGGGTGCCGGGCGCATTCGTGCTGGACCGGTCGGAGTTCCCCGGAAAGACCGCATTCCGCCGGCTGGTGCTCCTGCCGCTCATCCTCCCGGGGATCATCACCGGGGTAGCCCTCCTCACCTTCTTCAGCTTCGTCGGGCTGCGCCTCTCGAGCGGCTTCCCCCTGGTGCCGGGATGGCCCGTCGTGCTCGGCCACTCGGCGGCGTTGACCTCGGTAGTCATCACCCAGGTCTTTGCCCGCCTCCAGCGGTTCGACCGGGCGCAGGAGGAGGCGAGCCAGGACCTCTACGCCAACGAGTGGCAGACCTTCCGCTATGTCACCTTCCCCAACATCCGGACCGCCATACTCGGTGCGGGTCTCCTGGTTTTCACCCTGAGCCTGGACGAGATCGCGGTCACCTTCTTCCTGATCGGCCGGCAGAATACGCTGCCGCTGCAGATCTGGGGACTGCTCCGCCGCGGCATCACGCCCGAGGTGAACGCCGCGTCGGTCGTCATCTTCCTGGTCTCGGTGGTGGTGATCGTGATCTGGGCGAGGCTCATGCGGGAGGAGCACCCCGCCTAGGCCTGCCTGATCTCGCCGGTCCTGAGAGACTATGCACCGCTGCCTGTATATCCCGGCCTAACACCTTGTACACCTTGGCGTTCTACTATGCATAGTTGCCGGCCGAGAACTGCCCTCACTTGCGTCGAGTGACCGGGGGGCTGGACAGCGGGTGGGGGGCGAGAGCTAGAATGGCTATACGTCGCCCCCACGCGGGGAGGGCGTGTTTGCATCCTCCGACCAAGCGGAGGGTCCACTCTCGCAGCTGACTTTCTCCTTGAGCTGCGAGCCCCCATCAGCGGCGGGGGCGAGGGCGTAGGAAGCGCCTCCAACGCGCGACCTGCAACCAGACCGAGTGCCGCACCAACAATGAAAAGAGGAGTTTGTGAAAGTCCTGGTGCTAGGCGCCGGCGCGGTGGGGACCGTGTCCGCCCTCAAATTCGTGCAGGACGCGATGCTCGAACAGCTCGTCATCGCCGACGCGGTTTCCGCCCGCGCATCCCTCCTAGCGGATCGGCTCAACGACCCTCGAGTCACGGCGATCGCTCTCGACGCCGCCGATCAGGCTGCCGTCGCTCGCTCCATTCGTGAAACGGGTACGACCATCGTGCTCAACGCCGCGCTCCCGCGGACCAATCTCGACCTGATGCGCGCCTGCCTCGCCGCGGGCTGCGATTACATCGACATGGCCAGCGGCGGCACCGACGACGATGGAATCCCCAAGTTGGAGGACCAGTTTGCCCTGGACGCCGAGTTCAGGGCGGCCGGCCGGCTGGCGCTCCTTGGCATGGGCGCCGACCCGGGGACAAGCAACGTGTACGCCGCCTACGCCGCCAAGCACCTGCTCGACACCGTCACCGAGCTCCGGGTGCGGGACGGCGACAACTCCGTCTGCCAGGGACACGACGGCTTCGTCGCGGCCTTCAGCCCATGGGTCTTCATCGACGAGTGTCTCTGCAAGGCCGTCTCCTACCGGGATGGCCGCCACCATCTGGAGGAGCCGCTCACCGGGTTCGAGCCGTTCGACTTTCCCGAGCTCGGCGTCCTCAACTGCTACTACGTGGACCATGAGGAGTCGAAGACCCTGCCCCGGTTCTTCCCCCAGGCCCGGACGGTCGACTTCAAGCTCTGCATGGACGACGTGACCGTCGAGACCCTGCGGGTGATGAAGCGCCTCGGTCTCTCGGGCAAGGACCGGGTGCGGGTAGGTGATGCCTCCATCGCGCCGCGCGACCTGGTGGTGTCCCTGCTCCCGCAGCCCAAGGACCTGGCCGGCCGGATGCGGGGCAAGACCTGCGTCGGCACGCTGGCCAAAGGTCTCAAGAACGGCCAGCCCCGGGCCTTCTACATCTACAACATCGCGGACCACGAGACGGTGTTCGCCGAGCTCGGGGTGCAGGCGACCGCCTATCAGACCGGCATTCCGCCGGTCATCGCCGCCCGGCTGATCCATGAAGGCCGCTGGAGCGGGCCCGGCGTCCGCTCGCCAGAGGAGTTCGATCCCGATCCGTTCCTGGATCGGCTGGCGCGGGAAGGAATGCCCTGGCACATCCGGGACGACTCCGCCACCCTGCTGCACGCGCCGCGGGAGCGCACCATCCCCTTTCGTCCGACCGTCGCAGCCTGACCGCCGGTAACCGCCAAGGCACCGAACGCACCGAGGATATCGTCAGCGATATCGCCTTTGTGCTCTCGGTGCCTTGGTGGTAAGATTTCGCCGAGACCCAGACGTAAGCGGAGGAGTCCATGACGAGCACCGCGGCGGCACGGGGCAAGACCGGAAAGAGCGAGGTCACCCGGTATCAGATGTACATCGACGGCAAGTTTGTCGACGCCAGGAACGGCAAGACATTCGACGTATACGATCCCTCGACCGAGGGCGTCATCGCCACCTGTCCGGCCGGTGGGCCGGAGGATGTGGATCGCGCGGCGCAGGCGGCCGAGCGGGCCTTTCACGGTGGGTGGAAAGGCACGTCCGCCCAGGAGCGGGGGCGGATCCTCTTCCGGCTCGCCGAGCGGATTCGGGCCCGCCGCGCCGAGCTGGCCGAGCTGGAGACGGTCAACTCGGGCAAGCCGATCGTCGAGTCCGAATACGACATGGACGATACGGCCACCTGCTACGAGTATTACGCCGGCCTGGCCACCAAGATCAACGGCGAGGTGCTGCCGGTCCCGGCCGATGCGGTCGCCTTCGCCATGCGCGAGCCGGTGGGCGTGGCCGGCCAGATCATCCCCTGGAACTATCCCCTGTTGATGGCAGCGTGGAAGATTGCGCCGGCGCTCGCGGCCGGCTGTACGGTCGTCATCAAGCCGGCCGAGCAGACGCCGCTCACCCTGCTCAAGCTGGCGGAGGATTTCGAGGCGGTGGGATTGCCGCCCGGCGTGGTCAACGTGGTCACCGGCGACGGCCCCGGCGCGGGTGCGCCGCTGGTGGCGCACCCGCTGGTGCGGAAGATCGCCTTCACCGGCAGCGCCGAGGTCGGCAAGCTGATCATGCGGAACGCCGCCGATCAGCTTAAGCGGGTCTCCCTCGAGCTCGGTGGCAAGTCGCCCAACATCTTCTTCAGCGACGCGGATTTCGAGAACGCGGTGGACGGCGCCCTGTTCGGCACGTTCATCAATCAGGGCGAGGTCTGCTCGGCCGGCAGCCGGGTGCTGGTGCAGAAGGACATCTACCGGAAATTCGTGGACGCCGCCGCCGCCAAGGCCAAGACGATCAAGCTCGGCCGCGGTCTGGACCGGGAGACCAAGATGGGGCCGCTGGTGAGCGCGGAGCAGCGCGACCGCGTAGCAAGCTACCTCACGGTCGGCCGCGGCGAAGCGAAGGTAGCCGTGGGCGGCGGGACGCCGAAGAGCTTCGACAAGGGCTGGTACGTCGAGCCCACCATCTTCTACGACGTGGACAATTCGGCCAGGATCGCCCAGGAAGAGATCTTCGGGCCGGTGATGAGCGTGATCCCGTTCCAAGACGAGGCGGACGCGATCCGGATCGCCAACGCCACTCCCTACGGGCTGGCGGCGGCGGTGTGGACCCGCGACATCTTCAAAGCCTTCCGGGTGGTCAAGTCACTGGAGGCGGGGATCGTCTGGGTCAACCACATGCAGCCCACTTTTGTGGAAGCTCCCTGGGGCGGGTACAAGGCGTCGGGCTTCGGTCGGGAGCTGGGGCACTGGGGCGTCGAGGAGTACCTGGAGACCAAGCAGGTGTTCATCAACCTCGACGAGAAGCCGATCGGCTGGTATTGAGGGCGCCGCCCTGGCGTCTTCCGCAGTCCTGCCGTTTGTTTCGGCCATGCAAGACATCACCCTGTCGGCGAGAGCGATCGAGCTCGACGCCGCCATCCTCGAGGCCGCCATCACGGCGGCCCTCGGGGTGCTGTGCGCCTTCCTCTATCAGCGATACCGGAAGCCGTATCTCGCCTGGTGGGCGGTGGCGTGGGGCCTCTACCTGCTCCGGGTCGGCGCCATCACCAGCTTTCTGGTGACCACGCACCGCATCTGGCTCTACTGGCACCAGGTCATCACCGGATGGACCGCGCTCGCGCTGCTGGGGGCCGCGCTGGTCTTCTCTCAGCAGGTGCAATGGCGCCGCTGGTACCTGGCCCTCGTGCTTTTCCCGCCGGTCTGGTCCTATATCGCCATCTACCGACTGGACCACTTCCTCTGGGCCGCGGGCCCGGCGGTGCTCTTCCTCAGTCTGGCCACGCTCTGGACCGGATGGGTCTTCGCGCGCTACCGGCGGCAGGTGGCCTCGAGTGGCGCGACCCTCCTCTCCACGGCCTTTCTGCTGTGGGGCGTACACCATCTGGATTATCCCTTCCTCCGGGCACGTGGCACCTGGGTGCCCTGGGGCTACTATCTGGACATCCTCCTGACGCTCGTCGTAGGCACCGGCATCCTGCTGCTGGTGCTGGACGATCTCCGCCGGGGACTCAGCGCCCTCTCCGCCCTCTCCGGAGATCTCCAGCACGCCGGCCGGGAGCAGGACGTGCTCTCGGTCCTGCTTGCCCGCCCGCTCACACTGCCGACCGTCCGCGGAAGCGCGCTCTTCCTGATCCAGCACGGCCGGCTTCGGCTGGTGCGCGGGGCCGGCGTCTGCGAGCAGTGGACCGAGGCCGACCAGCCGGGTGAGGGCGGCGCGGGAGCGCTCGCCCGGGCCATCGAATCGGGCCTGCCCCAAGTCACCGGCAAGTGGGCGTACGGCGAGTCGAGCTATCCATTCGCCGCAGTGCTCCCGCTGCTGCGGCGGGACGAGGTCATGGGGGCGCTCGTGCTCGTGGGTGAGGCTCGGGATCCGTTCACCGCGCTGGACGACCGGTTTCTCGTGGCCCTGGGCCAGCAGGTGGGAGCCGCCCTGGAGAACGCGGACCTCTACACCCGGCTGGAGGCCCGCACGGTCGAGCTGGCACGGCTGTCGTCCCGGATGATCGAGCAGCAAGAGGAGGAGCGGCGCCGGCTCTCTCGCGAGTTGCACGACGAGACGGCCCAGGTCTTCTCCGCTGTCAAGATGGAGTTGGGAGTCCTGCGTGAGGCCGTCGCGCCCGAGCAGGGCGCCCGTTTGGATCAGGTACTCGGGTTGATCGATACCGGGATCCGGAGCATCCGGAGCGTCACCAACGATCTCCGCCCATCGATCCTGGACGATCTCGGGCTGCTGCCGGCGCTCAGGTCGCTGGTCGCGGACTTCAGCGAGCGCAGCGGCATCCGTACCGGGCTCGCGGCTCCGGGCACGCTGCCACCGCTCTCCGAGGAGGCGGAGCTGGCCCTGTTCCGCGCGCTGCAGGAGGCGCTGTCCAACGTGCTCCGCCACGCCGGCGCGCGGACGGTGGAGGTGGGAATCTCGGTGGGTCCGACCGGCGTGCTGCTGGCCGTCCGGGACGACGGGCGGGGCCCGCCGACACTACCGCCGGAGCGGCTGGAAGGAGCAGGGCACATGGGCCTCGCGGGCATGCGCGAGCGCATCAAGGCCCTCGGTGGGAGCCTTCGCTTTGGCCGCGCGGCCGA
The DNA here is from genome assembly GCA_036265815.1 of Gemmatimonadales bacterium. Classification (NCBI taxonomy): domain Bacteria; kingdom Pseudomonadati; phylum Gemmatimonadota; class Gemmatimonadia; order Gemmatimonadales; species Gemmatimonadales bacterium. The sequence goes on from DATAOI010000052.1 coordinate 56,393, forward strand.
CTCGGGCGGTGGTGCCTCGCTGGAGGTGCTCGTGCCGGTCGGCTCAGCAGACAGCGGATGAGCGGGGAAACGGTGCGGGTGCTAGTGGCGGACGATCACGCCATCGTCAGGACCGGCATACGCCACGTGCTGGAAGGCGAGCCGGGATTCGCCGTCGTGGCCGAGGCCGCTACCGGGACTGAAGCCCTGGCCCTGGCTCTGGAGCTCCGGCCCGATGTGGCCGTCCTGGATATCTCGATGCCGGGGCAATCCGGACTGGAGGTCACGGCCGAGCTGCTGCATCACTGTCCGGATACCCGGGTGCTCATCCTGAGCATGCACGACAACACGGAATACGTGCTGGAGAGCGTGCGGGCCGGGGCCCATGGCTATCTGCTGAAAGACACCGCGGCCACCGAGCTGCGCGGGGCGGTGCGGGCGGTGTACCAGGGCGAATCCTATTTCAGCCCGCCCATAGCGAGCCGGCTGAGCGCGGTGGTGCGAGGGGATCTTCCGGAGTCTGCCACCCCTGCCAGACTGCTGGCGCAGCTCACCGCCCGGGAACGCCAGGTGCTGATCGGGGTCACCCGGGGGCTCACGAATAAGGAGATCGCGGCGGAGCTGGGCATCAGTCACCGGACCGTGGAGACGCACCGGGAGAGCTTGATGCGCAAGTTGATGCTCAGGAGCGTGGCCGAGCTGACCCGCTTCGCCCTGGAGACTGGGGTGATCGGCGGGTAGCGCGGATTATATTGGGGCCATGAGCACAGTGAAGACCGGCATCGTGATGATGAACCTCGGCGGCCCCGCCAACCTCGATCAGGTGGAGCCGTTCCTCCTCGAGCTGTTTGCCGACCGCGAGATCATCCAGCTCCCCTTCCAGCGTTGGCTCGGCCCCTATATCGCCCGCCGCCGCACCCCCAAGGTCAAGGGCCTGTACGCCAGCATCGGCGGCGGCTCACCCATCCTACGCTATACCCAGGCGCAGGGGCGGGGCATGGTGGAACGGCTGGATCGGCTCTCGCCGGAGACCGCTCCGCACGCCTTCTACGTGGCCTTCCGGTACGTTCATCCGAAGAGCGACGACGCACTCCGGGCCATGGCGGCCGACGGGGTGCAGCGGGCCGTGGCGTTCACTCAATATCCCCAGTGGTCCTGCAGCACCACCGGCTCCAGCCTCAACGAGCTCTGGCGCGCAACGGAGCGGACTGGCCTGCGCGACCGGTTCGAGTGGAGCCTCATCGACCGCTGGCCGGTGCATCCCGGCTTCATCGCCGCGATGACCGAGACGGTGCGGGAAGGGCTGGAGCAATTCGAGGGGGCGGACCGGGACAAGGTGCTGCTGCTCTTCAGTGCCCACTCGCTGCCGCTCGCCGTGATCGACCGGGGCGACTCGTATCCCCAGGAGGTCGGGGCCAGCGTGCAGCGGGTGGTCGAGTTGCTGGGCGCTCCCAATCCGTACCTGCTGGCCTATCAGTCGGACGTTGGTCCGGTGCGCTGGCTGGGACCCCGGACCGAGCAGGTTATCCGCCGATTGGGGGCGCGGGGCCAGAAGCATGTGCTGGTCATTCCCATCGCGTTCACCAGCGATCACATCGAGACCCTCTCCGAGCTCGACCGGGAGTACGGGGAAGTCGCGCACCACTCGGGCATCACCCACTACAAGCGGGCCCCGGCCCTGAACGACCGCCCTGCATTCCTGGACGCTCTGGCCGACATCGTCCGCGAGCACCTGTCGTCCGGCCAGCCCTATACCACCCAATACACGACACGTTGCGCCGGCTGCGTCAATCCGCAATGCCGGCACATGCTGAATCCGGTGAGCTCGATGTCGGTGGTGGCCAGCGAGAGGGGCTGAAGCGAAGGGGCGGGAACGCTGCGGTCAGCCATCCTCCCGAAGGGATCGGCTGGCGGGATAGAGTACCCGCCGCACCAGCCGGTCGGCCATCTCCCGCACTACCTGACGCTCCCGATCCGAGAGCACGGCCAGTTGGGCCAGGGCCCACGCCGCTTCCTGCTCCGCCATCTGCGCGCCGAGGCGATGCAGCTCCGCCAGCCGTGGAGCCGCGGCGCGGCCGCGAAGGCTCTGTGCCAGGCGTGCGATCTCCTCGGTCACGACCCGCTGGGCTTCGGCCAGGGCGGCCGAGGCTGTTCCGGCGGCGGGGCAGCAGAGCCGCTGCAGATCGTCCAGATCGTAGAGCCGCACCCCCGGCACCGCGCGGGCGGCGGGCTCGACGTTGCGGGGAACCGCCAGGTCCATCACGATCAGAGGCTCTCGCTCGCGCCCCGCCACCGCTTGGGCCAGCTGCCGGGCGGCGATCACCGGGCGTGAAGACCCGGTGGCGACGATCAGAAGGTCGGCATCCCGGAGCAGCTCGTCCAAGGCACCCCACGGCCTGGCCTCGGCTCGCCACGCGGCGGCTAGCACGCTTGCCCGGTCGGGGTTGCGATTCACCAGGCTGGTCCGCTCCACCTTGTGCTGGTGGAGCGACCGCAAAACACCTTCCGCCGCCTCACCCGCCCCAAGCACCACCGCCCGGCAGCGCGCCAGGCCAGTCATCCGGTCCGCGGCCGCCAGGTCCACCGCGGCGGAGCTGACCGAGGCTGGATGCCGCCCGAGAAGCGTCTCGCTCCTCACCCGGCGCCCGGTCGAGAGGGCCGCCGAGAAGATGGCATCCATCTCTCTCGTGGTGGTGCCGGCGGCCCGCGCGGCGTCGTATGCGCCCCGCACCTGGCCCAGAATCTCGGTCTCGCCCAGGATCTGAGAATCGAGTCCAGCGGCGACGGTGAACAGGTGGTGTACCGCGTCCAGACCGTCGAGCCGGATGAGCGCGTGCTCCTCGGTCACGCCCCGCTCGCGAGCGAATTCGCGAAACCAGGATTCCGAATCCTGGTCGCCACTCCAATACAGCTCGCATCGATTGCAGGTGGAGAGAAGAAGGGCGCTGCGGTCAACCGTATGTTCGCACTCCAGCAACGCGCGCACTTCGGCCGGCGAGGACGCGAACCGCTCACGGACCCCGACCGGAGTCGTATGGTGGCTTACGCCAATGACATGGAACGAGAGGTCCGATGGCACACGAGAAGCGTACATCCCGCGTCCGGGGGGGACAATCCGCATCCCCCCGGAGCGGTTCTCCGTATCTTTACGGAGCACTAGGCTCGACGTCTCAGCGCTGCCCTGTTCTGCCGGCAGAGCCCTCCTCTTCAGGATCCCGCTCGCCGCTCTTCTTTGACGCCCGGGTCTGGACCGACGGCCCCGAGCTCACCTGAGCTGCCTGATTACCGACAGCCGAGCTGACCGGAATCTCCCGCGGCTTGGCCCGTTCGCTTTTCGGGATCCTGACGGTCAGGATGCCGTGCTCGTACGTGGCCGAGATCTTCTCGGGATCGACGGTGTTCGGCAGGGCGAAGGTGCGCTCGAACGCCCCATAGCTGCGCTCGTAGCGGTGAATCCGCTCCGCCTGGTCATCCGCATGCTGCCGCTTCTCCCCCCGGATAGTCAGCATGTTGTTCTCCAAGGACAACTTCACGTCCTCGGGCCGGACACCCGGCAGCTCCATGGTAATCTGGAGACTCTCGGAGTCCTCGCTGACGTCGGTCGGCGCGAACCAGGCCGAGGTGATCGCCGCGCTGGGCTCGGCGAACGGGAAGCCGGTAAACGCCTCGTCGAGGAGACGGTTCAGCCGCTGAAGGCCGAACATGCTCTGGGGATTATCCCGGTACCTGCTGATTGCCATACATCCCTCCTTGAAGCCGTACCAAACGAAAAACACGCTCAGTGATGCCGTTGCCGACAAAGCGGGCCCTTACGCTGGCCAAGTGGCCGAGGTGCGCCCGTGACCCGCATCACCGAATGAGATCACGCGACGCACCGGCCCGGAATGCACTCCGCATGCCCGAAGGAGGAACTGGAAATGGTCAAATTGACCGAGATGGCGGGAGGGGCTGGCAGTAGCAGCCTGGGAGTCTGCAAAGATGACCGAGCGGGAATGACAGCCCTCGACTATCGAATCGTGCACGCTGCGTCGTCAGCTCTTGGCGCGCCGCATCCACTGCTCGTAGACCCCGATCAGGCGCCGCATCTGAGTGAGGTTCTGAGAGAACCGCTCGCCGGTGACGCCATGGGGCACCCCCGTGTCTCCTCCCAGCTCGTCGAGCACCGAATCGCTCAGCGCCTTGAACGCGCCGCTATCGGCTAGGCCGACCCGAGTCAGGTCGGCCTGCATCGCGTTGATCACCGTGCCCGCCGTATTCTTGTAATTGGCCAGGTCGCTGTCCGTCAGCGGCCGGCCCGGCGAGGAATACTGCTCCAACTGGGCCCGCATGCCGGGGATGAGTCGGGGGGCCTCGTACTCCACGCCGGCCGCGGTGCCATTGAGATCGGCGCCGCCGGCGCTGTCGCCTCCGTTGGAGTAGGCCGAAGCGGTGCGCCCGGTCTCGGCCGCACGCTCGCGACAGGCGGGCAGCAGCAGCGCAGACAGCAGGAGCATCGCTCGTGAGATCATGGTAGCCACCCTTCCCGGAGTGCGGCCGGTGTTCAGCCGCAAATCAATCCGGGCAGGCGGGCTGCGTCGGTGTTCCCGCTCACTCCGTCGGCGGACCGCCTACCGATGAAAGAGTCTGGCGAACATCCCAGTACTCAGCACGCCTTCCAGGGCGAAGGCCAGCTCGGTCATCGACTGGTGGCGGCCGGCCGGATCGAGGGTGAGCGTTCGCTCGATGACGGTCTCGAGTTTGGTCGGGAGATCGCGCCGCAGCTCCCGCAGGCGGAGGGGCGCGCCCTTGAGGCGGGCGATCATGGTTTCCTGCGCCGTTTTGCCGGCAAAGGGGAGCTGGCCGGTGAACAGCTCGAAGGCCAGGATGCCCAGCGCGTAGACGTCGCTCCGGCCATCGAGGGGCTTGCCACGGATCTGCTCCGGACTCATGAACTCCGGGGTGCCCAGCACGATACCGGTGGCGGTGAGTCTGGCCACTTCGGGCCCCGCCCGGCGCTCCTTGGCCAACCCGAAATCCATGACCACCGATCGAAAGCCGCCGGTGTCGGCGGCAGTGGAATCGGGGACCAGCATGACGTTCTCAGGCTTGAGATCCCGATGTACGATCTGCATCTCGTGCGCGTGCTGCAGTCCGTGGCAGACCTGGACCAGCAGGGGAATCCCTTCCGCCAGCGGGAACGCGCCGCGCCGGGTCTCATGCTCGCTGAGCGGCTCGCCCTCGAGGTAGGGCATCACCAGGTAGAGCATTCGATCCGCCGTCTCGCCCAGCCGGAGAATGGGGCACACGTTGGGGTGCTCGAACCGGGTGGCGATCGTCGCTTCCCGGCGGAGCCGCTCCACCGCGCCCGGATCCCGTGACAACCGGGGCAGCAGGATCTTGAGGGCCACCGCGCGCCCGGTGCCGAGCTCGGAGGCGCGGTAGACGTACGACATTCCTCCCTCGCCGAGGCGTCGCTCCACCTGATAGCGGTCGTCGAGGACCTTCCCCGTCAGGGTGGCGTACCGGTCGAGCTCTTCGGGGGTGAGCGGCGGCGGAAGGGAGGCCGCCCGTTGGCGGCCAGTGGTCGTGACCCCGCTCTCCGGTGCGGCTTCTACCAGCGGCGAGCCGTCCCTGACGCAGAATCGGGCGGGCGCGGCGTACGTCGCCTGGCACCGGGGGCAACGCCGGGTCGTCAATCGCGGAAGCGGTTTCGGCCGTCGGACTTGGCCCGGTAGAGGTGGCTGTCGGCCAGGCGGAGCAGTGACTCGCCGTCGGTGACCCGCTCGTCCGGGTAGGAGGCGATGCCGATGCTGATCGTCACCCGGACGGGCCGGCCAGTCTCGCCGAAATCGTGGGTCGCGACCCGGCGGAGAATGCGTTCGGCGAAGTTGCGCGACTCGGTGGACGTGGTCTCCGGCAGGAGCACCACGAACTCCTCGCCACCGTAGCGGGCCACGATGTCGACCGAGCGCTGCTCCCGCTTGAGCAGATTGGACAGTTGCTTGAGCACCCGATCGCCCACCAGGTGTCCGTGGGTGTCGTTGATCTGCTTGAAGTTGTCGATATCGATCATCATGCCCGTGAGCATGGTGGCGTATCGCGCGGCCCGGTCCATCTCCTGCTCCAGCTTCTCCATCAGCGCCCGGCGATTAAAGCAGTTGGTCAGCGGGTCGGTCTCGGCCAGGTGGCGCATCTGCTCCTGGCCCATGACCGCGTTCTCCAGGTCGTAGGCCTTCTCCAGTGCGGACACGGCCGCCCCGATGACCTGGTCGGCGAAGAGGACGTCCTGCTCGTTGAGCGGGGCGTCCTCCGTGGTGGTGCGCAGGAAGAAAACTCCGGCCGGCTCCTGCCGCAGCGAGAACCGCAGCGCGATCGCCGACCGGGTCTGGACCGGCTTGCCCTCGGCTTCCCAGGTTTCCCGGACGTCCTGATAGAGCGGATGGGTGGTGGCATCACGCACCAGCACCACTTCGCCGGTAGCGAGGGCATGCTGGATCTCGGGGTAGCGCCGCAGATCCACCGACAGATTGTGCAGCATCGGATTCTCGAACGCCGCGACCACCGTACCGGTCTCGTCATCGGGGCCCGCGATGATGATCGAGCAGCGTGAGATGTTGAGCCCATGGGCCACCCGCCGGACCAGAATCTGGTAGATCTCCTCCGGTTTGAGCGAGGCAGTCACCTCCTGCATGATGTCCATCATCTCCGAGCGGGAGCGCGCCTCGGCCCGGGCCTGGTTGAGCTCCCGCCCGACCCTCAGGTGCGCCTTGACCCGGGCAAGCAACTCGCGCACCCGGAACGGCTTGGGGATGAAGTCGGCGGCCCCGAGTCCCAGCGAGCGGACGGTGGCCTCTTCCGGCGGCATGGACGAGATCATGAGCACCGGGAGGTCCTTGAACCTCGGGTCGGCTTTGACCCGCTGGAGCAGCTGCAGACCGTCCACCTTGGGCATCATGATATCCAGCAGGAGCAGATCGAACGCCTCCGCCTGCAGATGATCGAACAGCAGCTCGCCGCCGGGGACGGTGAGCACCTCGTAGCCGTTCTCCTTGAGGATCCACGACAGGGTGCGGGAGAGGGCCTGGTCGTCGTCGGCAACGAGGATCTTGGGAGCGGGGCTCATTCAGCGTACCAGGCGTTGATAGAGATCGGGATCGACGTTGCCGCCGCTCACCACGGCCACCGTTGGTCCGGCGGGTCGGACATGCCCGGCCAGCAGGGCGGCCACCGCCACCGCGCCGGACGGCTCGGGCCGGAGCCCGGCCTCGTGATGAAGGAAGCGGACCGCCTCGGCGATCTCCTCCTCCGAGACCCGTACGGCTTCCCGGACCACGCGGTGAAGGATAGCGAAGGTGAAATCACCGATGGCGCGGGCAAGCAGGCCGTCGGCGATGCTCTCGGTGTGGTCCAGCGCCACCGGCGCGCCGGCGGCAAGCGCGGCGGTGAGTTTGGCGGCGCCGACCGGCTCCGCTCCCAACAGGCGAACCGAAGGCTTGAGCGCCGCCACGGCCACCGAGATCCCGGCCAGCAGGCCTCCCCCGCTCACCGGGACGACAATGGTGTCCACCTCGGGCCGCTGCTCCAGAATCTCGAGCCCTGTCGTGCCCTGCCCGGCAACGACATCGGGATGGTCATACGGCGGCACCATGACCAGCCCCTCCTCCCGTGCCATGGCCTCCGCATGGATCCGCTGCTCGGCGGAGCGGACGGCGCCGGCGAGGACGACCTCGCCCCCGTACTTTCTCACTCCGTCCAGCTTCACCTGAGGTGTGGAGGCAGGCATCACGACCACGGCGCGGAGTCCGAACGTCTGGGCGGCGTAGGCCACGGCCTGTCCGTGATTCCCGCTCGACTGGGTGATCACGCCCTTCGCCCCGCCCTCCGCCGCCACGCGGGCGATGGCGTTGTAGGCTCCCCGGATCTTGAACGCGCCGATGGGCTGGAGCTGCTCGCACTTGAGCGCCACAGGGACGCCCAGCCGGGCGGAGAGGGCCGGCAGCTCGAGCATCGGGGTCCGGAGGGCGACACCCTTCAGCCTGCCCGCCGCGGCCCGGAGGCTCGCGAGAGACACGGCGGCGGTCGAGTCCGCGGTGGATGGCACGGCTACCGGCCGGTCATTCGACGGCGGCCGTCGGAGTGACCTCGTCTCCTCCGATCGCGTCCTCCGGGCCTCCCTCATCCTCCTTCACTACCCGGGCGACGTCCACGACCGTATCCCCCTGGTCCAGATTCATCACCTTGACGCCCTGGGTATTGCGGCCGATCACCCGGATACCGTCCACCGGCAGTCGGATGATGACTCCATGCCGGGTGATCATCATGAGCTCGTCGTCCGGGATCACTTCCTTGAGCGCCACGATCGAGCCGGTCTTGTCGGTCTTCTTGAGGGTGATGATTCCCTTGCCGCCCCGCTTCTGCACCCGGTAGTCGGCCAGCTCGGAGCGCTTGCCGAAGCCCTTCTCGCTCACCACCAGGAGTGTGGCGTCGCGCCGGACCACGACCATGCCGATGACCTCGTCGCCCTTCTCCAGCTCGATTCCCTTCACCCCGGTGGTGGCCCGGCCCATGTCCCGGACATCGCCCTGGTGGAACCGGATGCTCATGCCGTCCTTGGTGGCCAGGATGATGTCGCTGTTCTGGTCACACACCTGCACGTCGATCAGCTCGTCGCCGTCGTCGATGTTGATGGCGCAGATGCCGTTCGCCCGGACGTTGCCGTAGGCGGAGAGCACCGTCTTCTTCACGGTGCCGAGCCGGGTGACGAAGATCAGGCACTGATCCTCGGAGAATTCCCGCACCGGCACCAGGGCCGCCACCTGCTCGTTGGGCTTGATGGCGATGCAATTGACCACCGGCTTGCCCCGCGCCGCCCGGCTGGCCTGGGGAATCTCATGCACTTTGAGCCAGTATACCTGGCCGGTGTTGGTGAAGAAGAGCAGGTAGTCGTGGGTGCTGGCGATGAAGAGGTGCTCCACCCAGTCGTCAGCCTTGAGGTCGGCGCCGTTGAGCCCGCGTCCCCCGCGCCGCTGGCGCTTGTAGGCCGACACCGGAATCCGCTTGATGTACCCGGTGTGGGAGATGGTGATCACCATGTCCTCTTCGGCGATCAGGTCTTCCACCGTGAACTCGCCCTGGTCGGCCACGATCTCGGTCCGGCGGTCGTCTCCGAACTGCTCGACCACCTCCTTCATCTCCTCCTTGAGGATGGTCATCCGCTTGGGCCGGGATGCCAGGATCGACTTGAGGTCCTTGATGGTGGCCCGGACTTCCTTGAGCTCGGCCTCCAGCTTCTCCACCTCGAGTCCGGTCAGCCGGGCCAGCCGCATGTTGAGGATGGCGTCGCTCTGCTTCTCGCTCAGCCCGAAACGCTTCCTCAGCCGCGCATCGGCCTGCGGTGTGTCCTCCGACCCGCGGATGATCTTGATGACCTCGTCGATGTGATCGACGGCGATCTTGAGGCCCTCGAGGATGTGCTCCCGTGCCTCGGCCGCCGTGAGGTCGAACTGGGTCCGGCGGATCACGATCTCGTGACGGTGCTCGATGTAGCGCTCGAGCAGCTCCTTGAGATTCATGACCTTGGGCGCGCCCTTGTCGAGGGCCAGCATGATCACGCCGAAGGTGGCCTGCATGGCGGTGTGCTTGTACAGCTGGTTCAGCACGACGTTGGGGATGGCGTCCCGCTTGAGCTCGATGACGATCCGCATGCCCTCACGGTCGGACTCGTCGTTGACCCCGGTGATCCCCTCGATCTTCTTCTCCGACGCCAGCTCCGCGACCGACTTGACCAGGTTCTCCTTATTGACCTGGTAGGGGATCTCGGTCACCACGATCTGGGAGCGGCCCGATGATTCTTTCTCCTCGATCTGGGCCCGCGCGCGCATGATGACCCGGCCCCGCCCGGTCTCGTATGCCTCCTTGATGCCCTGGCGACCGTAGATGTACGCGCCGGTGGGAAAATCAGGGCCCTTGATCGCCTTGCGGAGGTCGGTGATGCTGGTCTCGGGATCGTCGATCAGCAGCTCGACCGCCTTGGCCACCTCGCGGAGGTTGTGCGGTGGGATGTTGGTGGCCATGCCCACCGCGATGCCGGACGAGCCGTTGACCAGCAGGTTGGGGATCTTCGACGGCAGCACCGTCGGCTCCCGCAGACGGTCGTCGAAGTTGGGCTGGAAGTCGACGGTGTTCTTGTCGATGTCCTCCAGCATCGCCACCGCGACCCGGGTGAGCCGGGCCTCGGTATAGCGGTAGGCCGCCGCCGGATCGCCGTCCACCGAGCCGAAATTCCCCTGCCCGTCGACCAGCGGATAGCGCAGCGAGAAGTCCTGCACCATGCGCACCAGCGCGTCGTAGACGGAGGAATCGCCGTGCGGGTGATACTTGCCCAGCACGTCGCCCACCACGGTGGCTGCCTTCTTGTAGGCGCGACCCGGCACCAATCCGAGCTCGTTCATCGCGTACAGGATCCGGCGGTGCACGGGCTTGAGGCCGTCCCGCACATCCGGCAGGGCCCGCGAGACGATGACGCTCATCGAGTAGTTGATGAACGATTGCTGCATCTCGTCTTCGATGAGCCTGGGCAGGATTCGTTCGCGCGAATTGGGTGCGGTCATGTGCGTCACGTGCTAGGGAAATGGGGGCGATCCCGGGTCGGTCCGAGACGCCGAAATATACCCGGACGCGCCGGTCCGACGCAACCGGAAGCAGCACACGAAATGTTGGGGAGACAACGACTTAGGAGAGGGAGGGAGGGGTCGGTACGACCCGGTGGTCCAGGGCGGAACTGTCAGCCCACGCGCCGGGTCGTCACCCCGAGCGCCACGCCCTCATTCCAAGCCAAACCGTCATCCCGAGCCCATTCGCTGCGCTGCTCGGGATGACAGAGCCGCCCACCTACTGGTGGCAGGGCGCGTCGGGATCCGGCTTGGGCTTGTCCACCGCCACCCGGTGATCCAGGTTGGCCACTCGGCCGGCCACATCAGCGAGGAACCGGGTGACGCGGGCAAACTGCTCGTAGTCCAGGTACTCGGGTTCGTCGGTCACCTGGTGATAGTCCCGGTGGCCGCCGGTGCTGAAGAACGCGATCGGAATCCCGTACCGCGCATAGGAGTAGTGATCGCTGCGGCAATAGAAGTTGTCCGGATGCCCGTCGGCGTCGTAGCTGTAATCGAACTGCATGCCGTGCTTCCCTTCCCGATTCACCGTCTCGACCAGATCGCCAAGCTCGGTCGACAGCCGGCGCGACCCGATCACCTGGAGATACCCCGGTCCGCCCTTGGGCTCGTCCTGCGGCCCTCCCCGGGCGATCATGTCGACGTTGAGCTGGCTCACGATCGAGTCGCGAGGCACGGTCGGGTGGTCGGTGAACCAGCGGCTGCCTTGCAGTCCCGACTCCTCGCCGGTGTGCCAGACGAAGAGCAGCGAACGCTTGAACCGGGGACCCTTGGCGAAAGACTCCGCGACCTCCAGCAGACCCATCGATCCCGAGCCATCGTCATCCGCGCCGTTCACGATGGAGTCGGCCCGGGCAGGGTGCAGCCGCCGCAGGCTGTCCAGTATTCCGTGAACCCGCCCCCACTGCTCCGCCGTAGGCTGGCCGGGCGAATCGTTGGCCCCGCGGGGACGCATGACCGTGTTGTAGGCACGGATCGAATCGTGATCCACCGGTGGCACGATACCGATCGCGTCGTTGTGCGCGCCCAGCGCGACATATTCGCCGCGGAGCGCCGGGTCGGCGCCCTCCAGGATGCCGACCACATTGGTGGAGGAGACATCGGTGGCCGCGTAGGAAACCTCGCCGCCCAGGGTGGCGCCGGTGTCCCCTGGCCGAAGCGCGTCGAGCGGTTTGCCGAAGAGCGTTTGCACTGTTCCGGTGGGCAGAAAGACGATACGAGGCTGGGTCGCACCGGGCGGCACCTTGGTCTCGGCGGCCACCTCCAGCCGGGGCGCGCGTAGATAATTGGTATTGCTGGCAATCAGCCCGTCGATATCGGTGATGGCGATCCCGGCGGCCAGCCCGAGCCGTCCCGCCGGCCCCAGGTCCGGCGCCGCGATCGATTTCCCATCCCCCTGGTTGCGAAAGACGAGCAGTTTCCCCTGCAGTGCCTCGCGCGCCGGCAGCGCCGCCGAATCGCTCCGGCCTCCGATGTAGACCACCTGAGCACCGTCGATGGGCCGCGCCGGCAGCTCGAAGGTGGGCTGATACGGGTAGTAGTCCTGGAAGGCCCGGAGCTTGACGGAACCGGCGTCAAGGGTGGTGTGGACGGTGTCGACCGCGTACCTCATGAGGGGGACTCGTTGCAGATATCCGCCCTGGTCACCTCCGGGCTTGAGACCCAGCCGGGCCAGCTCCCCCGAGATGTACGCGTTACCCCGTACGTTTCCGGGAGTGCCGGCCTGGCGGCCCTGCATAGAGTCGTCGGCGAAGATGTAGCTGCGGGTCCTGAGATCCGCTGGAGTGATCTCCGGACTGGTGGCACTCTTCGGCGTGGGCGCCTCGGCCCGCGAACCCGCGCATGCCAGAATGGGGGGGAGGAGCAGGGAAACCAGCCGCCACGGTCTCTCCATGAATCGCCGCCGGAAAATGGTGAGGTAGGAATGAAAACCGATCCCCAACATACTGTCCGGCGGCGGAATTCGTTTCAGGGCGTCAGCCGTGAAGCATCGACCCCGGTCCCGCACGCACCAGAAGAACCGTGCCCGCGCCGCGCGCCATGATGGGCTGGCCGGCCGGCTGCACCACTTCCCCGATTGGACGGCCGGCCCCGTCGAGCACTTCGTATACTGTCACCGGCTCCCGCTTCCTGAGCTGAATCATCGAGCACCTCTCCGTGACCATCATGCCAAGCCGTGCGGCTTTCTGCACCCGTAGGCATGAGACGCGTCGAACCCGAGGAGGGTTGCCTGGGAACCGCCGACCAACCCTTTCCGTCCGGGGCGTGTCAGAGTGCCGGTTCGAGCCTACGACCTTCAAGCGCCGGAGCCCGTGAACGACCGTGAACTGATCGGCCGAGTGCTCGAAGGTGACCCGAGCGCCGAGCGGGCATTGTACGACGCTCACGTGGACCGCGTCTTTCGCCTGGTGCATCGGATGGCGGGTGATCTCGACCGAGCCCAGGACTACACCCAGGAAACCTTTATCCGGGCGTTCCAGCGGTTGCGCGAGTTTCGGGGTGAGGCGGCATTGTCGACCTGGTTGTGTTCGATCGCGATCTCCATCACCCTCAATGGGTTACGGAAGATCCGGCGGGCCAGGGAACGGGAGGTGCCGCTGGACGAAGCGCCGGTGGTGGGCACTGCGCGCCGGGAGGCAGACCCCGATCTGAAGGTCCGGCTCTCGAACGCTATCGACGACCTCCCCGACGGATATCGGACGGTGTTCGTGATGCACGACGTCGAGGGGTACACTCACGAGGAGATCGCCGCCGCGCTGGGAGTCCAGTCGGGCACCTCCAAGGCTCAGCTGTTCCGCGCCCGCGCCAGGCTGCGCGAGGCCCTTGCCGACTTCGCCAGGGAATGAGCCGCATGAATGACGATCAGTGGGACGAGATGCTGCGCCAGGCAGCCCGCGACTACAACGCTCCGCCTGAGACGCCTCGGGAGGAGATGTGGCGGGCCATTCAATCCCGCCGACGCCCCCTCCGAAGGCTGCCGGCTTCTCCCCGGCGCTGGATCCCCTGGGCCGCCGCGGCCGCCGCCGTGCTCGCCCTGGGGATCGGCCTGGGCCGGCTCTCGGTGCAGACCGGCGTGCCGAGCGCGCCGACCCCGGTCGCGACCCGGTCTCCAGTCCGGACGAATGCCACCGCTTACCGGCTCGCCGCGGCCGATCACCTGGGCCGGTCGGAGGTCTTCCTCACGCTCTTCCGGGCATCCATCCGTTCGGGCGGCAATGAGCGGCTGGCATCGGCCACCGCTCGGGAGCTCCTGGCCACCAACCGGATGCTGCTGGATTCACCCGCTGCCGCGGACCGCAGGACCCGGCTCCTGCTGGACGACCTCGAGCTGGTGCTGGCCGAAATCGCTCAGCTCACGCCGCAGCCTCACCAGCAGGACCTGGAGTTGATTCGAGAAGGAATCGAGCGAGACGGGATGCTCTCCCGCCTCCGGACGGCCGTGCCCGCTGGCGCGACCCAAATGCAAGGAGCGTTGTGATGTATCGGATGTCACTCGGAGTTATGCTGGCCGCGACGATGGGCCTCGGCGAATGGTTCGTGACGCCGAAGCCGCAGGATCGCGCGACGGTGGCTCAGGATTCGGCCGGCATTCTCAGGCCAGAGGTGCCGGCCCCCTGGCTGCAGGGAGATCCCGCCGATTCATTGTATCGGGCGGCGCGCGAGGCGCTCAATGGACGGGACTACGCGCACGCCGCCGACCTCTTCGGTCAGATCCCCACGCGCTTCCCCCGCTCGGGCTACGTGGCCGACTCGTTCTACTGGAGCGCCTTCTCGCTCTATCGATTGGGCGGGGAGAGCCAGTTGCGCGCCGGACTCGCGGCGCTCCGGGCGCAGAGTGAGCGATTCCCCAAAGCCGCGACCCGGGGCGACGCTGCCGCCTTGGAGCGGCGGATCCAGGGCGAGCTGGCGCGGCGGGGCGACTCCCAAGCGGCGGCAGACATCACCCGGGCGGCGAACGCCGCCGTGCAGCCGCCGGAGGCCCCCGAGGCGCCGGAAGCTCCGGTAGCACCGGAGCCTCCCGAGCCGCCGTCCGGCCCGGAGGGCGGCTGCGAGAGCGAAGCGGACGACACCAAGCTCGCCGCGCTCAGCGCGCTCCAACAGATGGACGACGAGCGGGCGCGTCCCATCCTCCGCCGGGTGCTCGCGCGACGCGATCCTGCCTCGGTCTGCCTCCGGCGGAAGGCCGTCTTTCTGATCGCCCAGGAGAGCGAGGGAGGCACCGAGGAGATCCTGCTCAACGCCGCGCGGACCGATCCCGACCACGAGGTCAGAGAGCAGGCCGTATTCTGGCTCTCGCAGGTGAATACCGACCGGGCGGTGAGCGCTCTGGATTCGATCCTACGGAGCTCGAAGGACGCCGCGATTCAGGAAAAGGCGGTCTTCGCCCTCTCTCAACAGGGCAGTCCGCGGGCCCAGCAAGCCTTGCGCGGGTACGCCGAGCGGGCAGAACTGGCCGCCGCGGTCAGAGAGAAAGTGATCTTCTGGATCGGGCAGAGCGGCGGGGCGGAGAACGAGGCGTTCCTCCGCTCGCTCTACGGCAGGCTCAAGGACGAGGGACTCAGAAACAAGATTCTGTTCTCGGTCTCCCAGGCTGGTGGCCCGGAGAACGTGCGCTGGCTGCTGGGGATCGCGCGGGACGCCACCCAGCCGCTGGAGCTGCGGAAGCAAGCGCTCTTCTGGGCGGGGCAGACCGGTGCCTCGATGGCCGATCTCGCCGGGCTCTATACCAGCATGACCGACCGGGCCATGCGTGAGCAGCTCATTTTCGTCTACTCTCAGCGGGAGGAGCCGGCCGCGGTCGACAAGCTGCTCGACATCGCCAAGAGCGACTCCGATCCCGAGCTGCGCAAGAAGGCGCTCTTCTGGCTGGGGCAGAGCGACGATCCGCGCGCCGCCAAGGCGCTGCAGGACATCATCGAGAAACCCTGAGCGGAGGTGAGAATCTCATGGGTCCGACTCTGGGTACCCTCCTGACACTCTTGGCGTTTCCGGCCGCGCTCAGCGGCCAGACGCTGGCCCAGCGGATGGCCGCGCTGGGACAGGGAACCATCCGGCTGAGCTTCGCGGCGCGCGAGGGCGTCTGCGGCAGCAGCAATGGCATCACTATCAGCGATAAGGGTGACGAGTGGGTGGCAGACTGCGACCGCGGTCCGGTACGGGTCTCGCTTCGGGTCAGCGGCGGCCGGCTGACCGACGCACACACGCACGTCGGCGGCCGGTGGGCAACCGAGGCCGGCGCCATCGACCTGGGGATGCTCCCCGCCCGCTCGGCCGCGACCGAGCTCCTGGCGCTGGCCGAGCACTCGGATGCGGCGGGCGAGAACCTGATCTCGGCGGCCACCCTGGCGGACAGCGTCATCGTGTGGCCCACACTGCTGCGTCTCGCCCGCGCCCCGGCGGTTCCGCTCGAGACCAGACGCCAGGCCGTCTTCTGGTTGGGCCAGGCCGCGGGGGAGGCGGCGGCTCGGGGTCTCGACTCGATCGCGGTGGATAGCAGCGGCGATCTCGAGGTGCGCAAGCAAGCGGTCTTCGCCTTGTCTCAGCGGCCGTCCGAGGAAGGGGTGCCGGCGCTCATCCGGATCGCCCGCACCAATCACCATCCCGAGCTTCGGAAGGCCGCGCTCTTCTGGTTGGGACAGAGCGAGGATCCGCGCGCCCTCGCATTGTTCGAGGAGATCCTCCGCTAACCCCCCGCTCGGCCCCATTACATTGGGGGCATGCGGCTCGCCCCCCACGCCCTTCCTGCCGCCGCCGGCC
Source organism: Gemmatimonadales bacterium (assembly GCA_036265815.1). Taxonomy (NCBI): domain Bacteria; kingdom Pseudomonadati; phylum Gemmatimonadota; class Gemmatimonadia; order Gemmatimonadales; species Gemmatimonadales bacterium. Next base: position 72,778 of record DATAOI010000052.1, read on the forward strand.
TGGTCATCGCCTGCGGCGGGCAGAAGGCGTCCGCACCCGTCGTCCGTCTGGGCGGAGCCGGGGATACGGTGGCCAGCTCGTACGGGGAAGTGTCCCAGGGTGTCTGGCTGGGTGGCGACCGATGGGCGGTGCTGGCTCCGGCCGACCAGGCCGTAGCAGTGGTAGACTTCGCCCGCCGGAAGATCGGGCAGCTGGGGGGTGCAAACGGCAAGGAGTCCCGAAACCCCTCGACCCTGTTCCGTGCAGGCGATACGCTTTACGTGAGCGACTGGGGGCTGCGGCGCACGTCGCTCTGGACCCTCGACGGCCGATTCGTGCGATCGGTTCCCGCTGCAGACGCCTTGCGCGGCGTGCTCGCCCGTGCACGCGACGGAGCGGGCCGGTTCTATTTCGAGGTCGCCCAGCGGGCCGGCCCCGATGGTCAGGGCAACCGCGACTCGGCGGCCGTGGTGCGAACCGGACCGGCCCTCGAGCATCCGGATACGCTGGTTCGGCTGGCGCCGCTCGACATCGCCCAGATCGAGAGTGAGAGCGGCCGGCGATTCGAGCGCCGGGTCTTCAGCGGCGCGGACTGCTGGGGAGTGCTTCCAGACGGCTCGGTCTGGGTGGCGCGGGTGTACGACAACCGAGTGGACTGGCGCGATCCGAAGGGCACCTGGACCCGCGGCAAGGCGCTGCCGGACAGGGTACTCGAGGTCACCAGATACGACCGCGAGCTGTTTCTCCGCCGCTTTCCGCCCGAGCTCCGCTCCACCGCCGAGCAGCTGCCGTTCGCTCCGGTCAAACCACCGTTCGAGGCCGGCTTCACCTCGCCGGCGGGCGAGGTCTGGTTGGAGAAGAGCCGCGCCCCTGCCGATTCGGCGCGCCGCTACCATGTGGTGGACCGCCAGGGGAAGCTGATCCGAGAGATCCAGCTGACCGGCCGAGGGCGTATCCTCGCAGTGGGCGAGGGCGTGGTCCTGGCTGCGGAGCCTTCCCGTGAGGGCGCCCGCCTGCTCCGCGTGGCGCTGCCGGCCGCGGCCGCAATCCATTGATCTCGGAGGAATTCCCGAATGAAGTGGCCGGGCCCGATCTGTCCGCTAACCCTCCTCGGCGTCATCGCCTGCAGCCGCGCCGAGAGCCAGAGCGGTCTCAAGCTCGAGAGCAAGCTCCCCGTCAGCTTCCCTCAGCTGAGCAACGTCGTCGAGCTGGGTGATGGCCGCGTCGCTTTCGCGGACACCAAGGAGAAGCTGTTCCTCCGGGGCGACCTGGGGAGCGGGAAGCTGGACACGCTCGGTACCCGGGTCGACTCCATCACGGCCACGGCCCCGGCGGAGCAGTACAAGTTCCCCGGGTGGGTGGCCCATCTTGCGGGCGACACGGTGGCATTGGTCGACTTCAGCGCCGCCCGCACCACACTCTGGAACGAGAGCGGCAAGGCGCTGGGCGTGCTGCCGATCGCGCCGGTGTCGGGGAGCGCACCCGTGCTGGTGTACGATGCCGTTGGGCACGGGTACAAGATCGACTATCAGGCGGTGCTGGGCGGAGGCGAGCCGGGGCGGACGCTGCGGCCGGACAGCATTCCCGTGCTTCGAATCACCCTCAAGACGGGAGCGGTCGACACAGTCGCTAACCTGACCGCCCCAGACTACGGTGACGCCACCTTCGGCACCGAGGTTCAGGAGGCGGCCAAGGTCTTCGGGCCGAATGATTTCTTCGGGGTGCTGCCCAATGGTGCTGCCTGGGTGGCTCGGGGGCGTCAGAACCGGGTCGACTGGCGGGCATCCGACGGGACCTGGAAGATCGGCAAGACTCGCGAGTACACCAAGCTGCCGGTTACCCAGCAGGATCGCGATCGGGTGCTGGCCCAGGTGCGGGAGCACGGCAAGCAGTTCGGCATGCCGCAGGATCTGCACGTCGAGTATCCCTTCGCCGATACCAAGCCACCGTTCGATTTTGCCCTGGGGCGGCCCAATGGCGAGGTCTGGCTGCAGCGCCCCCGGGCACAGGAGGACGCGCCGCTCACCTACGATGTGTTCGATGGGACAGGCGAGTGGCGCCGGGAGGTCACCTTCCCCGAGGGAGCCGCGCTCGCGGGGTTCGGGGCAAAGTCGGCCGTCTACGCGGCCATCAAGGGCTCGGACGGCCGCCGCACGGTAGGGCGCTACACTCTCAAATAGATCGCGTCAATGGATCGCGTCAGTCGAGGATGGGCGGGTCGCCGCCCGGCGGGATGTTGGGGCCCTGGCGGTCGGTGCGCCGGCGGTCCCGCCGGCGCCCTTCCTCGTACCAGCGGCGGGTGATCTCGCCGGCCAACTCGCGGTTCCCCAATCCGAACGCGAGACCGACCGCCAGGGCCACCGCGCCGAGGATGAGGGTGAAGGTGGCCGTGACGATCTCCGCCGCCACGCCCACCTGCTGAAGCGCCATGAAGAGCGAGATGAGGATGACGGCACCCTTGGCGATCTTGGCCAGCGTGGGCACCCCCGCCACGCTCCCGGCGGATGCCAGAATCAGTCCCCGAACGAACTCCCCCACCACCATGCCGAGGATGACGATCACGATCGCGGCGATGAGCGTCGGGATGAAGGCCAGCATGGTCCCGAACATCTCGTTGATGCTCTCCAGCCCGAGCGCCGTGGTGGCGAGCAGGATGACCACCAGCATCACCAGCCAGAAGATCAGCTTGGCCGTCGCGCGAATGGGGTCGAGGCGTGACCCGGTGCGGCCCACGGCCTCGTCCAGCCCGCCCGCGGCGGCGACGCGGTTGAAGTCGATCCGCTTGAGCGTGTCGTCGGCCCAGCGCTGGATCTGGCGCGCCAGGAAGTAGCCGGTCAGGAGGATCACGGCGGCCCCGAGGAGGGCCGGCAGTACGGTGCCGATCTGCTGGGCGCCGGTCAGCAGCCGATTCCAGAGTTCGTTCACGGCGATACCTCGAGTACGAGTTTGCCGATCTGCTCGCCGCGCTGCAGCCGGTCGAGCACGACGCGCCACTGGGCCAGCGGCACCACCTGGTCGATCACCGGCCAGAGCCGTCCCTGGTGGGCCAGGCGGACGATCTCGGCGTACTCCCGCCGGCTCCCGAGGGTGGATCCGAGCACGCTCCACTGATGCCAGAAGAGCCGGCGAAGATCGAGCGAGACCATCGGTCCGCTGGTCGCGCCGCAGATCACCAGTCGTCCGCCTCGCCGGAGCGCGCGGAGCGAGTCCGGCCAGCTTCGCTCGCCGACGCTATCCAGCACCACGTCCGCTCCTCGTCCGCCGGTCAGGCGCCGCACCTCGGCCACGACGTCCGCCGTGGTGTGGTCGATCGCGCCGGCGGCCCCGAGCCGGCGGGCAGCCTCGAGCTTGGGGCCGGAGCCGCTGGTCACGATGGCGCGGAGGTCGAGCAGCTGGGCAATCTGCAGGGCCGCCATCGCCACTCCGCCGCCGATGCCCCAGATCAGCACCGTCTCGCCGGCGCGGACCCGGGCGCGGGTCACCAGCATCCGCCAGGCCGTGAGGGTCGCGAGCGAAAAGGCGGCGGCCTGACTCCACGGCATCGCCTCGGGCACCCGGGCCAGATTGGCCGCGGGCACCACGATGTAGTCGGCCGCGGTCCCCGGCCGGTGCTCGCCCACGACTCGGAAGCTCGCGCAGAGCGACTCATCGCCGTCCAGGCATGCCTGGCAGCAGCCACAGGAGATCCCGGGGTTGAGCATCACCCGGTCACCCGGCCGGACCTGCTGGACCCCAGCACCGACCTCCTCCACGATACCGGCCCCATCGGAGCCGACCACGTGGGGAAAGCTGTACTCGATTCCGGGAAGCCCGGCGGCGACGAACAGGTCCAGGCGGTTGAGGCCGGCCGCGTAGATCCTTACCAGCACGTCGTCAGGGCCGCCGATCTCCGGACGGGGCATCTCGACCACCGCGAGATGCTCGATCCCGCCGGTTCCGTCGAGGGTCAGCGCCCGCATGGCAGGCCGCTCAGAACGACGGGCTCAGCACCTGCTCGCCGGGGCGCAGCGGCACCGCGAGGGGAACGCTGCCGGGGGTGAGCGCCTGGATCCGCAAGGTGAGCTGGTTCTTGCCGCGTCCTCCTTCGGCCAGCTTGCCGGCGACGTAGGCGACCCGATCGCCGTCGCGGGAGACGTCCATCGCGACGATCGGCTGGTCGGTCTGCAGCACCACGGCCGGCACCGGTGCCCCGGAGACGACCCGCAGCACCTTTCGCTCGGTCGCGAAGACCAGGTCCCCGCTGGACAGGAAATGGGGACTGGACTCGCGGTCCGAGGTCTTGGTGAGTCGGCGAGGATTGGTGCCTTCCAGGTCCATCGCGTAGATCTCCGTGTTGCCGTCCCGCATGGAGACAAAGGCAATGGTGCGCCCGTCGGGCGAGACCTCGGGCGAGCGGTTGCCTCCGGCGGAAGAGGTGAGTTGCCGGAAATCTCCGCCATCCGCCTTGATGCTGGCGATCTGGGAGACGCCGGTCAGAGAGGTCGAGGTGTACACCAGGCGGGCGCCGTCGGGCGTCCAGGCGGGCTCCCCTTCGGCACCCGGATCGACGGTCAGACGGCGGAGGTTCCGTCCGTCGGCATCCATCACGTACAGGTCGTAGCTGCCGCTCCGATCGGAGCTGAGCGCCACCCGGGTCCGGTCCGGGGAGAGCACCGCCTGGCGGTTGGAGGCGTTGTCCACCAGCAACGCAAAGAGCGTGTCGGGGGCCGAGGTCCGAAGCTGATAGATGCCGAGCATGCCGCTGCGGTTGGAGGACACCAGCAGGTCGCCGGTGACGAACACGTCGGCCGTCGCGGCTTTGCCCCAAGGGGCATTGGCGGTCACCGTGGCGCGCCCGGGACTGACTCCCACCACTTCGCCGGCCGGGCTGACCGTGGCGACCTGCGGGTGATCGCTGCTCCACCCGAGGTCGGTGGCGGGCCCGATCGCCTTGCCCTGGTCGTCGAACAGGCCGGCCCGGATGGTGGATCGCTCCCCGGACCTGAGACCGATGCGGGAGCGCTCCAGCCCCACCACGCCGGGGATCACCTGGATCGACCAGACCGCCGGCTGGAAACCCCGGAGCCGGGCGGACAGGCTGGTCATGCCGGGCGTCCTGGCGGTGACCGTTCCCTTCGACCGGTCGAACCCCAGCACCGTCGTGTCCTCCACTGACCAGTCGATCGCGGCCTCGGGGATCGGGGTAGAGTCGGCCGCTTGCGCCACCGCGGAGAACTGACGGGCGCCGTGGAGCGGGATCTGAATGGGGCCGGTGCTTGGGCGGGGGGAGACGACGAGCGTCTGCGGGAGCTTATGCACCACCACGCTGGCGCGGCGCTCCTGGCCGAAGCCGGTCGCGACCACCTCCGCATGGCCCGCCGACCGGCCCTCCACGATGCCGGTCGGCCCGACGGCGGCCACCGTCGAGTCGGTGGAGGACCAGTGGACGACGCCACGGACCTCACGATTGTTCTGGGAAGGCACCAGGACGTGCAGGGTGTCGATCTCCTGGGGACCCAGAATGATGCGGGTCTTGGAGAGCACGAAATCGGCGGACTCGACCTCCACCGGCGCAGTGGCCATCAGTCCGGTGGACGTGGTCGCCTGGATGATGCTCTTTCCCACTCCAACCGCCACCACCTGGCCCGAGCTATCGACTTCGGCCACCTCGGGTTTGAGCGACTTCCAGGACACCCTTCCCGGCGTGGGCGAAGGGGTGGCATCCTCCCGGAGCGCCTGGGCGGTGACCCGCATGCTCTCACCTGGGAGGAGGATGATGGACGCGGGGTCGAGAGTGAGCACCGAACCCGGCGGCACCGACGGCTGGCCGTTTCCTGCCGTGTTGGTGCCCGTGCCGGTGATGAGCACCGCCATCGAGGCACGTCTCCCTTGAAGGCGGGCCTCGACTTTGGCCAGGCCCGGGCTCACCCCCAGCACGGTGCCATCCTTCGCGACCCGCGCGATGAGCGTGTCCGAGCTCCAGAAGGTGAACTTGGCCGAGGGGATGAGATTGCCTTGCCGGTCGTAGGCGGCCGCGAAGATGGGCTGCCGCTGCCCGACCGCCAGGGTCATCGTCTCGGGTGTCACCTGCACCTCGGTGACGCTCTGGGCGACGGCGGGCGCGCTCCAACCCAGAAGAGCGAGCAGCGCCCAGGCCGCTTCAGGTCGGAAGGATATCACCGGCGCATGGCGTCCAGAGAAAGGAGGAGTGGGATCAGGGTAATAATAGCGCGCGCCGAGCCTTGCAGAAGCCTCGAAGATGTGCAAGTTATATCTGGTTCTTCCAGGCACAGGCGCACGCGCGCCTCACGACCGTCGGCGGGTCACGCCGGATTTGTGTTGGGAGGAAGCGAAGATGGCCGAGCACCCTTATCGGGAATTGGGCTGGTCCGGCTCCGGGTGGATGGACCCTTTGCCGACGGAGCTGCCCGCTCCGGCGCCCCCACCTGCCGTCACCCCCACACCCCCGGCCGCGGCCCCCAGCGCCGCCGTCCTGCCCGCCTCCACCCCGAAGCGGAAGTCCTCCAAACCGGCGGCCAGAAAATCGGCCAAGAAGACAGCCAAACGGGCAGCGAAGAAGACCGCTAAGAAGAGTGCCAGGTCGGCCAAAAAGGCCGCCAAGGGCGGCAGGAAGGCCGCGAAGAAGGGTGCTAAGAAGGCGGCGAACAGGAGCGCCAAGAAGGCGGCGAGGAGAGGCGCCAAGAAGGCGGCGAGGAAAGGCGCCAGGAAGGCGGCGAAGAAGAGTGCCAGGCGCGGGGCCAAGAAATCGGCCCGGAAGGTCGCCCGTCGCGGCACCAGGAAGGGTCGCCGCCGGTAGTGCCGGCGGCGGCGCTCAGTCCCCGGACCCGCTCCGGGCGAGCGCCGCCGCGCAGTTGATCAGGGCGATGTGGGTGAACGCCTGAGGAAAGTTGCCGAGGAACTGTCCGGTCACCGGATCGATCTCCTCGGAGTAGAGACCCACGTGGTTGGCGTGGCGCAGCATCCGCCGGAACACCCGGGAGGCGCGTTCCGGCTCGCCGATCATGGCGAGCGCCTGCGCCAGCCAGAAGGTGCAGATCGAGAAGGCCCCCTCCTCCCCCTCCAACCCGTCCGGGTGGCGATAGCGATAGACCAGCTCCCCGTCCGCGCTGGTGAGCTCGCGCGCCACGGCATGCACGGTACTCTGCACCCGGGGGTGGTTCCAGGGAAGAAAGCGTACCATGGGGATCGCCAGCGCCGCCGCGTCGAGCGCGTCGTAGTCGTACGCCTGGGTGAACGACTGGTGCTTCTCACTCCATCCGCGTTCCATGATCTCGGCGTGCAAGGTGGAACGCGCCGCCTGCCATCCGGCCGTATCTGACTCGAGCCCCAGCTCCTCGGCCATCCGGATTCCCCGATCCAGGGCCACCCAGCTCATCACCTTGCTGAACACGTAGTGGCGGACCTCGCCCCGCACCTCCCAGATGCTGGAGTCGGGGAGCGCCCAGTTGTGACTGACCCAGTCCACCAGGCCGCGCAGGACCCGCCAGGTGCCCTCGGTCATCTCGTGGTTTCGCCGCCAGATGTCGGCCGTCTCGAGCACCTCCCCGTAGACATCGAGCTGGAGCTGGCCGACCGCGCCGTTGCCCACCCGGACCGGACGGGAGCCGTAGTAGCCCGAGAGATGGTCGAGCTGGCGCTCCACCAGGTCACGCCGGCCGTCGATGCCGTACATGATCTGCAGGTGACCGCCCCCCTCGTGACGGCAGACCTTCTTGAGGAAGCGCATGAATGCGTCGGCCTCCCGGCGGTGTCCTACCGCATCCAGGGCCGCGAGGGTGAAGGCGGCGTCACGCAGCCAGACGAAGCGATAGTCCCAGTTCCGCCCCCCACCGAGGGTCTCGGGCAGCGAGGTGGTGGGTGCCGCGATGATGGCGCCGGTTTCGGCGTGAGTCAGGAGCTTGAGGGCCAGCGCCGAGCGCTTGACCATGCCGCGGAAGGGCCCCCGGTAGCGCACCCCGGCCGACCAGCGCGCCCAGTACGCGGCGGTGATGTCCAGCTTCTGCGCGCTCTCATAGCGATCCACCGGGTGGATGTCGTCGTCATCGTAGCGGAGGACCAGCCAGTGCTCCTCGCCTTTCTCCAGCTCGAAGCGGGCCGTGGCGGTGGACTGCTCCAGGATCCAGTCGATCGCCTTGGCGCTCGAGAGGGTGAGCACCTGATCGGTGCGATCGGTGGCGAAGATCCCGGCGCGGAGCAGCTCGAGACGGGTGGTCCGGGCGCCGTACTCGAACCGGGGCATGAAGACCATGTGCATGGGGACGCGGCCCCGGGTGCAGCGGAGCTTCCGGTGGATCTCCGGGTGCTCGCTCGAGGGGCGCCCGTCCTCGTCCACCGGCATGAAGTCGGTGAGCGCCACCACCCCCCCGTCGGCGGTGCGGAACGTGGTCTCCAGGACATTGGTGCGCGGGAGATACCGCTGGGTGGAGGTCCAGGCGCCCTGGGGCCGGATGGCCCAGGTGCCACCGCGCTCGCGATCGAGGATCGCGGCGAAGACGCTGCCGCTGTCGAAGCGGGGGAGACAGCACCAGTCGATCGCGCCGTCCAGGCCGACCAGGGCCGCGGTGCGCATATCGCCGATCATGCCGTACGCCGAGATCGGGGGCAGCCCCTCACCCACGGCACGACTGTCTATCGCCTGGAGTGGAGTGGGAGAACGGAGGTCGGTCATCGCCCCAAGTATAATGTCACGCTGGACTGAACTTGCATCGCGCGGGTGACTCATTCACCTTCCCTGAATCTTGTCCGTCTATCCACCCATCGTCATGCGGCGTTCCACCTGCTGCTCAGCGGCTCTCCGAACGCTGCCGCTCCTGCTCGGCCTGGTGTCGGGGTGCCGGAAGCCGCCGCCGGACGGCGTCGCCCTGGTAGGAGCGACCCTGATCGACGGTACCGGCGGCCCCGCCCTGCCCAATGCCGCCGTCGTGGCGCGGCGCGGACGGATCGAGTGGGTGGGCAGCGCCGCCGATTTCAAGCTGCCGCCTCGTACCCTCGAGGTGAACGCGCGCGGCCGATGGATCATTCCCGGGCTGATCGACGCGCACGCCCACGTGGCCCGCTGGGCGCTGCCTCGCTACCTCGCCTGGGGGGTCACCACCGTGCGCGACATGCACGGGACCCTGGACTCCATTCTCGCCCTGCGGCGGGCCCTCGCCCTGGGTGCGCTGCCGGGACCCCGGGTCTACAGCGCCGGCGCCATGATCGATGGCGAACCCACCACCTATCCAGATGCCCTAGGCGCCGCAACCGCCGCTGAAGCCCGGAAGGACGTGGACCGGCTGGTCAGTGCGGGGGTCGACTTCATCAAAGTCTACAGCCGGGTCGACCCGCCTCTGCTCAGAGCCATCCTGGACGAGGCCAAGACCTTCAACCTGAGGGTCAGCGGGCACCTGGGTCTCACCGACGCGCTCACGGCGGCGGAAGGCGGAATCAACTCGATCGAGCACATGAGCGGCGTGCCGGAGGCGGCCCTGGCCGATCCGTCGGCACTGTTCACCGCCCATCGCCAGGGATTCTTCGCCGGCTGGACAGCGTTCGAGCGGAGCTGGGCCGGGTTGGATTCCTCGGCGCTCGCCCGGGTGGCGACCGGGCTGGCCGCCCGGCGGGCCATCATGGTGCCGACGCTCGTGCTCCACGAGACCTTCAGCCGGCTGGACGATTCCACCGTGGTCCGGGACAGCATGCTGCGGGAGGTGCCCCAGGAGGAGCAGCGCCGCTGGAACGTTCCCGACATGATCGCGCGGGCGCACTGGACGGTAGATGACTTCGCGGCGCTCCGCCGCGCGAGGCCGCCGCAGGACCTGTTTCTGCGCCAGTTTCAGTCCGCGGGCGGGCGCATCGCGGCCGGCACCGACGCCTCCAATCAGCTCCTGATTCCGGGGTACAGCGAGCACGAGGAGATGGCGCTCCTGGTCGGTGCCGGCCTGACGCCCCGGGACGCGCTGCTTGCGGCCACCCGGAACGGCGCGCTGCTCCTGGGAGTCGACTCGCTTGGCTTGATCGCGCCGGGAAAGGCCGCCGACCTGGTGGTGCTCAAGCGTGATCCGCTGGCCGATATCCGCAACACCCAGTCGGTGGACCGGGTGATGTCCCGAGGCCGGCTGCTGTCGGCCGATTCGATCCGTGCGGCGTGGCAGCGTGAGCGATGAAACGAGTAGTAGCGCCCTGATCGATCGAATCGGTCGCTTCTTCGGGGTCGAGGCCACCCGGCAAGGCGTGCTGGCCCGTGCGGCACTCGGGTCGGAGGACCGCGGGGGCGAGCTGGTGAGCCGGCTGCTGGTCGCGATGGAGCGCGAGATCCGCCCCGACGGCACCGTGGGCGGGGCGGCCGTCCCCACGATCTGGCGAGTCCACGAGCTGGTCGATCTCGGTCGCCGCGGCAGGGACCCCGCGGTCCACCGGGCAATGACCTGGGTGCTCGGGTTGCAGGGGAAGCCCGGCGCATTCGGGGACGGCTGCGACAAGCCGCGGCACGGCCAGCGGATCTGCGAGCACTATATCCGCGGATTCTTCGCGCCGGCACCGCCGGAGCAGCGACTGACGCCGATCACCCTGCCCAACGGCAAGGTATTTCGCGCGGAGCCCGCGGCGCGATTCGCCATCAGCTGTCTCGCGCTACGCGGGGCCCTGCGCACCGGGCACGCGGCCCGCACGGCCGTGGAGCAGCACGTCGCGAGCCTCGCCGCGCTGGCCGAGCAGTGGACCAGCTGGAGTGGATTCTTTGCACCCGAGGTGATCGTGGCCGGCATGCACGCGCTCGCGCTGGCCGGGCCGTCGCATCAGGCGGTGGTGGACCGACTGGTGTCGCTGGTCGGGGAGCATCAGGCAGCCGACGGCAGCTGGCCCAACGCCGACCTGTTCCCTGTGCTGGAGGCCCTGTCTGCCACCCGGCACCCCCGGGCCAAGGCGCTGATCCAGCGGACCCGTCCCGCGCTGGCCTCCCGCCAGCGGGCCGACGGGAGCTTCGGCTCGCCGGCCCAGCAGGAGCGGGCGCTCATCGCCTTGCGAGCACTGCTCTGGGCCGAAGAGGCATCATAGTCCTGCCTGCAGCACCGCCCGCGCCACCCACCAGGCACCGATCGCCATCGCCAGGAACCCGACCAGCATGACCGACCGGCGCCCCCATGCCAGCGACCGGCTAGACGCCCGGCGCACCGCGCCGGCGGCGACCAGTGCGAAGAGGATCATCGCGAGGGTGACCCCGATGCCGAAGGCGGTGAGGTAGCCCAGGCCGAGACCGACGCGATCCATCATGGTGACCGGCACCAGGGCCACCACGCCGCTGCTCCCGGCCAGGCCGTGCAGCAACCCCACCAGGGTGATACCACCGTGGTCGTGCGGCCGCGCGGGGGGCGAGGCGGGGCCGTGCGGGTGGCCATGGGTGCCGAGGCCCTGGTGCACATGCAGATGAGCGTGTCCCCCGTGTTCCTCCGCCGAGTGCAGGTGTAACTTCCGGGCGGACGCGAGGGCCCACCCGCCCAGCCCCAGCAGCACGAGGCCGACCAGGCCTTCGCCAAGAGGCTCGTACCGGAGTGGCCAGCGGATTCCGGTTGCCAGCAGGAAGCCGCCTGCGGCGAGCACTGCAATCCCGTGACCCATCCCCCAGCGGAGGCCGAACTGGGTGGCGGAGGCGAGAGTGGGCCGGCGACTGACGAAGGTGGTCACCGCCACCATGTGATCGACTTCGAGCGCGTGCAGGCAGCCGAGCATCCCGGCGGTGCCGAGAGCAATGATGTCGGAGGACATGGGCCGGAATCCTACCACCAGGCAGACCTTTCCGAAACGAGCATGTCGGAGCCAGCCGCCGAGCCACAACCCAGAGTCCGTCTCACCTCGCTCTCCCATGGGGCCGGCTGCGCCTGCAAGCTCGGCTCGGTGGAGCTGGCAGAGATTCTGCGCCGGCTGCCAGGCGTGACGGATCCGCGGGTGATGGTGGACGCCGCCACCCGTGACGACGCGGCGGTCTTCCGCCTCACCGACGACCGCGCCCTGGTCGCCACAGTGGATTTCTTCACGCCCATCGTGGACAATCCGGCGGATTGGGGCGCGATCGCGGCGGCCAACGCGCTGAGCGACATCTACGCCATGGGCGGCACTCCCCTGTTCGCCTTGAGCCTGGTCGGCTGGCCGCGCGAGAAGGCCTCCTTCGAGATTCTGGGCGAGGTGCTCCGCGGCGCCTTCGAAGTCACCGAGCGGGCCCGATGCATGGTGCTGGGCGGCCACTCGATCGACGTCGTGGAGCCGATCTTCGGCCTGGTAGTACTCGGGGAGGTCCACCCGGACCGGGCGCTCACCAACGCCGGCGCGTGTGCCGGAGACGTGCTGGTGCTGACCAAACCGCTGGGCACCGGCATTCTCTCGACCGCGCTCAAGCGCGACGCCTTGCTGGAAGCCGGGATGGCGGAGGCAGTGCGCTGCATGACCACGCTCAACCAGGGCGCCGCCCGGGCGGCGCTCGAGGTCGGCGTCAGCGCGGCCACCGACGTCACCGGCTTCGGCCTGCTCGGTCACTTGAGCAACATGCTCGACGCGAGCCAGGTCGGCGCGGAGGTCGCTTACGAGGCGCTGCCGCTCCTGCCCCACGCCTGGAACCTCGCTTCCCGCGGCATCGTGCCGGGCGGCACCCAGCGCAACCTGGCCGCAGCGACACGGGTCGAGTGGGCCGACGACCTGGCAGCGGCCGACCGGGCGCTCTGCGTCGATGCCCAGACCTCGGGCGGGCTCCTTCTGGCAGTGCCGCCGGAGCACGAGGCGGCACTGCTCGCCGCCTTGGAAAAGGAATCGACGCCGGCGGCGGCCGTGATCGGCCGGATCACCTCGGGTCCGCCTGGCCAGATCCGCGTCGCCCGCCGGCTCTAGACCAGCGCCGCTCCGCCTGCCCGAATCCTCATGTCCCCACTGCGCTGGAGTGCCGAGCGAATGGATCAGCTGGAGAGTGCCGCGCGCCGGGGGCAGCGGGTGGCGCTCATGCGCCGGGGCACCGAGTACATCGTGGTCGCCGTGCGGGTGATCTCCGCGGGGCGGGGCGAGGCGCTGATCGGTTACCTGCCCATGACCGGCGAGGAGCTGACCTTCCGGCTGGACGAGATCGACAACATGCAGGTCATCGATTGAGCGGCCGCGCGTGAGCGGTCCCGCCGTCCTCCACCTCGACGAGAGCTGTCTGGGCAACGGACGGGAGGGCGACAACCCGGGTGGGTCCGGCGGTCTGGTCGAGGCGCGGAGCGGGAACGGGCGGATCCACCGGCTCGATTTCTATCTCCATTCGCCCGCCACCACCAACAACCGGATGGCGCTGAGCGGCGCGATCGCGGCCCTGCAGCTGCTGGGGCGGAAAGGCGCCCGGGTGCGGGCGCTGATCGTGTCCGATTCGGAGTACCTGGTCAAGGGCATGCGGGAGTGGGTGCCCGGCTGGATGGCGCGGGGCTGGAAACGCAAGGTCGGCCCGATCGAGAATCTGGAGCTGTGGCAGGCGCTGGTGGCGTCGGCCCGCCTGCACGAGGTACAGTGGACCTGGGTTCGGGGACACCGGGGACATCCCAAGAACGAATACGCCAACGACCTCGCCGTCGCGGCGGCCCGTGAGCAGAAGACCTCCCAGGGCCTGATCGAATCGGAGTTCGAGAGCTGGCTCGCCGCAAAGCTGGCCAAGGGTCTCTACGCCGATTACGCGCCGGACGAGACGTTCGCGGCGCTGGAGCGGCGCCTCGCGGCGGGTGATTCGTTTCCCCTGGCCGAATGAAGGGAGACACCACGCCGTCGCGGTCGGAAGCTTGCTTGACACCGCCGCGGGTGGTCCCTAACCTGGCTCACCGACCGCTTCGCCACGAGGGTACCGCGTGACCGATCTGGAGCGTCTGTTCCGCCGGCTGGTTCGGAACCTGGCCGACACCGAGCCGGCTCGACTGCATCAGCCACTCCCACTCGCCGACGTATACCAGTCCATCGTACCCTATCGCAGCAACCGGCGCTCGCTGGGGCTGGAGAGCAGCGAAGACTACGAGCTGGTGCTGCTCCGGCTCGCCGGCGGCGAGGGAGGCCTGGTGCGGACCGAGCCGGAGGAGGCACGGAAAAAGCTCGCGGCGGAGGCGGCGAGCAGCAATCCGGACCTGGGGCTGCTGCGCCGGATGGACAACGTCTTTCTGACCCTCCGCTCGGAGCCGCTGGCCTACGCGCTCGGTCCCGAGCCCCACGCGACGGAGTCACGTGCGGCGGGCAGGGCGGCGGCCCCGGCGCCCCCTGATTTCGCCGAGCCCGACGAGCTCCCGGCGGTCGAGGCCGCTGCTCCCGAGGCCGCCGATCCGGTGGTCGCCGATCCGGTGGCTGCTGTTCCGGTGGCTGCTGTTCCGGTGGCTGCCGTGCCCGACTGCCTCTACTGCGGCGGCAGCCTTCCACGTCATCGGACCGTGACGTTCTGCCCCCATTGTGGTCAGCGCCAGGGGCCCGCGACCTGCCCAGCGTGTCACAGCGAGGTCGAGCCCGGCTGGCGGCATTGCGTGAACTGCGGGAGCGCATTGCACGACGGCTGACTGAAGTTTTCCGCGGGCCTGCCGACACTCCGCTTCGGGGCGGTGCATCCCCGGGAGAGTCAGGCCCGCGTTATCCTTGAGAGGACCGCCACCGGGACCCCGCCGTGCCCTGGAACGCCGCCGTGCGCCCGCAGGACGTGCTCGCCGTCATCATGGGCGGCGGCGCCGGAACGCGTCTCTTCCCCTTGACCAAGGATCGCGCCAAGCCCGCCGTGCCGCTGGCGGGGAAGTACCGCCTGGTCGACATCCCCATCAGCAACTGCATCAACTCCGATCTGCGGCGGATCTTCCTGCTCACCCAGTTCAACAGCAGCTCACTGCACCGGCACGTGGTCGAGAGCTACCGGTTCGACACCTTCACTCCCGGCTTCGTGGAGATCCTCGCCGCCGAGCAGCGACCGGACCGGGTCGACTGGTACCAGGGCACCGCGGATGCCGTGCGCCAGAACATGATGCATCTCGACGCCTACCCCCACCGCCTGGTGGTGATCCTGTCAGGCGACCAGCTCTACCGGATGAACTTGTGTGCCCTGGTGGAGCAGCACGTGGCGAGCGGGGCGGAGGTGACGGTGACCACGACGCCGATCGGGGCGGAGGCGGCGCGCGCGTTCGGGATCATGCAGGTGGCGGAGGGTGGCCGGATCACCAGCTTCGTGGAGAAGCCCACGGAGCCCGGCTCGCTGGCGGCGCTGCCGGGCTACCCGGATGCCCTCCCCGCGTCGATGGGCATCTACGTGTTCGACCGGGGGGTCCTGGCCGATGCACTGGTGGGCATGGATCACGATTTCGGAAAGCACGTCATTCCGAAGCTGATCGAGACCCGCCGGGTCTTTGCCTTTCAGCACCAGGGCTACTGGGAGGACATCGGCACCATCCGGTCGTTCTACGAAGCCAATCTGGATCTCTGCGCCCCACTTCCGCAGTTCAATTTCTACGATGCCACCGCACCCATCTTCACCCACGCCCGTTACCTGCCCGCGACCAAGATCATCAAGAGTCAGGTGGAGCGCTCGGTAATCGCCGACGGCTGCATCATCAACGACGCGGTGATCGAGCATTCCCTGATCGGGGTGCGGAGCCACATCCAGGCGGGCGCGACCATCCGCGATTCCCTGGTGATGGGGCAGGACTACTACGAGACGCCCGACCGCCCGGGCCCGTGGGGCGCCCCGCCGATGGGATTGGGCCACGGGACCTCGATCGAGCGCACCATCGTGGACAAGAACGCCAGGATCGGGGACGAGGTGCGGATCACCCCGGACGGGAAGCCGGCGCACCTGGACGGACCCAACTTCTACATTCGCGAGGGGCTGGTGATCATCCCCAAGAATGCGGTGGTGATGAGCGGAACGGTCATTTAGATATTCTTTTGCGACAGAATGCACCCCGAGGCCTTGTCGCATTTGAGCCCGTTGTCCTCGACTTTGCGGCAATCTGACCCTCGCCCTGCCGCTGCCGCCGACCGGCCCGCTGCAGCGGCACCATTGACCGCATAGCGCCGCCATCCCACATTCGCTCCAATCTCGGCCGCTCGGCCGCCCCTTCTCCATCACCGGAACTCCCATGTATCGACCTGCGCTCCTGGCCGCCGGCCTCGCTGCGTGTGTTGTCAGCGGACTCGCGGCTCAGGCGAACACCCCCTCCCACCCCGCCTCCATACCCGACAGCACCGACGTGCTGATCGTCGACCATGAGTTCACCGCCGGGGTGGGAGAGTTCACCCGGGTATTCCTGCAGGCGGCACAGGTCTATCGCGGCGAGCTCAGCACCGAGGACGTGACGCTGGAGATCCGGTCGATCGGACGGCAGGTACGACTGCCCAGGGTGTATCCCCTGCTCGCGTCCCAATCGCCGTCCGGCAGCTCCATCGTCGAGCTGTACCCCACCGTGGATGCGGAGTACGAGGTGCGTCCTGTCCGCGCGGCCGGCGCTGGCGGGGGCATTTCTACCCGGCTCCGGCTGTATCGCGACATCAGGGAATCCCGCCGGCGCCAGCGGGTCATCGATCAGCCCTCTTGGGAGATCGGTATGGAGCTCGCCGGCGGGTATCACAGCGGTTTCGCCCACACCCAGAGCCCGCTGCCGGGCGAGGAGCTCAGCGGCGGGAGCAACGTCGAGCTCTGCTTCTCCGCCCGCAGCGCACCGGGTATCCCCCGGCTTGGCATGTGCGCGCTCGGCCTCGGGTACGAAACCCAGCGCGGTGCCAAGGACATCTTCTGGATCTTCACGGAGCCGCGTTTCCGGCTGCTCGGGCGGGCCAGCCGGGGCAAGTCCAACTGGGAGCTCGGCGCGCTGTTCCGCGTCGGGCTCGGTGAGATCTCCCGCTCGGCCGACGTGCCGATCATCCTCGCGCCCGGCGGCTACGTCGCCCGGCAGATCCGGCGCGATGCCAGCGGCCGGGGATGGAGTCTGCAGCTGGCCTACTCTCATCCGACGCTGTACCGGTTTGCCAAGCCGCTGGACGGGGGAGAAGGCGTCACCCCGCACAGCGACCGGCTGCTCTTCGGGATCGGGTGGTACCAGTAAGGTCCCCGCGATTTGCTTGAAGTGCCCCCTGCACGGGGGCATATTTCCGGTCCAATGCCGTCGCTGCCGCCGCCCCGCCCGAGCTCCCTTCCGTGAACGCCGTACGTCGTGAGGCCGGAGTCGTATTCCTTGCCGGCGTTCGCACCGGGTTCGGGGCGTTCGGCGGTGCGTTGAAGGAGCTGTCCGCCACCGACCTCGGTACCGTCGCCGCTCAGGGAGCGCTCGCCAGGTCCGGAGTGGAGCCCGCCGAAGTGGATCACGTGGTATTCGGCAACGTGCTCCAGACCTCCGCCGATGCCCCCTACCTTGCCCGCCACATCGGCCTCCGCTCGGCGCTCCCGGTGGAGACCCCGGCCGTCACCGTCAACCGGCTCTGCGGCTCGGGGTTCGAGGCCGTCATTCAGGGAGCGCAGCAGGTCATGCTGGGCCAATCGCGGGTGGTCCTGGCAGGCGGCACCGAGTCGATGAGCCAGGCGCCGCACGTCGTCCGCGGGGCGCGGTGGGGGCTCCGCCTGGGGCCCTCGGCCCCGATGGAAGACTCGCTCTGGGAAGCCCTGCGCGACGCCCAGTGCGGGCTCTCCATGGCGGAGACGGCGGAGAACCTGGCCCAGCAGTACCGGATCGGCCGTGAGGCGGTGGACTGCTATGCCGCGCGAAGCCAGGCCTGCGCCAAGGCGGCCTGGGACGCCGGGGTGTTCGCCGACGAGGTGGTCCCCGTCCAGCTCACCAACCGGAAGACCCGCCAGCCGGAGCCGTGGATGGCGGACGAGCACGTGCGGCCCGGCACCACCCCTGAGGTGCTGGCCAAGTTGCCGCCCTACTTCAAGAAAGACGGCGTGGTCACCGCGGGGAACGCCTCGGGCATCTGCGACGGCGCCGCCGCGCTGGTCGTCGCCGGCGAGCGGTTCGCCGAGGAGCGGGGTCTTCGGCCGATCGGACGGCTGGTGGCCTGGGCGGCGGCCGGGGTCGACCCACGCATCATGGGTATCGGCCCGGTGCCGGCCTCCCGGCGGGCGCTGGAGCAAGCGGGACTCGAGCTCGACCAGATGGACCTCGTGGAGATCAACGAGGCCTTCGCCGCCCAGTACCTCGCCGTCGAGCAGGAGCTCGGCCTCGACCGGGAGCGGACCAACATCCATGGGGGCGCCGTGGCGCTGGGTCACCCGCTTGGCGCGAGCGGCGCGCGCATCACCCTCCATCTGCTCCACGGGCTCAGGCGGCAGTCCGGTCGCTACGGACTCGGCAGCGCCTGCATCGGCGGGGGCCAGGGGGTCGCCGTGATCGTCGAAGCGTTTTCCTCATGAGGACCGGACCATGGACTTTCTGATTCCGGCGCTGGCCATCGCGGTCGTCTACTCCTTCCTGAGCCTGCGGGTGGTCCGCCAATACGAGCGTGGAGTGGCGTTCTTCCTCGGCCGCTACTGGGGAACCAAGGGACCCGGCCTGATCTTTCTGCCCGCCGGCTTCTCCGGGCAGAAGCGCGTCTCGCTTCGGATCGCGGCGATGGACATCCCGCCCCAGGACGTCATCACCCGTGACAACGTCTCGGTCAAGGTCAATGCCGTCCTCTACATGCGGGTGACCGATCCGGCCAAGGCGGTGATCGAGATCGAGGACTATCTCTACGCCACCAGCCAGCTGGCCCAGACCACGCTCCGCGCGGTGCTGGGTGAAGTGGAGCTCGACGAGCTGCTATCCGACCGCGAGAAGATCAACGCCGTGCTCAAGAAGATCATCGACGAGCGCACCGATGCGTGGGGCATCGAGGTCTCGGCCGTGGAGGTCAAGGATGTCGACCTACCCGATCAGATGAAGCGCGCCATGGCCCGCCAGGCGGAGGCCGAGCGTGAGCGCCGGGCCAAGGTCATCGCGGCGCAGGGCGAGCTGCAGGCGTCCGAAACGCTGGCGCAGGCGGCGAGAAACCTCGCTGCCGAACCGAGCGCCATCCAGCTTCGCTATCTGCAGACCGTCACCGAGATCGCGGCGGAGAACAACTCCACCACGCTGTTCCCCATACCGATCGAGCTGTTCCGGCCGTTCCTGCAGAACGCGACGTCGACTTCACCGCCCACGCCCGCCGTCAAGGTGGAAGCCGCCGAGCCTCCCGGGGCCGCCTTGCCCGCGGGGGACATCGCCAGCCTGATGTCGCAGCTCCGGCTGGGCGCCGCGGGCAAGCATCCCCAGGACTAGCATGGCCGACCTCACGCCGGCCCGGCTCGATCGGGCCGCGCTCGAGCGGATCATCCAGCGGGCCGCCGAGCTCCAGACGGCGGCTCGCGACATTGGCGAGAGCCTCACCCCGGACGAAGTCCTGTCCCTGGGCAAAGAGGTCGGCATCCCCGACCGCTATCTCCAGCAGGCACTGCTGGAGGAGCGGACCCGGGTGGTCGTGCCCGAGCCCCGCGGGCCCTGGGCGCGAGTGGCCGGGCCGGCACAGGTCAGCACCCAACGGGTGGTTCCCGGTTCACCCGAGCAGGTGGAGCGGGCGCTGGTGCAGTGGATGGAGCAGAACGAGATTTTCTGCATTCAGCGGCAGCAGCCCGGGCGAATCACCTGGGAGCCGATGAGCGGCATGGCGGCCGCCATGCGCCGTTCAGCCGCCGCCTTCGGTAGCGGGAAGCGTTCCTTCATGCTCTCGCGGGCTGACACCGTCTCCGCCACCCTGCTGCCTTTGGAGCCGGGCCGCACCCACGTCACGCTCCAGGCGGAGGCGCGCCGAGCCCGCGCGGAGTACGCCGGCGGCGGCGCGGCGGTGGCCGGTGCCGGGCTGGGCAGTGCGGCGCTGATGATGGTGCTCGGCGCCTTTCTGCCGGTCGCGTTGCTGCCGGTGCCGATAGCGCTGGGGCTTGGCTACGTGACGGCTCGGCGCTACGGACCGGCGCTCCAGCGGATCCAGCTCGGGCTCGAGCGCGCACTGGATCATCTGGAGCACGGCGAAGCCCGGGCCAACCCACAGTTTCCTCCCCGCGCCACCGGATTGCTCGGCCTCATTGCGGACGAGGTGCGCAAGTCGCTGCGGTAGTCCACTCCCGCTGTCATCCGGAGGAGCTCGATGCCCGAGATCACCAGCGTCGGCGTGCTCGGCTGCGGCCTCATGGGCGGCGGCATCGCGCAGACTGCCGCGGCCGCCGGATTCCCCACGGCTGTGCGGGACGTGACCCAGGCGCTGCTGCAGCGGGGCGAGGGGGCGATCGCGCGCTCGCTGGCCAAGCTGGTGGAAAAGGGCAAGCTCGATCCGTCCGCGCGGGACGGCGCCCTCGAGCGCCTCAGCTTCACCACGGAGCTGGACGACCTCCGGAGCTGCGACATCGTGATCGAGGCGGTGCCGGAGGACCTGGCGCTCAAGAATGAGCTCTGGCGAGCGCTCGACGAGCGCTGCCCGCCCGCCACCATCTTCGTCTCCAACACCTCGAGTCTCCCGATCGGCGCGATGGCCGCCGCGACCTCCCGTCCCGATCGCTTCGCCGGACTCCACTTCTTCAACCCGGTTCCCCTGATGCCGCTGGTGGAGGTCGTCCGGGCCGTCACTACGTCGCGGGAGACGTTCGAGCAGGTGATGACCTTCGCCCGGCGGCTCGGCAAGGAGCCGCTCGCCGCGCGCGACCGGTCCGGCTTCATCGTGAACCTGCTGCTGGTGCCGTTCCTCATGGACGCCGTGCGGGCGCTCGAGCACGGGGTGGGCGCCGCGGCGGACATCGATCGCGGCATGCAGCTCGGCTGCGGGCATCCGATGGGGCCGCTCGCGCTGCTCGACTTCATCGGCCTGGACACCGCGATGCGCATCGCCGACATCATGTTTGAGGAGTATCGTGAGCCCCGCTACGCCCCGCCCCCGCTGCTCCGGAGGATGGTGGGCGCGGGGCTCTACGGCCGGAAAAACGGCCGGGGGTTTTATGATTATGCCTCCGATCCGCCGCTCCCCATCGATCTCGCCATCTAAGGAGACCTGATGTTCGGCTACGACTGGCCCCGGCTGCACGCCGCCCTGAACGACCTGCCGGCCGCCCTGCTGGCCACCGCCGTGTTGTTCGATCTCCTGGGGGCGCTCACCGGGCGCCCCTCGCTCCGGCAGGCCGGCTTCGTGACCATGATCGCGGGTACCATCGGTGCCGGGCTGGCGGTGCTCTCGGGCCTGCAGGCCGAGGACCACATCGCCCACGGCGAGGCGGTCCACGCCATCATGAAAACCCACGAGACGCTCGCGCTCGTCACCCTGGGCATCTTCACCGTGCTGGTGGTGTGGCGGATCGTGCGCGAGCGGCGGATGAGTGCCGCGGAACGCACCCTCTCGCTCGTGGTCTCGCTGACCGGCGCGGGAGTGCTCGTCGCCACGGGTGCCTACGGGGGGAAGATGGTCTTCGAGCACGCCGCGGGCATTCCCTCCGAGGCACTGAAGCAGGAGCTGCACGAGCGGGCAGAGGGCCACCATCACCATGGGGGGGAGGCGGAGGAGCACGAGCCGATGGGCGAGGAGCACGACTCGGCGGCCGAGGCGCAGGAGCACGCCACCGATTCCGAGGGGCACGAGCACGCCGCCGATTCCGCGGCGCCGGCCGGCCACAGCCATCCACCCGGCACCCCTCCACACAAGGACTGAGCGATGGGCCTCCCGCGAGCGCTGCCCGCGCTCATCGCCGGCCTGCTGGCCTGTCAGCCTTCGACCACCCGGCCGACGTTCGCGCCGTTGCCCGAGGCAGCGGTCACCGAGGTCCGGCTCTCCCAGCCGGAGGCCACCCGCCATCTGGCCGAGGGCCTCAAGGCGGAGTCGATACCGGCCTCGCGGGTGGAATTACGGGACGGGTACATCGAGAGCCGCTGGTTCGACTCCGCCACCGGAAAGCGGAGCTCCCGGCGTCCCATCGGCACCGGTGTGGTCCGGGTCCGCGCCTGGGCCGATCCCGCCCGTCCCGGCAACACGCTGCTCACGGTCGAGACCCTCTACCAGCCGCTGCTCGACCCATCGCTCCCTCCTCGGGATCTGGAGCGCGAGGTGCCGCGCGATCATCCGGTGGCGGTGAAGGTCCGCGCCCTGCTGCAGGATCTGGTCAAGCGCTACGGCGGCCCGCCGCCCCCGGAGGCGCAGCAGCCGGCGCAATCGAACGTCCGGCCGACAGAAGGAGAGCAGGAGCCGGAGGAAGGTGGGGTAAGGTGAGGTAGGGTGGGGCAGGGTAGGGCAAGGTGGGGCAAGGTGGGGCAAGGTGAGGTGGGCAGGGCAACAGCGCGTTCCGCGCCTCCACCCCCTGCCCCACCCTGCCTCACCTTGTCACTCTACACCACGTACGCCCTCACCCACTCCTCCAGCTGCCCCAGGTTCAGCCGGGCGTCCTTGCAGGGTCCCGCCGGCAGGGTCATGGTGAGGCCGAGGACCGGGATCTTCCCCGCCACGTCGTGCAGGCCACTCACCATGTCGCGCTCGCATGCGACGGCCACCACAGCGCGCGGCCGGCGCTCGCGGATCACCCGACGCGCCAGCTGACCTCGCGTGGCCACGAAGACCGGAACGCCATACCGCCCGGCGATACCGAGCACCCCGTCGAGAGTCTCCTTCGAGAGGCAGCGCGGAATCAGGAGCAGCAGCTCGCCCTTTCCGACCTTTCTCCCCCGCAGCACCGCCAGTCCGTTGTACACCTTCACCGCGGCATTCTCGACCCAGTCCCGCCGGCCGAAGCGGTCCGCCACCCTGGAGGTGAGCCGCATCAGCCGGAGGAACGGCCCTCGCTCCGCGAGCCGCTCGGGCAAGAGCCTCCGCCCCGTGGCATAGGAAAGGAGTAGGACCGCCCACCAGAGCGAGAGCAGCGCGCCGGCAACGGCCAGCGCGCTCCACAGGATGCTGGGAAGAGCGGAGTGCAGCGTCGCGAGACGGGGGCCGAGGAGGTAGAGGAGGATGCCGATCGCGCCGAACCCGACCAGCAGCGCGGCGGCCGACCACTTGAAGAACAGCGCCGGCTTGGAGTCGTAGTTGCCCTGGTTGGGCAGTGGCTGCCCGTCCCACTCATCCCACTCGTGTCCCAGCCGGCGATCGACGTCGATGTGAATCAGTTGGGCGCGGGGAGTCTCCGGCATACGGGAACAAGGTAATTAGCTTTGGGCGATGCTGCCTCCCCCAGCCATCCGTGGTCTCTTCCGCACCGATCAGCGCGCACGTGGCGCCTATGCCGAAGGCGCCGGGATCTTCAGGATCCTGCCCGCGGCCGTCTGCGTGCCCGCCGACCGGGAAGACCTCGCCTCGCTCTGCCATTGGGCGGCGACGCACCGCGTCCACCTGGTGCCGCGTGGGGCGGGCAGCGGCATGGGCGGCGGGAACGTCGGCGACGGCGTGGTGGTGGATCTCACCGGAATGCCTCGCCGGCGGGAGATCGATCCCGCCGCTCGGCGCGCCCGCACCAGCGCGAGCCTCACGCTGGCGGAGCTCAATTCGGCGGCCGACCCATACCGGCTCAGGCTCCCTCCCGACCCCTCCAGTGGCCGCTGGGCAACGCTCGGTGGCCTGGTCTCCACCAACGCGTCCGGCGCGCGATCGGTGCGCTACGGCAGCGTGCGCCGCTGGGTGGAGTCGCTGGAGCTGGTGACGGCGGATGGCGAGGTGGTCGAGCTCCGGCGCGGAGCCCCGCCGGTGACCGCGGCGGGGCCGTCCGCCCGCGCCATCGAGCGATTCGAGTCGGACGCCGCGCCGGCCGTTCGCGCGGCCAGCGAGGTGATCGCCGGACGCTTCCCCCGGACCCGGAAGAATTCCTCGGGCTATGCCCTGGACGCGTTTCTCGCCTCGGGCGACCTGCTCGACCTGGTGGTCGGGTCCGAAGGCACCCTCGCTCTGGTGACGGCGGTGGAGTGGCGGCTGGATCTCCTGCCGCTGCATCGCGCCGGTCTCCGCGTGGCGCTGCGCTCGCTGGACGGCCTGAGCGACGCCGTCGCCGCACTGCTGACCCACGAGCCCTCGGCACTGGAGCTGCTCGACCGGAGCTTCCTCGAGCTGGTCGGCGAATCCGGCAGCGACGCGATGCTCCTGGTGGAGTTCGAGGGCGATTCATCCGACGACGTGCGGCGGCGGGTCCAGCGTGCCGCCGCCGCCATTCGCCCCCGGGCCGCGGGCGTCAACATCGGCCTGACCGAAGCGGCCGGCGAGCGGCTCTGGGCGCTGCGGCACGCGGCCAGCCCGATCCTCGCGCGGCTGCCGGAGGATCGCCGCTCGCTGCAGGTGATCGAGGACGGCTGTGTGCCGGTGGAGCGGATGGCGGAGTACGTGCGCGCGGTCCGCGCCGCGGCGGCGTCCCGCGGTCTTCAGGTGGTGATCTTCGGTCATGCCGGCGACGGCCACGTGCACGTGAACCTGCTGCCGGAGCTGGCCCGGGCGGACTGGGAGGACGCGGTCGCCTCGCTCCTGGAGGAGGTCACCGACACCCTCGTCCGGCTGGGCGGCACCCCCTCGGGCGAGCATGGTGACGGCCGGCTTCGGGCTGGCCTGCTGCCGCGGGTGTATGGGGAGGAGGTGGTCGCGCTCTTCCAGCGGGTGAAGCGCGCCTTCGATCCCCTCGGAATTCTCAATCCCGGCGTTATCCTTCCGTCCGGCCAGCCGGCGGTGAGCCGGCTCAAGGTGGGCGCGCACGCCCTGGCACTTCCCGCGGACATCGCCCACGGGCTCCGGGAGATCGAGCAGACCGGCGGATACGCCCGGAGCCGGTTGGAGCTGGCATGAGGCACCCGAGCGCCGCTCCAAGCGGCCCTTCTCATCATTCAACCACGTCACGCCCCATGGACATCATCCGCGAGCCTCGCGTCACACTCATCGCCCGTCCTCAGTTTCTCGAGCCGAGCCATCTGGCGGTCCAGTGGAAGGGCGACTCCAGCGACGGTGAGCGGATCGCGGAGTTCGCCGGGCGACTCTGCTACATGAGCCAGCACAATCCGGCGGGGCGGACGACGGCGGAATACCTCCGGAACATCCTCAGCCAGGGACACGGGTCGGTCTTCGAGCACTCCACCTACGTCATGCTGATCGAAGGGATCTCCCGTTCCTGCAGTCACGAGCTGGTGCGCCACCGGGCCGGGTGGGGCTACTCCCAGCTCTCCCAGCGCTACGTCGACGAGTCCCATGCCGCCTTCGTGATGCCGCCGGCGATCCTGGGCGACGCGGCGCTGGAGGCGGAGTGGACGGCGCAGGTGCAGGCGGCCCAGGCCGCCTACGTCGGCGCGGTGGAGCATCTGATGACCCGCTACGCCTGGGTGAGCGACAAGGTGCATCGGAGGAAGCTGGCGCGGGAGGCGGCGCGGAGCGTGCTGCCCAATGCCACCGAGGTGAAGATCGTGGCGAGCGCCAACGTCCGCGCCTGGCGCACCATGCTCGAGCTGCGTCTGGGCGAGGGGGCGGAGCTGGAGATCCGGCGGATGGCGGTGGCCTGTCTTCGCCGGCTGCAGGCGGAGGCGCCCGCGCTGTTCGACGACTTCGAGCTCTACGCCTCCGCCGAGGGCGGTGAGGCGGGACGCGTCGGGTATCACAAGGTGTGAGCGTCGTCACGACGAGCGCGCGCGATGGGAATTCGCGTCGCGACTTTCGCAAAACCTATTGTGCGACCGAAGCCTTTTTCTTAACTTAGTTTCGTCGAAGCAGTCAACTCGTCGCGGCTCGTCTCTCGCAGACGGCCTTTTTTGTAGAGGGACACCTTTGGCAGTTCGGATCGGACTCGCCTTCAATCTCAAACCTACGGCGCCGGCTAGTCCAGCCGGGGCGACTCCCGACTCCCCCTCTCCCGACGAACCCAGCCGGTCGCTGCGCTCCGATCTTTCCCAGCCCGATCTCTATGCCGAGTGGGACGAGCCCGCCACCATCGACGCGGTGGAGCAGGCGCTCAGCTCGGTCGGCCAGGTCTACCGGCTGGAGGCCAACGCCAGCTTCCCCGCGCGGCTCGCGCTCATCCGCCCCGACTTCGTCTTCAACATCGCCGAAGGGCTGTACGGCCCCAACCGCGAGGGCCACGTTCCGGCCATCTGCGAGTTTCTCGGCGTCCCCTGTCACGCCTCCGATCCGCTCACCCTCGGGCTCGCCCTCGACAAGCGGCGCGCCAAGGAGGTGCTGACGTATCACGGCGTGCCCACGGCCCCCTTCATCCTGGCCCGGAGCCCGGATGATGCGCGCAACGTGCAGCTCCCGTTTCCGCTCTTCGTCAAGCCGGCGTTCGAGGGATCGGGCAAGGGCGTCAGCGTCCGGAGCGTCTGTAAGAACCGCACCCAGCTGGTCCGCCAGGTCGCCAGCCTGCTCGCCACCTACGCGGAGCCGGTGCTCATCGAGACCTATCTCCCGGGTCCCGAGTTCACCGTCGCGGTGCTCGGCAACGACGAGGAGGCGCGCTGCCTGCCCATCGTCGGCATGGACTTTGATACGCTGCCGCCGGGTGCGCCGCCGATCTACGGCTACGAAGCGAAGTGGCTGTGGGACTCGCCGAGCCATCCTCTGGAGATCTTCGATTGCCCGGCCCCGATCTCTGACGCACTGGCCGAGCACATCCGCGCCGCCGCCTTGGGCGCCTACCACGCCTTGGAATGCCGCGACTGGTGCCGCGTCGATATTCGCTGCGACGCTGACCATCGCCCGATGGTCGTCGAATTGAATCCGCTGCCGGGCATTTTGCCCGATCCGCGGGACAATTCCTGCTTCCCCAAGGCCGCGCGGGCCGCCGGGATCAGCTACGACGATCTCATCCGCACCGTCGCCGACATCGCCTGGCGCCGGATCAGCGGCCGTTCTCTCCTGGCGGAGGTAGCCTGATGCGAGTTGCGATCCTGTACGATGCAGGCAGCGATGAGTGGAGTCCCCAGGACGTGGCCGCGGTGGTCGGCAACGTCCACGAGATCCGCGACGTGCTCCGCCGTCGGGGGCACGAGGTGGACCTCCTGCCGGTCCGCCTGGGCGATTTCCGCTGGCTTTCACGCGCCCGCCGGGCCGACCTCGTCTTCAACCTGTGCGAGGGGATCAACGGCCACGCCAAGTACGAGGACCTCGTCGTCGCGACCCTGGAGCTGAGCGGCGTCCCCTTTACCGGATGCCGCACCTGGCCCACCACCGTCTGCCACCGGAAGCACGTGGCCAACACCCTGCTCTCCGCGGCGGGGCTCCCGGTGCCGGCCTTCGCCCTGGCCCAGGCCAACAAGACACCGTCGGAGTTTCCCCTGCCCGCCATCGTGAAGCCCTCGGCGGAAGATGCGAGCGTGGGGATCGATAACGGGGCGGTCTGCACCTCCAAGCGGGCGCTCAAGAAGCGGGTCGCCCAGATGCTGGAGCAGTTCGAAGAGGTGCTGGTCCAGGAATACGTGGCCGGCCGGGAGTTCAACGTCGGCTTCGTCGGACAGCGGATGCTGCCCATCGCCGAGATCCGGTTCGAAGGCATGCCCGACGGCACCTGGCCCATCGTGAGCTACGCCGCCAAGTGGCTGCCGGGAAGCCCGGAGGATGAAGGCACCGTGCCGATCTGCCCCGCCGACATCCCCGAGGATCTGGCCAACCGGGTCGCCGCGGTGGCGCGGGACGCCTGGCTCCATATGTGTGGCGGCGAGGGATACGGCCGGGTCGATCTGCGGGTCAATGACGATGGGCAGCCGTACGTGCTCGAAGTGAATCCCGGTCCGGACCTCTCCAGCAACGCCGGTCTCGCCCGGATGGGCCGAGCCTTCGGCTGGAGCTACGACGAGCTGGTCATGCAGGTCGTGGACGAGGCACTCATGCGGTCTCAGAGCCACAGCGCCGCCGCCGCCCTGGTCAGTGGGGTGTCCGCCGCGTGAGCGGCACCCTGACCTCCGCTGTCCTTCGCACCCTCAACGCCGCCGACCGCGGCCGCATCGAGGAGATCACCCGTGCGGCCGGGCTCTTCCGCGAGGAGGAGATCCCGGTCGCCCTCGAGGTCTTCGATGGCGCGGTGGCCGGTTCACCCGACTATATCGCGCTGGGGGCCGAGCACGAGGGATCCCTGGCGGGGTGGATCTGCTGGGGTCCCACCCCGTGCACCCTGGGCACCTACGACCTCTATTGGATGGCCGTGGACCCGGCGCGCCAGCGGGCCGGCATCGGCACCGCGCTCCTCCATGGCATGGAGCGGCGCCTGATCGGCATCGCCCGGCTCATCGTGGTGGAAACCGCCGGCCGCCCCGACTACCGGGGCACCCGGGCCTTCTACCAGGCCCGCGGGTACGCGGTCGCGGCCACCATCCCCAATTTCTACGCGCCGGGCGACGATCAGGTCGTCTACGTGAAGTCCCTCTCCACTCGCAGTCGATAGGCAGGGAGGACGGGTAGCCTCATGGAGAGCTGGCAGGAGGTCCTCAAGAAGAACTCCATCATGTCGCTGGAGGCGCTCGCGGCCAAGTTCGGTCCGGAGCATTTCCCCGACCTCGACCGTCTCCGCCAGGCCGCGGAGAACTTCGAGTTCCGGATCTCGCCCGCCATGGTCGACCTGATCAAGTCGCCCGACGACCCGATCTGGCGGCAGTACGTCCCCACCGTCGAGGAGCTGAACGTGGTGGACGGCATGGTGGACTCGCTCAACGAGGACGCGGATAGTCCGGTGCCCAACATCACCCACCGGTATCCCGACCGGGCGCTCTTCCTGGTGTCCCCGGTCTGCGCCAGCTACTGCCGCTTCTGTACCCGGCGGCGCAAGGTGGGCGATCCCGAGAAGATCCCGATGTCGCAGTTCGAGTCCGCGTTCCAGTATCTGGAGCAGCACACCGAAATCCGCGACGTCATCATGTCGGGTGGCGACCCGCTGCTGTTGAACGACCGGCGGCTCGACGCCATCCTGACCCGGCTCCGGGCCATCCCGCACCTCCAGATCATCCGGATCGGCAGCCGGATCCCCTGCCACCTGCCCGAGCGGATCACTCCGGAGCTGTGTGCCACGCTCAAGCGCTTCCATCCGCTCTTCATCAATACCCACTTCAACCATCCCGACGAGCTCACACCAGCCGCCGTTCACGGTCTGGGCATGCTGGCCGATGCCGGTATCCCGCTGGGCTGCCAGACGGTACTGCTCAAGGGCGTGAACGACGATCCGATGGTCATGAAGGAACTGATGCAGCGGCTGCTGATGGCCCGGGTGCGCCCCTACTACATCTATATGGCCGATCAGGTGGCAGGGGGAGAGCACTTCCGGACCAGTGTCCAGGCCGGCATCCGAATCATGGAGGCGCTGCGCGGCTGGACCAGCGGGTTGGCCAATCCTTACTTCGTGATCGATGCCCCGGGCGGCGGCGGCAAGATCCCGCTGCTTCCCCAGTACGTGATCAGCATGACGGACGAGGAGGTCGTGCTGCGGAATTTCCGGGGGCAGCGATACGTCTACCGGCAGCCCCAGGAGACGGCGGTCGGGGCCCGTACGACCGACCCCGAATACCTCGTTCAGCCCGGCTTCGAGATGCGGCAGGAGCGCAGGCGCCCCGTCAAGCCGAAGCGGGAGACCGCCTGACCCGGCGAAACACCCACCAGTACACGGCGGCGTTCACCAGCACCACGCCGGCCCCAAGGACGTACTGCACGCCGCGTGTGAGCCCCACCGGATAGAGCACGGGCAGCAGGTAGTGCTCGACGAAACCACCCGCGTACCCTGCCGTGCCCCCCGCCCGCCGGAGGCGGTTTTCCAGCGGGGTGAGCGGACAGATCCAGCCGGCAAATTCGATCAAGGCCCCCCAGACCGCCGCCGGCAGGTGCAGCCACGCCAGGCGGGGCCAGCGCAGCACCAGCAGACCTCCCAGCACCACGAACAGCACGAACCCCACGTGGAATCCGACGACGATCTCGGCCAGGACCCGGTACACGCTAGGACGCGACCGCGTGCTCCTTCTGATTCTCCTCCGCCACCCGCGCCGCAACCTCGGGGGGAGCCTCGGCGTACCCGTGGAACTTCTGGCGATGGGTGCCGCGGCCGTGGGTGATGGAGTGCAGCGTGGTGGAGTACTTGTAGAGCTCCGCCTCCGGCACGATGGCCCGGACCTTGGTGAGCCGGCCGTCCGCCTCGGTGCCCAGAATCTGGCCCCGCCGAGCGCTGAGGTCGCCCATCACGTCGCCGAGCACGTCGTCCGGTGCCCAGGCTTCGACTTCGACCAGCGGCTCCAGCAGCACCGGCCGCGCCTTGGGCGCCACGTTCCTGAACGCCAGAATGCCGGCCATCTTGAACGACATTTCATTGGAGTCGACGTCGTGGTAGGAGCCGTCGTAGCACTCCGCCTGGAAGTCCACCAGGGGATAGCCCGCCACCACTCCCCGCTCGGCCGCCTCCTGCACCCCGCGATCGACCGCCGGGATGTACTTATTGGGGATGACGCCGCCCACGATGTCGTCCACGAAGGTATAGCCGGCACCCCGCGGGCGAGGTGACAAGCGCACCCAGCAGTCGCCGTACTGCCCGCGGCCGCCGCTCTGCTTCTTGTGCTTGCCCTGCCCCTCGGCCTTGCCCTTGATGGTCTCGCGATAGGCCACCCGGGGGCGGATCAGCTCTGCGTGCACTCCGAACTTCCGCTCCAGCCGATGGAGGATGGTGTCGAAGTGCCGCTCGCCCATCCCGTGAATGAGGGTCTGGCCCAGCTCGGAGCTGTACTCGAACTGGAAGGTGGGATCCTCCTCGTGCAGCTTGTGGAGCCCCGCGGCCAGCTTGTCCTCCTCGCCCCGCTGCTTGACCAGCACGGCGGAGGTGGCCACAGACTCAGGCAGGGGGATGGGGGGAAGCCGCACCGGGCGGTCGGCCCGGCAGAAGGTGTCGCCGGTGTGGGTGTTGCGCAGCTTGGCGACTGAGCCGATGTCGCCCGCCGAGAGGCGCTCCACCTCGATCCGGTCCTTTCCCTGTTGGATCGAGAGGTGGTTGAGCTTCTCCGCCACCTCGTGCTCCGCGTTCCAGACCTCGTCGCCGTTCCGGAGCTCGCCCGAATAGAGCCGGAAGAGCGTGACATCTCCCACGTGCGGCTCGGAGTGGGTCTTGAAGACCCGGCCCACCAGCGGCGCCTCGACCGGCGGGGTGACTTCGCCGGCCGCGGGCAGGAGCTCCACCATCTTCTTGAGCAGCGTGCGGACCCCATAGGTCAGCTCGCCGCTGCCGCAGAAGAGCGGGACGATCTGCCCGGCGACGATCGCTTTCTTGATGCCGTCGATGAACTCTGACCGGGGGATCGCCTCGCCGGCCAGGTAGCGCTCGATGAGCGAGTCGTCGGTCGAGGCCACGGCCTCGGTCAGGTGCTCGGTGTACTCCTCGAAGCGAGCCTGGTACTCGGCCGGGATGGGGACGACCTCGTACTCGCCGGTCTTGGTCCCCTTCTTATAGAAGTGGCAATGGCCCGAGAAGAGATTGATGATCCCGTGGAAATCGTGACCCTCACCGATGGGGATCTCCACCGGGACCACTTTGGGGGTCAGGTGGGTCTTGATGTCGGTGAAGACCCGCTCGAAGTCGGCGTGGTCCTTGTCCATCTGGGAGACGAACAGGAGCCGCGGAAGGTGGAGCTGGTCGCAGACTTCCCAGACCTTCTCGGTGCCGACTTCGACACCCCCGGTCGCGCTCAGCACCACGACGGCGGCGTCGGCGGCGTGCAGGCCGGTGACGACTTCGCCGAAGTAATCGAGGTACCCGGGGGTGTCGAGGAGATTGATCTTGGTGTCGAGCCACTCGGCGTAGCCTAAGCCGAGGCTGATCGAGTGCTTACGTTCGATTTCATCGGGGGAGTAATCGGTCAGCGTCGTACCGTCTTTGATCGAGCCGTGGCGCCGGCCGGCTCCGGATACGAATGCGAGTGCATCGACGAGGGATGTCTTCCCGCTCGCTCCGTGGCCAACGAACGCCACGTTGCGGATGGCGTTGGAGCCATAGACCTTCATGGCCTCCACCTCCTTGGATAGGTTGGATTTCCAAGGTGGTCTCCCGGCATCGGGTTGTCAATTCGGCGGCGGGCGGGCCCGGCGCGCGGCCAGTCCTACCGATACCCTGCCGCCTGCAGATGGAACAGCTCCGCATAGAGGCCGCCGAGCTCCACCAGTGCCTCGTGGGTCCCCTGCTCCACCAGCTCGCCACCCTGGAGCACCAGGATCCGGTCCGCCATCCGCACGGTGGAGAACCGGTGGGAGATAAGCACCGCCATCCGCCCGGCGGTGAGCTCGGAGAAACGGAGGAAGACCTGGTACTCGGCACGAGCGTCGAGCGCGGCGGTCGGCTCGTCCAGAATGAGCAGTTGAGCGTCCCTCATGTAGGCTCGGGCCAGCGCCACCTTCTGCCATTCGCCCCCGGAGAGCTCGACGCCTCCCTCGAAGCGCCGGCCCAGCATCTGGTCGTAGCGGCCGGCCAGCCGTTCGGCGACGGAATTGGCCAGGCTCCGCTGGGCGGCCGCCTCGATCCGCGGTGTGTCCTCCAAGCCACCGATGTTGCCGACCGCGATGTTCTCCCGCAGGACGAAGTCGTAGCGGACGAAATCCTGGAAGATGACGCCGACGTTCCGCCGGAGGCTCTCGATGTCGTACTCGCGGAGGTCGACTCCATCGAGCAGGATCCGCCCCTCGGTGGGATCGTAGAGACGGGCGAGCAGCTTGACCAGCGTGGTCTTGCCTGCTCCGTTCTCGCCCACCAGTGCCACCCGCTCCCCCGGAGCCAGCGTGAAGTCGAGGCCCCGCACCGCCCAGGTCTCCGCGCCGGGATAGCGAAACCCCACGTTCTCGAACACGAAGCCGGCTCGGATCGGAACCGGCACGGGCCGAGCGCCCGGCTGGGGCCGGATCCGGGGTTGAAGCTCCAGGAAGGTGAACAGGTCGTCCAGATAGAGACTCTGCTCGTAGACCTGCGAGAGCGAGAGCAGGACCCGTTGAATCAGGTCGCGGCTCTGGCGGAACGATCCGGCGAGAAAGGTCAGCACACCGATGGTGAACAGCCCCGCCGGCGAGCGATACCCGATCACGGTCAGATAGATGATCACCCCATACGCGCCGTAATATCCCAGCGTTCCCACCGCGGCCAGCAGGCTCGAGACGACGCTCCGCCGGACCGCGAGCGCTTTGTTGGCCTCGTAGAAGTCGCGGGAGAGCCGGTCGTAGCGCCCCACCAGAAAATCCGACAGGCCGAAGAGCTTGAGCTCCTTGGCCGAGATGTCGCTGGCGCCGATATAGCGCAGGTAATCGAGCTGCCGGCGCTCCGGGGTCCAGGAGTAGAGCAGCGAGTAGCCCAGGGAGGCGAAGTGGGTCTCCCCCAGGAGCGAGGGGAGTACCGCCACCAGCAGCAGGACCAGCAGCCAGGGGACGTACACCGCCAGCGCCGCGGCCAGCGTGGCGAAGGTGATGGCGTCCTGCACGGTCGAAAGCAGCAGGGTAAAGAGGCCGATCCGCCCGACCGTCTGCCGCCGGGCCCGCTCCAGCTTGTCGTACAGATCGGCGTTCTCGAACTGCTCCAGGTCCAGCGTGGCGGAGTGCCGCATCAGCTCCACGCTGGTGCGGTTGGCGAAGAGATCTCCCAGCAGACTCTCGAACAGGGCGGAGAGCCGCGCCAGCCCTTCGCCCGCCAGGGCGATGAGCAGCTCCAGCGCCACCAGCTCGATGAGCCGCTCCCACGCCACCGCTCCGCCGCCTCGGGCCGCCCCCACCGCGTGGATCACCTCGTCCACGATCAGCTTGCCGATCCAGAGCACCGCCAGCGGTACCAGCGCGCGCGCCACGCGGAGCACGAAGATGCCGACCACGTAGCGGGGCTCGGTCTCCCACACCAGCCGCAGCAGTCGCGGCACGTGGCGGACCGCCTGCAACCGCTCCCGCCATCCGGGGCGCGGCTCGTCGGGCTTACGGGTGCTTCGGTTGGAGCGTACTATCGGATGCTGCAGCGGCAACGTCATGAACGGAAGCTAATCGTGGGAGAGCCGACCGATGCACCCGATCGACTGGCACACGCTCTGGTCCAACCTCATGCACCTGGGGACGCCGGACAGCGTCGCCCATCCCGTCTCGCTGATCGAGAAGGTGATCCGCCCGGTGGTGGTCTACCTCCTGCTGGTGATCGGGCTCAAGGCCTTCGGCAAGCGCATCCTGGCGCAGCTCAACCCGTTCGATTTCGTGGTGCTGCTGACCCTGGCCAATACGGTTCAGAACGCCATCATCGGGAACGACAGCTCGCTCCTGGGCGGCGTCCTGG
Source organism: Gemmatimonadales bacterium (assembly GCA_036265815.1). Taxonomy (NCBI): domain Bacteria; kingdom Pseudomonadati; phylum Gemmatimonadota; class Gemmatimonadia; order Gemmatimonadales; species Gemmatimonadales bacterium. The sequence continues at coordinate 106,940 of DATAOI010000052.1, forward strand.
GCGCCGCGGCGCTGCTCGGCGTCAACGCACTACTGGTGCGGGCCTACTATCGGGGCGCCTCGACGGAGCACATGCAGTCCGGCGAGCGCGACATCGTGCTGATCGATCAGGGGCGTCTGCAGGAGCGGGAGATGCAGCGGCTGCACATCAACGCCGGCGAGCTCACCGCCAAGGCGCATGAGCGAGGGTTCGACTGGCTGGACGACGTCGAGCGGGCCGTGCTGTATCCCAACGGCACGATCTACTTTCAGGCCAAGGCGCAGGTGACCGAGACCGCGCGCTACGCCGAGCTCATCCGTCGGATCGACCTGCTGTCCACCCAGGTGGCGGCACTCCGAAAGTGAGAGGTAGAATTCACCATGCCGCCCAGCATCACCGCCCTCGTCACCGGCGCGACCCACGGGATCGGCCGCGCCACCGCCTTCGCGCTCGGCCGCGCTGGCTACCGCGTCGGGGTGTGCGCCCGAACGGCCGCCAAGGTCGATGGGCTGGTGGCGGAGCTCCGGGGAGAGGGAATCGAGGCCGCGGGCCATCCGGCGGATGTCGGCGATGCGGTCCAGGCGGCCGCCGCGGTGGAGCGGATCGTCGCCGCCATCGGTGAGATCGACGTGCTGGTGAATAACGCGGGCGTGCTGATCGCCCGTCCGTTCGAGGAGCTCTCGCTGGAGGAGTGGGACGCAACCATGGCGACCAACCTCCGGAGTCTCTTCCTCATGACCCGCGCGGTGCTCCCTCCCATGCGCAGGCGAGGCGCGGGGGCCATCGTGAACGTCGCCAGCCTTGCCGCGCGGAACGGCTTCGTCGGCGGGACGGCGTATACCGCGTCCAAGCACGCCGTGCTCGGCTTCGGCCGGTCGCTCATGCTCGAGCTCCGGAAGGAGAACATCCGGGTCATCACCCTCTGCCCCGGCTCAGTCGCCACCGGCATGCTGCAGGACCAGCCGATGCTCCGGTCCGACCCCCAAAGGATTTTACGTCCGGAAGATGTTGCCGATACTATCCTCCATGCCCTTGCCCTCCCGACCCGGGCGCTGGTGAGCGAACTGGATCTGCGCCCGACCAACCCGTAGGTATGGCACCCGTCCTGGTGACCATGTGCGTCTGCCAGCGCGTGCCGTTCGCCGAGCTCCTCCCCCAGGCCAGGGCGGCGAGCTGGTCACTGCCCGAGCTCATTCGCGAGACCGGCTGTGGGGGACAGTGCGGGCTCTGCCGGCCCTACCTGCGGCGGATGCTGGCCACCGGCGAGACCACCTTCCGCGAGCTTCTTCGGGAAGAGCCGGACTGAAATGCGCCGGCCCTCCAGGCCCGAGGCGCTGTCGGTCCTGGCCTTCGTGGTCGGCTGGATCGGCGTGTACTTCGCCTTCCGCGACCACTGGCTGGGCATCCTTCTCCCCCTGATGACCACCATCCTCACCCTCCTGGTGGTCCGCCGGATGGAGGCGCTGGGCCGGCACCGGCGGCAGGAGCTGCAGCGGGCCCTGGAGAGCGCGGCGGCGCGCAATCGGGAGCTGGAACGGCTGCGCCATCTGGCTGCCGCGCTCCTGGCGGGCACCGATCTCGCCGGTCTGGTCCAGGAGGTGGCGGGGACGGCCGCGGAGCTGCTCGAGGCGGAAAGCGGGGCGGTCACCTTCGTGGTCGAGGAGGGCCGCTTTCTCCGGGTCTCCGCGGCGACCGGGCCGTTGAGCCGCGTACGAGGACAGCTCATTCCGGTCGACGGTTCGATGCTGGGGTGGGTGGTGACCAACGGCACGCCGTTGCTGTCGGATCACATGTCCACGGACCCGCGGTCGTATCAGATCCCCCAGCTGACCGTCACCCTCAAGACCACCGCCGCGGTTCCGTTGCGCTCTGCGGGAGTGGTGCTCGGTACGGTGAGCGTCTACAACCGGCGGGACGGGCGGTTCTTCACCGATCACGACCTCCAGCTGCTCCAGATCCTGGGCGACCAGGTCGTGGTGGGACTGGACCGCACGGCAGTGCTGGAGGAGAGCCGGCGGAACGAGCGCGCGCTCGGTGCCAAGAATCTGGAGCTGCAGCGGGCCACCCGGCTCAAGAGCGAGTTCCTGGCCAATATGTCGCACGAGCTGCGCACACCGCTCAATGCCATCATCGGCTTCTCCGATCTGCTCCTGGCGGGAGGCGCGGGAGAGATCAACGAGCAGCAGCGCGATTTCCTCGATTCGGTGCTGCGCAATGGCCGGCACCTGCTTCAGCTGATCAACAGCGTGCTCGACCTCTCCAAGATCGAGGCGGGCCGCATGACCCTCAGCCTGGGACGCACCGATCTGCGCGAGGCCATCACCGGAGCGGTGGCGGATACCGCCAGCCTTCGGAGTGCCAAGCGCCAGGAGTGCGACCTGCAGCTCGAAGGGTCGTCCCTCGCCGTGGTGGCCGATGGCGTTCGGGTGAGGCAGGTGCTCTTCAACCTGCTCTCCAACGCCTCCAAGTTCACCCCCGAAGCGGGCACCATCCGGCTGGCCGCGATCCGGACCCAGGCCCCGCTCCCGCTGCCCTCCGATCGCTCCGGGGAGGAGCAGCGGATGCAGACCCAGGAGGTGGTCTGGGTCTCGATCATCGACTCGGGGATCGGCATCAGCCCGGAGGATATGCCCAAGCTGTTCCAGGAGTTCAGTCAGGTGGACAGCTCGGCCAGCCGGCAAGCGCAGGGGACCGGGCTGGGACTCGCGCTCTGCAAGAAGTTCGTGGAGCTGCACGGCGGCGCCATCGGCGCGGATTCGATTCCGGGAAAGGGCTCAACCTTCTGGTTCATGCTCCCGGTCGACGGTCCCGTGAGGCGGCTGCCGCTGGCGGAGGCTTGAATCGGGTGGCCTAGCCGCTAAGCATTCATCGAATGCGACCCGGACGCCTCCTCCTGCTGCTGCTCACTGCGAGCCCACTGCTGTGGGGAGTGACCCCTGAACGGGCGGTCGAGCCGCCCACCCCATTCGAGGCGACGGCCAGTATCACCTCCTCCAGGGCGCCGCTCCCGGCCCCGGTCCACGACGAATCCACCTGCCCCTTCTGCCAGGCTGCGCTCTTCCCGCCCTGCGCCCCAGCATCCACGGCCGTTCTGGTGGCGTCGGCGGATCTGATCCGCCGAGCGGTTCCCCAGCCGGACACCAGCGTCCGTCACGTCGTCCTCACCCGTTCCCCGAGCTCACGAGCCCGACCCATCCTCCGATTCGTTTGATCAGCCGCGTGCCCGCATGGGTGCGCTCTCTTCAACGCATCGGAGTTCGACATGTACGTGCGCGCCCGTCCCACAGCACGTGCAGGAGGTGATCGCCCTGATGAAGGAGCGAAAGATTCCCGTGCTCTTCGCCTCGAACTACTTCGACCGGAACCAGATCCAGCAGGTGGCTCAACGGACCGGCGCCAAGGCGGTCATCGTGCCGGAGAACACCAACGGAGCGCCCGGGGTCAACACCTACTTCGATCTGATGAACGCTTGGGTCGGTGGACTGGCCGCGGCGTTTGGCGGAGGGGCCACCTGATGGATCTCAGCCTCTTTCTCCCGCCACTGGCGGCCTGTCTGGTCATCGTGGCGATTCATTCGTATCTGGGCCTGCATGTCATCGCCCGGGAAGTGATCTTCGTCGACCTCTCGCTGGCCCAGATGGCCGCGCTCGGATCCACGGTGGCCATCCTGGCCGGGAGCCAGTCCGATTCGACCGCCGCGCTCATCTATGCACTCGGCTTCACCACGCTGGGGGCCGCGGTGTTCGCGCTCACCCGCAGCGACGAGGGAGGGCGAGTGCCCCAGGAGGCGATCATCGGCATCGTGTACGTGGTCGCGTCGGCCGCTGCCATTCTGGTGGCCGACCGCACCCCACGAGGCGGCGAGGCGATCAAGGACATCCTGGTCGGGAGCCTGCTCTGGGTGACCTGGCCCACCATCATCCGGCTGGCCGGCATCTACCTGGTGCTCGGGCTCTTCCACTGGGTGCTGCGGAAGCGATTCCTGACCATTTCCTTCCAGCCGGCCACCGCGCTGGCCAACGGCTGGAGCATCCGCTGGTGGGACTTCCTGTTCTATCTCTCCTTCGGCATCGTGATCACCTTCTCGGTGCCGATCGCGGGGGTGCTGCTGGTGTTCTCCTTCCTGGTGGTCCCGGCGGCGATCGCCTTCCAGTTCACCGACCGGCAGGGGGTGCTCGCGGTGATCGCCTGGTTGACCGGCGCCCTCGCCTCGGCGTCGGGGCTTCTGATTTCCTTTCGCTACGACCTGCCCACAGGCCCGATCGTCGTCTGCATGTTCGGAGTGCTGCTGCTGATCGCGTTCGGCGTCCGGAAGGCGCTCGGGCTGCACGCGGTGGCGGAGAGAGAGGCGGTTGAGATGGCCTAGCGAGGGCGGGGCGGCGGAACGCGGGGTTCCCTCTACCTCACCTTCTTCCACCCCGGCATGTACGGCGGCGGCAGGAGCGCCGCTCGGCGGAGCAGCTCCAGGTGTGGCGCCACGATGTCCGCCAGCTGCTGCGCGGCATGCACGTGCAGCTCGCGGAGCAGGGCTGGGGGAGCCGCGGTCAGCAGCAGGGCCCCATGGATTCTGCCGGCGACCCTGAGCGGTACGATCAGCCGCGCCTCGCCGTCCACCAGCGCAAACGCGCCCGGCAGCGCCCCCGCCAGCACCTCGGCCAAGGACGTGCCCGCCACCGGGATCAGGGGAAGATCGGGCAGCGGCCGCCGCTCACCGGGCTCGAGCAACACCACCCGGTCACCTTCGCTCAGCCGGATGGCATAGCGCATCGCGTCGAACGGGAGCAGCCGGCCAGCCAGCTCGGAAACCCGGCACATCGCCTCGCCCATGTCACTGCTGCCCGCCATCACCTCGGCGACCTCGCCGACCAGGAGCTGGGAGACCGTTCCGCCAGCCTCGGGTGGCGTGGGCTCCTCGCCGGCGGACGCGAACAGCGCCACCTGTGCCGCGATGAGCGCGCCCAACCGAACCAGCAGCGCCGCATCCTCGTCGACGTACAGATCGTGACCCACGCTCCCGGCGAGCAGGAACGCGGAGAAGCCGTTGCGACCGGCGATCCGGGCTCCCACGATCGAGCGCGGCTCCCCACCGGCCGGCTCGGTCAAGCTGAAATACCCCCTGGGCCAGCGAGGCTCGCGGTAGGTATCGGGGAGGAGCAGGCGATCCTCCGCGCCGAAGAGCTCATTCACGTCGAGCTCCTGCCGTCCGATGACCAGCGAAGGATCGCCCCACATCGGCCCACCGGCGTGCTCGCCCAGCCGGAAGAAGCGGCCGCGCGGGCCATCCGCCAGGAGTAGCTCGAGGTGGTCGTGCGGCAGCAGCGGCTCCAACGCTCTGCTCAACGCCGCCACATAGCGGTTCGGCGTGCCCGAATCTCCGTTGCTCTGGCCAACCACGTCGAGCAGCGCCGCAATACGCTCCAACTGCCGGGAAGTGGAGCCCGGCACATCCCATTGGCGCGCCAGCCGGCCGAAGAGCGGTGCGAGCCGGTGGGTCGCCAGCCGAAGCGTGACCAGGGCGGCGTCGCCGTACCGGCACGACTGAAGGTCGGCCACCAGCATCAGCCCGACGTCTCGCCGGCCGAAGCGTACGGGCACGGTCACCACGGAGCGGTACCCGGCGTCCCGCACCACCTCTTCCAGGAAGGTCAGCTGGGTCCCGTCGAGCTGAGGAGTCGGCAGAGGCACCGAGAGATCGTCCGCCGCAAGGGCTTGGGGACCGAGGAGCACCGCGCCACCCCGGGTAGGGTAGAGCCAAAGCGCCAGCAGATCATGCGGGACATCGACCGAAAGCGCGCTCGAGAGCGCCTCATGCCAGGTCGCCAGCGCCACCGGATCCCCCAGACCGTCCTCGACCCGGAGGATCGGAACGAGCGGATCGGCCGCCGTTTCGGGCAGCGGAGGCTGGTTGGGTTCGGGGCTGCCCGGAAAGAACATGTCTGCCTTGGAGGCAGGAGGTGTGCCGAGGGCGGAACCCCGGCAAGTCGTTGCCGTCGGAGGGGTTGGCGTCGGATGGAGGGCTCCCGGGGCGCCGCGCTGGCCCACGCCGTCGCGTCCTGCCCGCGTTCGTTGCAGCCTGCTGGCGGCGAAGTGAGGCGGCCACCATAGCTTGACATACCCCTCCCCCCTATGTAGAATCCTCGCGTGTCGTCGCCTTACATCCTGAAGGAGTCCCCATGCGGCACCTGACACTCCATATCGCAGGCATGAGCTGCGGCCACTGCCTCAACGCGGTGAACCAGGCCCTGGCATCGGTGCCAGGGGTGCAGATCGATTCGGTCCGGATCGGCCGAGCGGAGCTGCGGTTCGACGAGTCGATCACCACGCCCGCTCGCATCGAAACGGCCGTGGACAACGCCGGCTACCACGCCAGCAGCACGCCGTCCGAGGCGGGCGCGTAGCGCTCGAGATGGTGATGAGCACCGCTCAGATCGTCGTGACCCTGCTCGGCATCGGCGCCGTCGCCTGGATCAACTGGTACTTCTTCCTTGCCGAGGCGCCGGAGGTGGCGGCCGCGGCGGGGGTGGATGGCCCTCAGCGCGCGCGGATCGAAGTCAAAGGCGGCTACTCGCCCGCGGTGGTGCGGGTTCGTGCCGGCCGGCCGGTGCGGCTCGAGTTCTACCGCGACGAGACCAGCGGGTGCACCGAGGAGGTGGTGCTGCCGGATTTCGGCATTCGTACCTTCCTGCCTCCATACCGGACGACGCCCGTGGAGTTCACGCCAGTGCGTGCCGGCAGCTACGAGTTCACCTGCGGCATGGGGATGGTACGGGGACGGGTCATCGCGGAGGCTCCCGCCGCCGACGGGGGAGAACGGCCATGACGACCGCGGCCCCGAATGCTCCGGACCAGTGCACCATTCCGGTGACCGGGATGACCTGTGCCGCATGCAGCGGGCGGGTGCAGCGCACGCTCGAGCGGACGCCGGGCGTCACCGGCGCCAATGTCAATCTCATGACCGGCAGCGCGACAATCAGGTATGACCGGGGCGCGATCTCCCCGGCAGGACTGGTCGAGGTCATCCGCTCCACCGGCTACGGCGCAGAGCTCCCCTCGCCGGACGCCTCATCCGAAGATCTGCTCGAGGCGCAGGACCAGACCCGCGCCGATGAGGTCCGGGAGCTACGGCGGAAGCTCGCCGTGAGCGCCACTGCCGCCGTACTCGCCATGCTGGTGAGCATGCGATCCGGGGCGAGCATGGGCGGCGGCACCGCCCTCGGACGATACCTCCTGCTCGCCCTCACCATTCCGGTCGTCGGCTGGGCTGGACGCCACTTCTATGCTCGGGCATGGGCCGCGGTTCGGCACCACAGCGCCGACATGAACACGCTCATCGCGGTCGGAACCGGGGCCGCGTTCCTGTACAGTCTCGTGCTGACATTGGCGGGAAGCTGGTTCGCGGCCCATGGGATCGAGCCGCAGGTCTACTTCGAGGCGGTGAGCTGGATCATCGCTCTGGTCCTGCTCGGCAACCTGCTGGAGGCCCGGGCCAAGGGGCAGACCACCGGCGCCATCCGCCGGTTGATCGGACTCCGTCCGGCGACCGCCCGGGTGATCCGCGATGGCGGGGAGGTGGAGATCGGTCTGGCGGAGCTGCGCATCCGGGACGTCGTCGTGGTCCGGCCCGGAGAGAAGCTCCCCGCCGACGGCACCGTGCTCGAGGGCAGCAGCAACGTGGACGAATCGATGCTCACCGGCGAGCCGGTGCCGGTGCCGAAGCGGGCTGGCGACGCGGTCATCGGCGCGACGCTCAACCAGAACGGCGCGTTCCGCTTCCAGGTCGATCGGGTGGGCCAGGACACGGTGCTCTCTCGGATCATTCGCCTGGTGCAGCAGGCCCAGGGATCCAAGGCGCCGATCCAGCGCCTGGCCGACCGGATTTCCGCGATCTTCGTTCCCGTCGTGCTCTCGATCGCGGTCGCAACCTTCGTCATCTGGTTCGACTTCGGTCCCGCTCCCGCGTACCTGCACGGGCTGGTCTCCGCCGTGACGGTGCTGATCATCGCCTGCCCCTGCGCCATGGGCCTGGCCGTGCCGACTGCGGTGATGGTTTCGACCGGCCGCGGCGCCGAGCTCGGGGTGCTGATCAAGGGCGGTGAAGTGCTGGAGCGGAGTCACGCGATCGACACGGTCGTCTTCGACAAGACGGGGACGATCACGGCCGGCCGCCCCGTGGTACGGTCGGTTCTGCTCGCGCCCGGCATCGACCCGGAGCTCGCGGGAGACGAGACCCGCCTGCTCCAGCTCGCCGCGGCGGTGGAGCAGAAGAGCGAGCACCCGTTGGCCGATGCCGTTGTCGCCGAGGCGGAGCGGCGGGGCGCCGCTGCCCTGAGCGCAACCGATTTCGAGAGTCGCACCGGCAGCGGAATCGTGGGCACCGTTCTGGGCCTGCGAGTGGCCGTGGGCAACGCCGCCCTGGTGCGTGAGCTGGGAGCCGATCCGACCGCGCTCGCTGCCCACGCGGACCGCCTGGCCGCGGAGGGAAGCACGCCCGCATTCGTCGTGGTGGATGGTCGGCTCGCCGGTCTGCTTGCCGTCGCCGATCCGGTGAAGCCGACCAGCCGTCAGGCCGTGGCGGTGCTCCAGCGGCTGGGCATCGATACGGTGCTCCTCACCGGCGACGATCGCCGCACCGCGGAGGCCGTGGCCCACGCCGTCGGCATCCGTCGCGTCGTCGCCGAGGTCCTGCCCGACCGCAAGCTGGAGGAGGTCCGCCGGATCCAGGAGCAGGGGAAGGTCGTCGCCATGGTGGGCGATGGCCTCAACGACGCGCCCGCCCTAGCCCAGGCGGACGTGGGTATCGCCATGGGGACCGGCACCGACGTGGCCATCGATGCCGGCGCGATCACCCTCATGCGGGGCGATCCGCTCGGTGCGGTCACCGCGATCGCGCTGGCCCGGCGGACAATGCGGCTCATTCGGCAGAATCTCTTCTGGGCCTTCATCTACAACGTGATCGGCATTCCGGTCGCGGCCGGCGTGTTGTATCCGGTGTTCGGCCTTCGCCTCACTCCCGCGATGGGGGCGGCAGCAATGGCCCTGAGCTCCGTGAGCGTGATCTCCAACAGTCTGCGGCTGCGCCGCTTCTCTCTGCGAGGGGACCTGGTATGAACGACGTCATCGCTCCCTGCGCCTGCGCCGCCCGCCCGGGAGACGGGGCCCACGCCACGGCGGTCGACCCGGAGATCAAGCGTGCCGTCGTCACCCGCCTGCGGCGGATCGAGGGCCAGATCCGGGGTCTTCAGAAGATGGTGGACGAGGAGCGTTACTGCGCCGACGTGCTGATGCAGGTCTCTTCGGTGCAGGAGGCGCTACGGGGCGTGGGTCGGTCGCTGCTGCACAACCACCTGAAGCACTGCGCCACCCAGGCCATTCGCTCGGGCGATCCGGCGCAGGCGGAAGCAATGTACCAGGAGTTGATGGAGCTGATGTCTCGAAGTCTCAGATAGCCAGCGGCTCGGCCGCGACCCGCGCCATGTCTCGAGCCACGGTGCGGGCGGCTCCCAGCAGCACCAGGCCGCCCGCGAGCGCCACCCCGGGCAGGACCAGCACCGCACGGTCCAGGCCGAAGCGGTCGGACAGCGCACCGACCAGGGGAAACGCCACCGTGTCGCCCACCAGGTGGATGAAGCAGAGGTAGGCGCCTGCCACCGTCGCGGTGATCCGGGCCGGCACCACGTCGAAGATCACCGCCGCGATGGGGCCGTTGTACCAGGAGATGAAGAAGAACGCCGCGCAGAACACCGGCACGAATACGGCCAGATCGCGCACCGTGAGCAGCCAGACGGTGAGCGGCGCGCCCAGCAGCAGCCCGATCGAGATCGTCAGCACCCGCCCCGTCTTGGTGTAGCGTCGAAGCCAGTCGGCGACCACTCCCCCGCAGAGCGCGCCGGCGATGCCCGCCACGAGACCCCAGGTCCCCAGCAGCGTCGCCGCCTCGGTCACCTGGAGTCCGAGCTCCCGGGCCATGAAGGTCGGTGCCCAGCCGACCAGACCGTTGACCCCGAAGGAAATGAGCGCACCGCCCAGGAAGACGTACACCAGCGTCGGCGTGCGCAGCACCGCCGCGAGCGAGGCGGCCAGATCGCCGAACACCCGGACCAGCGCACTCGGCCCTTCGGCGGGCGCGCGCGCGAAGTGCCGGACCCATACTCTGATGTTGAAGGCGAGCCCGATGGCCACGGCCGCCCCGAACGCGGCGACGTCGACCTTGGAGTCCGCCCCCGACACGCGATCGAGCTGGAAGGCAAGCAGGCCACCGACGGCGACACCGCTCAGCAGTGGTGCGAAGTGGCGCATGATAGCCATGAGCCCCACCTCAAGCTCATCCAGGGCGGCCTTGAGCGACACCATCCGGGGACGCCGAACCGGATCCCGCAGTCTGATGGTCAAGGAGGCCAGAGCGAAGCCCGGTAGGCTCACGGCGAAGAGGGCGGTCCGCCAATCATAGGCGGCCTCGAGGCGGCCGCCGAGCCAGATCCCCAGCACGCCGCCCAGCGTGATTCCGGCCGAGAGGATGCCCATGGCCACGGCGCGACCGCGGGAGGGGAAGTAATCCGCCGCCAGCGACTGGGCCGCGGCGCCAAACGCCGCCCCGCCCGCCCCCACCAGCGCCCGTGCGAGGAGCAGTCCCCCGAAGCTGTCGGCGAACCCGCTCGCGAGCGTGCAGGCGCTCCACAGCAGCACGCCGCCGGTGATGACCCCGCGGCGGGAGCGCAGGTCACTGAGCACGCCGAATGGCAGCGCCGCCAGCGCAAACACCAGCACGTACGACGAGGCCAGCCAGCCGAGTTGGGCGTCGGAGATGTGCAGGTCCCGCTTGATCGGCTCGAACAACGCGAAGACGATGTTGCGGTTGACGAAGCTCAGCAGGTTGGTCAGCGCGAGGAGGCCGAGGGCGTACCGGCTGTAGGCGGACGACGGCGGGTTGAGCGGCGGGGTCACCGCCGCGCCACGGTCTCGGCCCCGCCGGCGCCCGGGTGCATGTGGCTCAGCGACTCGTCCGCACGCTGATCGCGGAAGGCCAGGGCGGCCCGGTACTCGTCGATCAGCCGGTCCATCATCTCCTGGCGCCGGGCGAACAGGCGCTTGAGCGGGCGGGCTTCGCGCCGCTCCTTGGCATAGGCGGTGAGGAGCGGCAGCGCGATGGAATTGTCGCTGTACACCACGACCGTCCCGGGGAGCTGGTCGGGGTCGATCTTTCCCCAGCTCACGGCCTCGGCGGGCGTGGCGCCGGAGAGACCTCCGGTGTCCGGCCGGGCATCGGTCATCTGGAGGAAGTAGTCGTGCCCCCGCTCGTCGATCCCCAGCACCTCCTGGATCTGGGGCTCGGTCTGCAGCATGAAGTTCTTGGGGCTGCCACCGCCGACGATGAGCACTCCGCTCTTCCCGCCTGAGCGCTTGGCCTCGAGCACGATGCTGGCGGTCTCGTTGACGTCGGCGCTCACGTCAAAGCGGAGCTTGCTTCCCGCCAGGGCCTGCTCGGCCACGTTCATGCCGATCGAGCTGTCGCCGGGCGAGCTGGTATACAGCGGCACCTGCAGGTCGTGCGCAGCCGAAAGGACCGAGCGGCGAGTGAGCCCCAGGGCCTTCTCCCGCTCCCGGACGTACCCGCCCAGCAGGTAGTGGTACTCGGCGCTGCTCATCGGCCGCTGGAACTCCTCCCGCGCGGACACGTCGCGGATGAACGCATCGGTGGAGAGCAGCACGTGATAGTCGAAGAAGATATCGTAGATCCGCACGACGCCCTTGTCGCGCAGCTCGACGTCGTTCGCGTTGGGGGTGCCGCGATGCATCGCCAGTCCGAGCGCGAAGTGCGCGTCGTGATACAGGTTGGCCCCGGTGGAGATGATCCAGTCGACGAAGCCCGACTCCATGAGCGGGATGAGGCAGCTCATGCCCAGTCCCGCGGGTGTCATGGCGCCAGTGAGGGTCATGCCGACGGTGACATCCGGCTCGAGCATCCGCTGCACGAAGAGCTGGCAGCCTTCCCGCAGGCGGCCGGCGTTGTAGGCCAGGAATGCGTCGTCGATCAGGCCCGCCACCGTTTCCCGCCCGGAGATCGCGGCCGGCTCGATGCGCTGCCCCCGAAGGTACGGAGCCGAAGGACGAGTCATACGATCATCCTATGATCCGCGCGGCGGGATCTCCCGGCTTCTCCGAGCGCGCCTCGATGACCAGCCGGGCCGCCTCCGCGGGATCGTCCGTCACGCTGAAGAGGAACAGGTCGGTGGCGTTGATCTTCCGCTGTTCCGCCACCGTGCGCGTCAGCCACTCGATCAGGCCGCCCCAGTAGGCGCTGCCGAAGAGGATCACCGGGAAGTGCTTCACCTTTCCCGTCTGGATCAGGGTCAGCGCCTCGAACAGCTCGTCCAGCGTGCCGTAGCCGCCGGGAAAGACGATGAACGCGGTGGCGTACTTCACGAACATCGTCTTCCGCACGAAGAAGAACTTGAAGTTGAGGCTCCGGCTGAGATAGGCGTTGGAGCCTTGCTCGAACGGCAGCTCGATGTTGCAGCCGATCGAGAGTCCGCCGCCCTCCTTTGCGCCCCGGTTGGCTGCTTCCATGATTCCCGGGCCGCCGCCGGTGAGCACTGGAATCCCCGCCCGGGCCAGCAGCCGCGCGGTCTCCACCGCCTGCTGGTAGTGTGGATCGGTGGCCGGAGTCCGGGCGGAGCCGAAGATGGTGACCCCGTCGCTCACGTCGGCCAGATTGTCGAAGCCCCACACGAACTCTCCCATGATCCGGAGCACCCGCCAGGAGTCGGAGCGCAGGAAGAGCGCCTCCGGCCGCTGCGGGGGCGGGCTCTCGAGCAGCTGCTCGTCTTCCGTGGGCAGCTTCTTGTCGTCCATGTGCCGGTAGGGGCTATTGGTCATGGGTCAGACGCTCGATCGCGGCGCGGTGGTCATCGCGCACGTTGTAGAAGTAGGGGGAGATCCGGACGTGCCCCGGACGGGCGTCGGAGACGATGCGCGCCTCCGCCAGCCGGCGGACGTCCCGGGCCGGGTCCGCGCTCGGCAGCATGACGATGGCGGACCGCTCCTCTCGAGAAGATGCCACCTGGGGCTGGAGACCCGCGGCGCGGGCCTGATCGATCAGGTCCTCCGCCAGGGCCATGGTGAGGCGGCGGATCTCCACCACGCCGATCTCCTCGATCAGGTCCAAGCCCCCCAGCTGCGCGTAGACCGGCAGCAGGGCAGGCGTTCCGGTCTCGAGCCGGCGGGCGTCGGCGTGCAGCTCCAGTCCGCGCGGATCGAAGTTGAACTGCTGCCGGTGCGAGAACCATCCGGCCGAGCGAGGCGCCAGCGTCGGGAGCAGCTCGGGTCTGGCGTAGAGAAACGCGACGCCGGTGCCGCCCAGCAGCCACTTGAGGCCGCCACCGCAATAGAAGTCGACGTCCAGGGCCCGCACGTCGACCGGAAGCTGGCCCGCCGCCTGGTACCCATCGATCAGCAGCAGCGCGCCTCGGCGGTGGGCCACCTCGGACAGGGCGCGTACATCCTGGATGGCGCCGCTGGTGAAGAACACGTGGCTGGTGGCCACCAGCGCGGTGCGGTCATCGACGGCCCGGGCGATGGCCTCGACCGGCACACCGATCCCATCGGGGCTCTCCACCACCACCAGCTCCACTCCCGCGCTCCTTCGGGCCAGCCACTGGTAGGCCACCGTGGGGAAATCGAGCGCGGTCACCACCACCTTGGGGCGGCGGCCATACTCCAGCGACTGCGCCACCGCGGTGAGCGCGCTCGAGATGCTGGGATGCAGCGCCACGGCGCCGTCCGCCGCCCCGATCAGGTGTCCGTAGCGACTCCGGAGCTCCGCCAGAGCCGCCCACCAGATGTCGTACCAGGCGGCCGCGCCGCGGCCCTCCCAGAGGTCGAGAAACTCCTCGACCTTGGCGCGCGACCGGCGGGACAGCGCGCCCAGCGAGCAGCTGTTGAGGTAGATGGAGTGGCGGAAGATGGGGAATTCCGCCCGGTAGTCCCGGGGAGGAGCGGGGGCGGCGGTGGCCATAGCGAGCCCAATATAACCGACCATGGGCCCGCGGCAGCACCCGCCGCATGAGGGTGGATGTATTATGCAGCATGTTCGCCCCTCACGTCGCCGGGAATGCGGCGCCGAGCTATCGGGGGTCGTGGTGGAGGCTTGTCGCGCGGCTGTCGGTGAGCGCCCTGCTGCGCCCGCGCCTGGCGCTCGACCTCGTGGCCACCGCCTGGGCCTTTCGCCGGCGTCGGTGGTGGGCGCGGCCGCCATTCCTGCCGCTCCCCGATCGGAAGTATCTGCGCTGGCGGATGTATACGGCGTATGCCGACGAGGAGGCCGTCCCGCCGGCCGAGGACGTAGTGCGCTTCGCCACGTGGCGGCGCGAGACCATGGGTCTGTAACCTGAGGAGTGCGCGGTGATCGGAGCTCCGGAGAAGACTGGATTGCCCCATCTGGTCATCGTGGGAGGCGGGTTCGCCGGATTGTACGCCGCCAAGGCGCTGAGCAAGGCGCCCCTGCGGGTGACGCTGGTGGACCGGCACAATCATCACCTGTTCCAGCCGATGCTCTACCAGGTGGCAACGGCGGGTCTCAACCCCAGCGACATCGCCTCGCCCATCCGGTCGATCCTGCGGCGCTCCAGGAACACCGAGGTGCTGTTGGCGGAGGTCGATGCCGTCGACCCCGCGGCCCGCCGGATCCACCTGACCGATGGCGACAGCCTCGCCTACGACTATCTGATCGTCGCCACCGGCGCGCGCCATTCCTATTTCGGCCACGACGCGTGGGAGCCGCTCGCCCCCGGGCTCAAGAGCCTGGAAGATGCGCTGGAGATCCGCCGACGGGTGCTGCTGGCCTTCGAGCGAGCGGAGCGGGAGACCGACTCGGTCCGGCGGCATGCCTATCTCACGTTCGTGATCGTGGGGGGCGGACCAACCGGCGTCGAGATGGCCGGGGCCGTGGCGGAGATTCGCCGCTATGCGCTGCGCCGGGACTTCCGCCGGATCGATCCGGGTGAGGCCACCGTCATGCTGCTCGAGGGCGGCCCCCGATTGCTGCCCTCTTACCCTCCGAGCCTGAGCGAGCAGGCGAAGCTCAAGCTGCGCCGGCTGGGTGTGGAGGTGCGCACCGAAACCCTGGTGACCGATATCCGTCCGGGCTCGGTGGGTGCCGCGGGCTGGACCATCCCCACTCAGACCGTCATCTGGGCCGCCGGCAACACCGCCAGTCCCCTGCTCACGAGCCTGGGTACGCCGCTCGACCGGATGGGACGCGCGCTGGTCGAGCCGGACTGCTCCATCCCGGGCCATCCCGAAGTCTTCGTGCTGGGCGACGCCGCCGCGTTCGAGCACCAGACCGGCGGCACCCTTCCCGGCATCTGCCCCGTAGCCATTCAGATGGGGGTCTACGCGGCGCGTACGATCGAGGGCGATCTCGCCGGCCGGCCCCGCCGCGCATTCCACTACTGGGACAAGGGTCAGCTGGCGGTGATCGGCCGGGGCCAGGCGGTGGCGGACATTTGGAAGCTCCACTTCGGCGGATTCGTCGCTTGGCTAACCTGGATCTTCGTGCACATCTTTTTCCTGATCGGATTCCGCAACCGGATCCTGGTTCTGCTCCAATGGGGCTGGTCGTACGCGACCTACAGCCGCGGCGCTCGGCTGATCACCGGCGAGGCGCGCATGCCCGCCGTGCCGCTCAGAGCGGTTGGAATGCCCGGCGCATCGCCGTGACTCTCTCGTCCTCCGTCAAGGCCCGCGCCGCCGAGCTGGGTTTTCTGGCGTGCGGGATCACCGATACTCGTCCGCTCGCGCACGGCGACCGACTGGACGACTGGCTGGCCCGCGGCTACGCCGGCACCATGCGGTATCTCCATCGGCAGGCGAGACGCCGCAAGCAGCCCGCCCTGATCGTCCCGGACGCGCTCGCGATCGTGGTCGTGTTGGAGAACTATTACCAGCCTGACGACACCGCTGATCGCCTCGCGCCCCGGGTGGCGAAGTACGCTCGGGGGGAAGACTATCATCACGTGACCGGCCGGCGGCTCGACAGCCTGGCGGAGTACCTCCGGGAGCTGGGCGCGCGAGTGGCCCGTTCTTACGTCGACGCCGGCCCGGTGCCCGAGCGGGAGCTGGCCCAACGCGCGGGACTCGGATGGATCGGCAAGAACAGCATGCTGATCCGCCCGGAGACAGGGTCGTTCTTCTTCATCGGCACCATCTTCACCGATCTCCCGCTGCAGCCCGACCAGCCCTTCGAGCCGGACCATTGCGGCAGCTGTACCCGCTGCCTCGAGGCCTGCCCCACGGACGCGTTGGTGGAGCCTGGGGTGCTGGATGCGACCCGGTGCATCTCCTATCTCACGATCGAGTACCGCGGGGAGATCCCAACCGCGCTGGCGGAGCGGTTCGAGGGCTACGCCTTCGGCTGCGACATCTGCAACGACGTCTGTCCCTGGAATCAGCGATTCGCCGTGGCCACTTCGATCCCCGAGCTTCGCTCGCAGCACCGGCTGGCGGGAGTTGGGCCAGAGTTCTTCGACCAGATGGACGAGGAGGAGTTCTCCCGCCGCTTCGGCCAGACTGCGCTCGCGCGCCCCGGACTCGTGGGCATGCGGCGGAATATTCAGGCGGCGCTCGCCTCGGAGCGCGGCGGCACGACGACCGAACACGGCGAGCGGGGATGAGCGATCTCACCTATTACGGCCGGCTGCTCGACTACGATCATTGGGCCAACCGCGAGACTCTTCGGCATCTGCGCGAGAGCGCCGAGGCGCCGCCGTTCGCGGTACGGTGGATGGCCCACATCATCGGCTCCGAGTATCTCTGGCTGGCTCGCCTGCGGGAGGAGGCGCCGACCCTGCCCGTCTGGCCCGATTTGGACCTCGACGCCTGCGCTGCCGGGCTTGCCGAGCTCGAGCCCGCCTGGGCGCAGTGGCTGGACGCCCTCGAGCCCGAAACCCTGGGCGAGGGGGTCGGGTACCGTAACACAAAGGGCGAGTTCTGGACCAGCACCATGGGTGACATCCTGACCCATGTGATTCTCCATTCTTCCTATCACCGCGGGCAGATCGCTTCGGCGATGCGGGCGGGCGGAGAGAATCCCGCGTACACCGACTTCATTCACGCCGTGCGCCAGGGTCTGGTCGAGTGACCTCGGGGGGTGCAGGTCCGCTGCTCGTGGGTCTGGGTACCTGTCTGATAGTCGTCGGGCTGCTGGTCTGGTCGGGGGCACTCGACTGGTTTGGCCGGCTGCCGGGCGATATTCGGATCGAGCGGGAAGGCGTGCGGATCTATGTCCCGCTGGTCTCGATGCTGCTCCTCTCCGCCACCCTGAGTCTCCTGCTCTACCTGCTGCGCCGGTTCCGCTGACACAGCCGGTGCGCGCTGGCGCCCGGGTATCGTCTCCTTGGACGTGCTCGGCCGGGACCAGCCAGCGTGACGACGAGAACCAAAGCCTTCGCGGTCTTCCTCGCCTGGACCCTGGTGGCCCTGGTGGGGCTGTGCCAGTGGTACCTTCTGCGGGTCTCCGCCGGAGTGCCTCTCCAGTGGGGCGGTTTCCTCGCCGGAACGCTCCAGAGCTGCTGGCTCTGGGCCGCCTTCACCCCGGCCATCGTCGCCCTGGCGCGCCGGTTTCGGCTGGAGCGCGGCGCCTGGACCCGGAACCTCCTGCTCCACTTCGGGCTCAGCCTCGGGTTCGGGTTCCTCGATACCCTGGTGGGCGAGGGGGTCGCCCACCTGCTTCCCTTCGGGACGCCACGACCCCTGCTTATCGCCTTCCTCGGCCAGTCGTTCCTCGAGATCTTCAGTTACTTCGCCGTCGTGGCCATCGCCCACGCCGTGGACTACTATGCCCTCTTTCATGAGCGGCAGGTGGCCGCCTCGCGCCTGGAAGCGCAGCTGCTGAGCGCCCAACTCCAATCGCTGGAGATGCAGCTCCGGCCGCACTTCCTCTTCAACACGCTCCATACCGTCGCGTCGCTGGTTCGAACCGGTCGGAAGCCGGACGCCGTGCGGATGATCGCCGGATTGAGCGACCTGCTCCGCGCTTCGTTGCGACCCGACGCCGCGGCGGAAGTGCCCCTTCGGGAGGAGCTGGCGTTCGTGCAGCGCTACCTGGAGATCGAGCGGATCCGCTTCCAGGACCGGCTCCGCACCAGGATCTCCGCAGGTCCGGAGGTCCTCGATGCGCTCGTCCCCAGCCTCATTCTGCAGCCCCTGGTAGAGAACGCGATCCGCCACGGGATCGAGCGCCGGGCTGCCCCCGGAGAGATCATACTCGAGGCCGTTCGCCAGAATGGAACGCTCTGTCTTCGTGTGCAAGACTCCAGTTCGGGCGCGTCCATCGTGTCGCCGGGCAGGTCGGGGGGAGGCATCGGACTGAGCAACACGCAGGCCCGCCTGCGGCACCTCTACGGTCACCGGCAACACTTCGAGTTGGCGGCCGCCGCTCAAGGCGGCACGGTGGCCCGGATCGAGCTCCCGTTTCATCGAGAGCCGGTGAACCATGGACGACCCGCAAGCTCCTGATCGGCTGACCGCGCTGATTGTGGACGACGAGGCGCTGGCCCGCGCATCGCTCCGCGGCCTGCTGGGGCAGGATCCCGAGATCGAGCTCATCGGCGAATGCCGTGACGGTATCGCGGCCGCCGCACTGATCGCGGCACGAATCCCCGACATTCTCTTTCTGGATGTCCAGATGCCGGAGGTGGACGGCTTCGAGGTGCTCCGCCGAATCGGGCAGGCCGGGATCCCCGCGGTCGTCCTGGTCACCGCCTTCGATGAGTACGCGCTCCAGGCGTTCGAGGCGGAAGCTCTGGATTACCTGCTGAAGCCGTTCGATGATGCCCGCTTCCACCGGAGCCTCTCTCGGGCCAAGAGCCGGGTGCGGGAGCGGCGGATGAACCGGCTCACCCGCCGGCTGATCGCCGCCTTCGGGGCGCCGGCCGCCCGCGACACCCCCGCCGATCCCCCGCCGACCTACGCGGAGCGGCTCGCGCTCAAGAACGACGGCCGCATCTCGTTCCTCCCGGTGGGCGAGGTCGACTGGATCGAAGCGGCCGACTACTGCGTCCGGGTACACGCGGACGGGCGCTTCCACCTGCTCCGCGAGTCCATGCGCGAGCTCGAGGCCCGACTCGACCCGCGGCGCTTCTTCCGGGTGCATCGTTCCGCCATCGTCAACGTCTCCCGTATCCGCGAGCTCCAGCCGTACTTCCACGGTGAGTTCGTGCTGGTCATGCAGGACGGCGCCCGGCTCAAGCTGAGCCGGGGCCGGCGGGAACAGCTCACCACATTGCTTGGTCTCTCCGCCTGACGCTCGGCCTCTCCAATGGCGCATCTGGCCACGAGTTTGACGCAGTTCGCTGCAAATCGATTTCTCTTCGGGCGCTGCCGAGGCAGCGTGGTCGCTGGGGACATCTGTCCTCGATCGAGCGACTACTCCAGGAGGAATCATGCGAACGATCGGCTGGGTGATGATGATCGCCATCGGTGCGGGAGCGTGCGCGGACCCGCAGGGAGTGCAGGACGTGCAATCCGGTACACCAGCGGCATCTCCGGCACTCGCCCGGGGAGCCGGGATCGACATTCAGGCGGAGCGGGCGGCCCTTTTCGCGGCGGACCAGGCCTTCGGCGCAGGGCTGGCCGCTCCCAACCTGACGGCTGGCGTGCTCGCGGGCCTGGCGGACAATGCCTATCTGCTCTTCCCGGGAGAGAACCTGGCCCAGGGACATGCCGCCGCCGAGGCCATCTTCACGGCGAACTTCGACGCCGGGTCGGCGTTCGTGTGGCAGCCCGCGCTGGCGGATGTGTCCGCCGATGGGGAGATCGGCTACAGCTTCGGCGCGTTCGAATTCACCGATGACGGCGCGCACGTCTTCTGGGGCAAGTACATCAGCGCCTGGCGGAAACAGAGCGACGGGCGCTGGCAGATCGAGGCGCTCAGCCTCTCCTTCTACCGAAACCCGGCCGGAGCGCTGCCGGCCAACTTTCCCCACCCGTTGGACAACGGCCGGGGACCGTTTACCCCGGTGGACGTGCCGGCTGAAGAGCAGGCGCTGCTGGGCGTGGATGCCGCCTTCTCGCAGGCGTCGGTGGATCTCGGCCAGGCCGAAGCATTCAAGCTCTACGCCGATCCCCACGCCATTGTGCTCGGCAATCCCGATTTTGTCATCGGACGGAAGGCGATCTTCGAGTCACGGCAGGGCGGTGCTCCCGGAACGGTGTTGAGCTGGACACCCCAGATCGCGGAGGTGGGGCCGCTCGGTGACCTCGGCTTTACTATCGGCACCTATCTCTTCACCGCACCGGGCGTGGCGTCGAACGGCAAATACCTTACGATCTGGCGCAAATCCGCCAGCGGGACGTGGCGGTTCGTGCAGGATGGCGGCAGCGTCAGTCCGCCACCGGCCGCGCAGTAACGGCGACCGGCGGGTGCCCGGTGCGGCGCGCGGCCCGCGCCGTACCGGGTGCTCGTCCCGCACCGCGATGCTCCGCGCATGCCGGCTGTGAGCGGTGTAGCTTCCTCGCATGGCTCGTTCGGATTCGGCCTCCCCCCTGGTGCCCGAGGTCGCCACCGTGGATCCCCGGCGGCTCGAGCGCCTCCGCCGGGTGGGGTACCTGCTCGACAACTCCATCCCCATTCCGGGAACCCGCTACCGGCTCGGCATCGACTCGCTGATCGGCTTGGTGCCGGGGCTGGGCGACATCATCGGCGGCGTGCTCTCGCTCTACATCATCGCGCAGTCCGCCCGGCTCGGCGCCCCGCGCAATCTCCTGCTGCGAATGGGGTGGAACGTCGCGATCGATACCCTGATCGGTGAGGTACCCATACTGGGTGATCTCTTCGATATCGGCTACAAGCCCAACCTGCGCAATCTCGCGTTGCTGGAGGCCTATCTCCGCCGGCCGGCGGAGCTCGAGCGCTCCACCACTCGGCTCGCGATCCTGCTCGGGGCCGGTCTGCTGCTGCTGACCCTGGGAGCGATCGCCGTGGCCGTGGTCTTCCTGCGATTTCTCGATGGACTCCTCAAGCACGGACTGCTCCGGTGACCACCCCACCCCCGTCCATGTACAGCGTGGCGATCTTCGTGCACGACATCGGGCGCGCGGTGGAGTTCTATCGCGACCATCTGGCGCTGCCGCTCGCCAAGCAGGGAACGTTCGGAGCGGAGTTCTTTCAGGAGGGAACCCACATCGGGGTGCATCCGGCCGTGCACCCGGATGCCAAGGCGATGGTTGGCCGGCACACCGGCATCACCTTGCACGTCCCCCATCTGCTGCGCTACTGCGGCCAGCTCCACGACCGGGGGGTTCGATTCATCACCGAGCCCGCGCAGCAGAGCTGGGGCATCATGGCCATGGTGGCCGATCCGGACGGCAACGTGCTGGCGCTGTGGGAGGATCGGGTGCCCGAGGGCGAGAGCCACACCGCCCACGTCGATCAGGCGGACGGCGCCTATTAGCGGTCCCTCAGACCTCCTCCTCTGCTCCCGGCCGGAAGGGTGAGATGCCCCGAGCGGCGGAGTCACCGCGGAAGCAGTCCTCGACGATCTGCCCCTGCTGCTCCATGCCGTAGCTCTCGAACGGCTTCCCTGCCTCCAACTGGTAGGCGTACGGACTCTCACCGACGCCGAGCGTCCGGTGGAGCAGATCCCTGCACTGGGTAATCAGCCCTCGCCGGAGGTAGGCCCAGGCGCCCCAGGTCTGATACTGCCCGCAGTGGGTCAGCTCGTGCGCCAGCACCGGTACGTCGGCGGCGCAGCGATCAGGTAGAAAGATGTGATTGCCCAGGGTGACCGCGCGCCCCCGGCTGGCCCACAGCACCGCGCGGCGGATACCGTCGGGACGCTCTCCCCGGTGGAGCCGCACCCGTGAGAGATCCACCCGCGCGGCGAGCGTGCCGAGGACCACCTGCTCATTACGGTTCAGACGCACTGCCATCGTCGGCTCGCTCAATCGCCCAGGAATTCTCCGATCGGTGCCAGCGACTCTATGTGGTCGCAGAATATCTTGAACGTCGCCAGGAGTGGGACGGCGATGAACGCACCGGCCACGCCCCACATCCACCACCAGAAGATGAGTCCCACCAGGATCGCGACCGGGTTGAGCGTGAGCCGCCGTCCCAGAATCACCGGAGTGACGAGGTTGGACTGCACGATGTTCACCGCCAGATAGCTGGCCGGCACCAGCAGGGCATGGCCGGTGCTCGGAAAGGTCACCAGCCCGGCGAGCGCGAGAATCACGAGCAAGGTGGTGGATCCAAGATAGGGGATGAACTCGGCGAGCGCCGCGAGCGCGCCCCACAACACCGGGTTTGGCATACCGACGGCGAGCATGACCAGCGTCACGATCGTACCCAGCGCCAGGTTCACCAGAGTGACGGTGAAGAGGTAGGTCGAGATCGATGCCTCGGTTTCCCGCGCGATCGTGACCGCCTTCTTCTTGTCTTTGAACTGGGGAAGCACCCGGATCAGCTTCTGCAGGAACAAGTCTCCCACGGCCAGCAGGAAGTAGAGGAGCACCAGCGTCTCGAGCGCGCCCGCCACAAAACCCTGCGTGTTGCCGAACAGGCGTTCGCTGAGCCGTGGACCCCGGATCACGACCTCGGGGGGACCACCCTTGCTCACCTCGGTTGCGGCCTCGACTTGCTCGGCAGTCCGGGTCACCTGCTCGACCGGCCTGCGAACCTGGCGGAGACGCATCTGTATCCGCTCCATGCTCTCGGGAGCCCGGGCCATCCAGGCCTGCGCCGGCTCCGCCAGACGGTAGGCTCCCCCACCCAGCGCGCCGAGCAGCGTCAGGATGACCAGTGCCGCTCCGACAGGCTCCTTGATCCGGAGCCGCTTCAACCCGCGAATCACCGGACTGAGAAGGAAGTCGAGCAGGACGGCAATGACGATCGGGAGGAGGAGTACCCGGGCGAAGTACACCGTATAGAAGATGGCGAGAACGAACAGCCCGGTCATCGCGATCGAACGGATCTCCACCCGGTCCAGCGCCTCGCCCAAACGGCGGAGATCGGGCTGGCCGGCCGCGGCTCCTGCGGCAGCAGGCGCGGGCACGGTCACGTCGGGGGTGAAAGCCGAATCTCCGGAGTCGGCGGTCCTGGCCATTGGTCTATCCTTGGGTGAATGATCGGCCGCCCTTGTCCCCGGCTCCCGGCCGGCACTAAGGTTACCCGTTGCCGGCCGCGGCGGCTGTGCGCCAACACACCGGTAGCTTCTCGATCCCTGGTGGGGAGCATGTCGCGCCTCTGGCAATCGGTGGTCTCGATCTGGGCCTGGCTGGTCCTGGTCGTCTGCGTGCTGCTCTGGCTGCCGCTCATGTTCCTGGCCCGGCTGGTCACGGCCCCGTTCGATCGCGGGAGATATTTCGTCGGCTATCTCTTCCGGCAGATCCCGGTGGTGATGGTCACGCTGAACCCCCTCTGGCGCTTCCGCTGCATCGGTGCGATGCCGCCCAACCCTCGCAATCCGTATGTGGTGGTCTCCAACCACGAGTCGTTCGTCGACATCCTGCTCATCAGCCATCTCCCCTGGGAGATGAAGTGGCTGTCCAAGGCCGAGCTCTTCCGGATTCCGGTGCTGGGCTGGCTCATGCTGCTGGCCGGTGATATTCCGATCAAGCGCGGCTTCGGGCCCAGCGCCATCGAGGCGATCGCCCGCTGCCGCGCCGCGCTGGCCAACCGTGTCTCGGTGATGATCTTCCCGGAGGGCACCCGCTCACCCACGGAGGACATGCTGCCGTTCAAGGATGGGGCGTTCCGGCTGGCCATCGACGCCGGAGTGCCGATTCTTCCAATCGTAGTCCACGGCACCCGGACCGCACTCCGCAAGCACGACTGGCGCCTGGGGCGTTCGACGGCCGTGGTCCGAGTGCTGCCGCCGGTCGAGACCTCCGGCCTCACGGCCGAGGATGTGCCGGAGCTGAAGCAACGGGTCCGCCAGCTGATCCTGGACGCCCGCGCGGAGCTGACCGCCGGCGGGTAATTCCGGGCGCTGGGTCGCCTTACCCCCTCCCCAGGTCCGCCGGTGCCCGCATTCGCCCCACCGCGCCCGCCAGCGCCAGCAGCGTGAGCAGATACGGCAGCATGAGGAAGAGCTGGTAGGGGACCGCCAGGCCGAGCGACTGGAAGACGAACTGAAGCGCGGTGGCCACTCCGAACAGCAGCGATGCCACCGCGACGCCGGCTGGATGCCAACGGCCGAGCACCACGATCGCGATGGCCACGTACCCGCGCCCCGCCGTCATCCGCTCCGCGAACGAACCGACCTGCGCGAGCACCAGTGTGGCCCCCGCCAGTCCGGCGAACGCCCCACCCGCGATGGTGGCGCCGGCCCGCACCCACCCGGTGCGGATCCCGTTCGCTCGCGCCATGGCCAGAGACTCTCCGGTCGCCCGAAGCGCCAGTCCGGGGCGGCTCCGAAACAGCACCCACCACACGACCGGCAGCAGGAGGAAGGCGAGATACGTCGGCGCCGGCTGATCGAAGAGCGCCGGCCCCAGCAGGGGAATCCGGGCAAGTCCGGGGACTCGGATTGCCTGGAGCGTGGCGACCGCCGGACCGGCACCACCGGTGCCCAGTGCCTGCCGGTAGATCATCCCCGTCAATCCGACTGCGCCAAGCGTGAGCGCCGTGCCCGAGATGATCTGATCGGCCCGGGCGCCGATCGCCACCAGCGCAAAGAGCGCCGCGAGCGCCATTCCGGCCAGCATGCCGAAGCCGACGCCGGTCCACGGTCCGAACCAGGCGGCGCCGAGCGCGGAGGCGAGCGCCCCAGCGAGCATCATTCCCTCGAGTCCGAGGTTGATGACCCCGGCCCGCTCGCTCACCGTCTCCCCTGTCGCGGCAAGGAGCAGCGGAGTCGCGACCCGCACCGACGCCGCTAGGAAGCCGCCGACCAGCCCCGGCGTATCGATCAAGCCGGCAGGCGCATCGCTCGCGCCTTCCTGCCGGCCGTAGCCTCACGGCGGTCCACGTCCACTAGGAGCACCACCAGGATCACCACCGATTCCACCACATAGACCGCGACGGCGGGAACACCGGCGTCCCGCTGCATCGCCCCGGCACCCGCCTCCAGCGCGCCAAACAGTATCCCGGTGGCCACCACGCTTAGCGGATGGAGCCGCGCCAGCAGCGCGACGGCGATGGCGGTGAAGCCATATCCCGGGGAGAGATTCTGGAAGAGTGCGTAGGAGACACCGCTCACCTCCACACCGCCGGCCAGCCCAGCCAACCCACCCGAGCCCAGGAGCGCCACCGCCGTGATCCGCCGTGCGTCGATGCGGCCGGTAATTTCCGCCGCCCGCGCTCCCGCGCCTACCGCGCGAAGCTTGAAGCCCCAATGGGTGCGCGCGAAGAGATACCAGAGCACCAGCGCCGCCAGCAGCGCAAGCGCGAAGCCGGCGTGCAGCCGGCTTCCGGGCAGCAACGGCAGCCGGGCGGCCGGAGCGATGGAATCGCTCTGGGGATAGATATGCTGCCGCTCCTGCAGCGGTCCCTGCACCACCAGGCTGACCAGCGCTTCCGCGACGAAGTTGAGCAGCAGCGTGCTGATCACCTCGAGCACGCCGAATCGGAGCTTGAGCAGGATCGGGACGGCGACCCAGGCCATGCCGGCGAGGACGGCCGCCGCCCAGACGGAAGCGATGGCGACCGGAGCCGGATGGCCGGCGACGTGCAGTCCGACCCAGGTGGCCGCGATGGCTCCCGCGTAGAACTGGCCTTCGGCGCCGATGTTGAGAGCGCCGCCCCGGAAGGCGAGCGCGATACCCAGCCCGATGATGATGAGCGGGACCGACCGGACCAAAGTCGCGGAGGTGAGCGCGTACCAGGAGCCGAATGCCCCTTGCCAGAGGGAGCCGAGCGCGGCCGTCGCGTCGTAACCCGCCAGGTGCAGGCTCAACGCCAGGGCCAGGAGGCCCAGAGCCAGCGCCGCCGCCGAGCCGCTAGGCCGCACCCGTCACCATCAGCTCACCGATCAGTGACCGCGTCAGGCTGGTTCCGACGGAAAGGACCGCGCCTCGATTCATCACGACGATGCGGTGGGCCAAATGGAAAACCTCATCCAGATCGCTCGAGTGAATCAGTATGGCGGCCCCGCCGGCTGCCGCCTCGAGCAGTCTGGCGTGAATCTCGGCAGCCGCCCGGATATCGAGCCCGCGTGTCGGGTTCTCGGCCACGATCACCCGGGGTGCGCGGGCCAGCTCTCGTGCGGCCACCAGCTTCTGCTGGTTGCCTCCGCTGAGCGCGGAGGCGCGGGTTTGCGGACCGGGCGCGGCTACGGAGAAGTCCTGCAGGAGGACAGCCGTACGCCGGCGGGCGAGACGCCAATCGATCCGCCCATGCCGAAGCCAGGGATCGCCCGGCCGGGATCCCAGCACCACGTTCTCGGCCAGCGTGAGATCGGGAATCAATCCCTCGGTGGTCCGGTCCTCCGGAATGAAGGCGACCGGACCCGCCACGTCGAGTTTTCCTCTGATCGGAAGCAGACGCCCCGCTATAGCCCGCAGCAGCTCGCGTTGCCCATTGCCCTCCACTCCCGCGACGCCGAGAATTTCGCCGCCATGCACCACCAGCGATGCGTGGCGCACGGCGATCCCGAATCCGCTCTCGCGGGGTACCTCGAGCGCCTCGATGCGCACCAATGCTGGCCCGGTGAAATCGGCGCTCTCCCGCGGTGTGGCGTCGGGGGGTGCGAGTCCCGGTAGAGCCTTGGACTCGCCGCCGATCATCGCCCGCGCCAACGACGCGGGCGTCTCCCCCGCCACCTGGCCGGTGTGGACCACCTTGCCCTGTCGAAGCACCGTCACCCGGTCGGCCGCGGCGAGCGCCTCGTCCAGCTTGTGGGTGATCAGCACGACCGATCCGCCGGAGGCGGTGAAGGTCCGCATTACCCGGAGCAGCTCATCGATCTCCCCCGGCGCGAGGACCGCCGTCGGCTCGTCGAGCAGGAGGATGCGCGCGTCGGCCGCGAGTGCCTTGACGATCTCCAGGCGCTGCTTCAGGCCCACGCTGAGACGCCCGGCCAGCAGGTCGGGATCGAGCGGCAGGCCCACCCGCTCGGCCAGAGCCTGCACCCGGCCGCGCAGCGGCTTCGGTGCAATCGGCCACCCCGCGGCGAGCGCCACGTTCTCCGCCACGCTGAGCGCCGGAATGGAGGTGAAGTGCTGATGGACCATGCCGATGCCGAGCCGACGGGCGGCGCGAGGCGAGCCAACGTCGCGGGGAACTCCGGCCACCAGCACCTGACCCGCGTCGGGCCGGACCAGCCCGTACGCGACGTGCATCAGGGTGGTCTTGCCGGCTCCGTTCTCGCCCAGCAGGCCGTGCACTTCACCGGGTCCGAGCGTGAAATCGGCCCCCTGCAGAGCTTGCACGGAGCCGAAGCGCTTCTGGATCTGGCGGAGCTCGAGCGCCGGTGCGGCCGGATCGACGGTCACAGCCCGGTGGGATGGTCGTGGAACTCCCACTCCAGCTCGAACCGCTCGGCCAGATGCGAGGCCAGGGCCTGAACTCCCAGAGTCTCGGTGGCGTAGTGACCCGCGAAGATCACGTTGAGGCCCCCCTCCATCGCATCGAAGTAGGTGTAGTGCGCGCCTTCCCCGGTGATGAAGGTATCCAGACCCGCCTCCCGCGCGGCACCGACCATATTTCCCGCGCCGCCGGTGATGATCCCGATCCGGCCCACCCGCTCGGGTCCGCCGGGAATGAGCTTGCCACCGGTGCGGAGCGTCCCCAGCGCGTGGTTCACCTCGCCCAGCAGGGCCTCTCTCGGGGCCAGCCGAGCCGGGGCACTACCCCAGACCCCGATGGGAGTGCCGCGGTAATCGCCGAACCATCCCTCGATTTCGATCCCGAGCCGCTCGGCCAGCACCACGTTGTTGCCGACCTCGGGATGCAGGTCCAGCGGAATGTGAGCCGAGTAGAGCGCCACGTCGTGCTCCAGCAGGGCGGCGATCCGGCGGTAGCGTCGCCCCGTCACCGGAAGGTTGCCATCCCAGAACAGCCCATGGTGCACCAGCAGGAGGGGCGGCGCACGGTGAGAGTCGGATTCATCCAGCACGCCATCGATGGTCGCCTGGCTGGCGTCCACCGCTGCCACGATGCTTCCGATCTTTCCTCGGTTCTCCACCTGCAGACCGTTGACCGCATTCCGTTCGTCGGGCACCTCCGCGATGCGGAGATAGCGGTCGAGGTACCCGACCAGGTCGCCGAGCTGGGCGGCGTCACTCATCCGTCAGGGACGCATCGCCTGCATGGAGGCGGGCCGGGGCGCGGCGAGCAGGGCGCCCGAGGCGATCGAATCGGCGGCCGCCTTGACCCGGGCCTTGAGGGCGGACGGGACCAGGCTGTCCAATCGGGGGTTGGGAACATACCGGAGGACGCCGCTGGCCAAGCCAAAAGCTTCCACTCGAGGGGTGAACTTCCCCGCCTTCACCTCTCTCGCCACCAGGAGCAGGGCCCGGGGAAGATCGATGACGGCACTCCCCACCACCCGGTCGGGGGCAAGGTTTGCCTGGTCGGCGTTGGCGCCGAAGGCGTAGACCCCCCGGGATTCTCTGACCGCCTGGAACATCCCCAGGGCGGCCGCATCCGCGTTGTGGTGGAACATGTCGGCGCCCACCCGGATGAGAGCCAGCGCGGCCTCCCGACCGGCCGCGGCGTCATCGAAGCTGTTCAGGTAGATCTTGCGGCTCCTCACCTTGGGGTTCACTGCGGTGGCACCATTGACCCAGCCCTGGTAGGCCGCTTCGATCGGGGGTAGCTCGATTCCGCCTACGAAACCCAACACGTTGCTCTTAGTCATCCCCCCTGCCACCATGCCTGCCAGGTAGCTGGCCTCTTCCAGCCGAAAGATGAGCGGGGCGACATTGCCCCGCGCTCGCGACCCCGAGGTGATGATGAACACCGTCTTCGGATACTGAGCCGACACTCGTTCGGCCGCGTCCTGAAACTCGAAGCCGTGGGCGAAGACCAGATCGAACCCCTGCGCGGCGTAGGTCCGAAGCGCCTCATCCTGTTCCGCTGGCGTCCGCGCCTCAACCTGGCTGATCGCCAGACCGAGGGAATCATGGATCTCCTTGAGCCCCTGGTAGGCACCGGAGTTCCAGGCCGCATCGGCGATGGATCCCGGAGTGATGAGGCCAACGCGGATCCCGGCCGGCGCAGCCGGTGCCGAGCAGGCCCCTAGAGCCATCAGCACGGCAGCATGACGACACAATGGTCGCACAAGCGACCTCAACCACTTCGGAATCGTTTTCAAAGTAAATGATTGTCCACAACTTAGGGCGATTTATCAACTCTTGTGGGAATCCGACGCCGGTTGCGCTCCGTCGGGTTGATCCATCTTGACCTCCCCGCTCACTTTGGCCCCTTCGACGATGGCGATGCGCGGCGTGAGGATGTCTCCGGTCACGATGGCGCTGGCCTGGAGCTCGACCCGGTCACGGGCGTGGATGGCCCCGCTCACCTGCCCCGCCACGACGGCTTCCTGGGTGTGGAGGTCGCCCTCGATCACGGCACCGGCGGCCACCAGCACCTGGGCCGCGGCCCGCACCGTTCCCCGGATCCGGCCCTCGATCCGTACGACGCCTTCGGTCTCCAGGTCCCCGATGACCGTCATGTCGCTGGCGACGATCGAAAACGGAATCTGGTCGGTGCGCCG
This sequence comes from Gemmatimonadales bacterium, assembly GCA_036265815.1. Classification (NCBI taxonomy): domain Bacteria; kingdom Pseudomonadati; phylum Gemmatimonadota; class Gemmatimonadia; order Gemmatimonadales; species Gemmatimonadales bacterium. Next base: position 136,570 of record DATAOI010000052.1, read on the forward strand.
GCGGCGGAGCTCGTTTCCCTGCTCGTCCCTCGCCGGGTTGGTGAAAATCCCCATCAGCCCCCCTCTTTGATCATGGTGCGCGGATCCAGTGAGACACCCTTTTGACGGATTTCGAAATGCAGGTGCGGCGCGCTCGATCGGCCGGTATTGCCGCTCAGGCCGATGACCTCACCGGGCGCGACCGCTGCGCCGGCCGTGACCAGGATCCGCGACAAGTGGCCATACATGGTCTGGTAGTCGTCGGGATGGCTCAGCAGGACGAAGAACCCGTATTCCGGATCCTCGCCGACCTGCTGCACCGTGGCGCCGCCGGCCGCGCGCACGACGCTTCCGATCGGCACGGCGACGTCGATGCCGGGATGAGCTTCATCGGCCGACCCCGTCCCGACCTGTCCTCGTGTGAGATAGCCCGCCTCGTCGAGAGGCCAGCGGCTTGGCAGGGTGAGCCCGTAGGCCGGCCCCGGGGCCGGGGCGGTAACCCGCGCCAATACCTGGGGAGCCACCGGCAGCGGCGCGCCCAGGGTGAGCGGGTCGCGCACGATGTCTCCACCCACCATCTGTCGCACCTGGGCATAACGGGATTCGAGGCTGTCGAGGGCAGCAGAGAGCTGGCGAATCTTGGCGTTGTCGGCCTGGAGCCGAGAGACTTGTCGCTCGAGGCCGGGCACTCGAGCCGCGGCTCGGAGCAGCGGCCCATAGAGCGCTGCCACCACGATCAGGGCGAACGCCGCGGTGCCGGCGAACGCCCCTGCGGCGCGGAGGACCCATAGCGGAACCCGGAGGGTCTGCGCCCGCGCCGTGCCATCCCGCTGGATGACGACGGTGACCGCGCGTGACCCGACCCTCATCCCTCGAAGGGTCGGCCGAGCATGAGCTCGAGCAGCCGAGCAAGATCGTCGTTGGAGTAATAGCTGATGGTGAGAAACCCGCGCCCCCTTCGCCGGGTCGTCACCCGTACGTCGGTACCGAGGCGCTTCCGGAGCTCGTCCTCCACCCGGCGGGCGTCGGCACTCACTGCGCGTGGGGCCGCACGGGGGCGGCGGGGCCGGTCTACGGCCGGCACCTCGGCACTCACGTCGCCGCGCACCCGCGCCTCCATCTCGCGAACCGACCATCCCTGCTCCACGGCCTCCTGCGCCAGGCTGCTCATCCGGGCAGGATCCTCCAGTGCCAACAGCGCGCGCCCGTGCCCCTCCGAGAGCTTCCGCTGATGCAGCAGTGCCTGCACCTCGGGAGGGAGCTGAAGCAGGCGAAGGAGATTGGCTACCGTCGCCCGGTTCCGTCCCACCATCCGGGCGATCTCCGCCTGGGGCAGGTGGAACTCGGCGGCGAGACGCTGGTACCCGGTGGCTTCGTCGATGGGAGAAAGATCGTCGCGTTGCAGATTCTCGATGAGCGCCAGGGTCAGCAGCGTCTGATCGTCGACTTCCTTCACCACCGCCGGGATTTTGCCCCACCCGAGCCGCCCGGCAGCGCGCCACCGCCGCTCGCCCGCGATGAGCTCATACCCGCCGTTCCGCGGCCGCACCACGATCGGCTGCAGCAGCCCGGAGGATTCGATCGATGCGACCAACTCGGCCAAGGCGGTCTCGTCGATCTCGCTCCGCGGCTGATAGGGGTTCGGCCGGACGCTCGCGATCGGCAGCTCGCGGAGTCCACTCGGCACCCCAGACTGCTCCCGCGAGACCGGCCCCAGCAACGCTTCGAGCCCGCGCCCCAACCGCTTGGTTTCGCTCATGTGGCCACCTCCGGGAGAGAGGCCGGCGGCTCGGCGAGCGCTCCGCTCTCCACTCGGCGAAGCAGCTCCTGACCGACGGCGAGGTAACTCTTGGCCCCGACCGACTGCACGTCGTACAACAGAATCGGCTTGCCGAAGCTCGGCGCCTCCGCCAGCCGCACGTTGCGCGGAATCGGCGTGGCGAAGACCTTGGCGCCGAAGTATTCCTTGGCGTCTTCCGCCACCTGGCGGCAGAGGTTCAACCGCGAGTCGTACATCGTGAGGAGCACGCCGGTGATGGCCAGTCCGGGATTGAAGTTCTGCTGGACCAGCCGGACGGTATTGAGGAGTTGCGAGATGCCCTCAAGGCCATAGTACTCGCACTGGATGGGGATCACGACTGCGTTCGAGGCGGCGAGCACATTCAGAGTCAGCAGACCAAGCGACGGTGGGCAATCCACCACGATGTAGTCATAGTCATCCTGCAGATCGGCCAGTATTCCGCGAAGCGCCGCCTCACGACCCTGGCGCTCGACGAGCTGCAGCTCGGCGCCGACCAGGTCCTGGGTCGCGGGCAAGACCGACAGATGAGGCAGCCCCGGAACCTGGACGATGACTTCTTTGGCCGGCAGCCCCTCCACCAGTGCGTCGTAAAGCGATAACTCCAAGTCGTGTTTGGTGATACCTACGCCACTGGTGGCGTTCCCCTGAGGGTCGGCGTCCAGCAGCAGGGTGCGCCGCTCTGCCACGGCGAGCGAAGCGGCCAGGTTCACGGCAGTCGTGGTCTTCCCGACGCCACCCTTCTGATTGGCAATCGCGATGATATGTGCCATGAAGGCTTTTCTTTAAGTTCTTGTGGGGTAATAGCTTAGATGTATTTTGCTATCGCTGGCCGGAAGGGGGTCTGGCCTAGGAACTGGCGACAAGGTGCAATATAGGCATGCAAGGCGTCAGCGCAAACACTGTGTTTCACGTGAAACGCGATTGATTGAAGAAGCACCACGAGGGAGTCTAGTGCGCACGAGCGGAGTTGGAGACTGAGGCAGTGAGGCGGCGAGATACGTGGAAAGGAGCCGGAGCGAAAGGAGGAGAGGGGAGAGTGGGAGGAGGCACGGGAGAACGAGCCGATGAAGGGAGGGAGGCGGAGGGGGAGCAGGCGATGAGGGGGTGGAGAGCAGACGATGCGTATGGAGGCAGGACAAGGCGAGGGCCGGGGAAAGGAGAAGGAACGAGCCGGAGAGGGAGAGTTGCTGAGGCGGGAGAATGGGTGCCGGCCCGGGGCTTGAGCGCGGGGCTGGAAGGGAGGTCGGATCGCCAGCCGAAGTGATCGCCAAAGATCCCGCATCGAGGCTGGGGTCGGGAACCAGGAAGGAGTGCGAAGGAGCCGAATGAGTGAGGCCCGGAAGGGGGAGGGCTATCGGCAGGGGGTGCGGAGCCCCGTTGAACCAGGATGAGGAGGCCGATTCGGGGGGAGACGGAGGAGAGCAGACTGACTGGAACGAAGGCTCGATCGGTACACCGGTCTCAGCCGGCCCTGAGGAGGAGGCCGCGGCCGCAGGACTCGGACCTAAAGCGTGAAATCCGAGTACACTCGGCGGATCAGCAGTTTGGCGGGGGTTCTGTCGCGCGACAGTGGCGTGAGGCTGGAGACTCTACAGGGCGTCACATGTGCGAAGCCCACGAGGAGCTTGCAGCAGCTAACGGGGACGGCTAGGAAGAGGTGCGAAGAGGCTCTGCTGAGAGGCTATGCTGGAGAAGTTGGAGAAGTTTTGCTGACGAGGCTTTGCGGATGAGCTTTTGCTGATGAGGATGTGTTGCTAACTCGATTGCCATGCCTGGCGAGCCCTGTTTCACGTGAAACACACCCTACTGTTTATGAATCTTGAGTACCTCCATCACAAGACTCTGAACGTCACTTGGGGACACGCCCGGAATCCGACTCGCCTGTCCGAGGGACATTGGGCGAGCCAGATGAAGTTTCTCCCTGGCCTCGAACGAGAGCGTGAGTAGACTCTCGTAGTCGAGATCGGCCGGAAGGCGGAACGCGTCCATTCGACTGAGATTCGAGGCTGCCGTCCTCTCCCTCCGCAAATATCCGGTGTACTTGAATTCGATATCGGCCCATTCGGTCGTTTCCGGGTCAGCCGCGCAGCCCGCGGCCCGGAGTAGCCCCAGAGTCGAGACGCCTGGGCGCCGAGCCAGATCCGAGAGCCGTTGAGGCTCTGCTGTGGGGCTAAACCCCGCCTGTTCGAGGATCGGAGCCGAATCGGATGGACTCAGCGAAGTGGCCTCCGCAAAATCCCTTACCTCCTCTTCGGCCTTGAGTCTGACTTCAGCGGTACGCAGCTCGTCGGCCTCCAGGAGGCCGAGCCGCTCCGCCAGGGGGAAAATCCGGCGGAGCGCGTTGTCTTGGCGCAGTAGCAGTCGGTATTCCGACCGGGACGTGAACAGCCGATAGGGTTCATCCACCCCGCGGCTCACCAGATCATCGACGAGCACGCCGATGAACCCCTCGTCCCGCGCCACTACGACTGCTTCGTTGCCGAGCGCGGAAGCCGCGGCGTTCAAACCGGCGATGGCCCCTTGGCCTGCGGCCTCCTCATAGCCGGTTGTGCCGTTCACCTGGCCAGCCAAGAAGAGGCCCTCGATGTGCTTCAACTCGAGCGTGGGCCGAAGTTGAGTGGGCGGGAAATAGTCGTACTCGATCGCGTATCCGGGGCGAGTCATGCGGACCAGCTCCAGTCCCGGAATCGTGCGAAGGAACTCCAGCTGCACGCCGGCCGGCAACGAGGTCGAAAGCCCGTTGACGTACATCTCCGTGGTATCGAGACCCTCGGGCTCGAGGAAGATCTGATGTCGCTCCGCCTCGGGAAACTTGACGATCTTGTCCTCGATCGAGGGGCAGTATCTCGGGCCGCGACCGCTGATCGCTCCGCCGTACAGGGCCGACTCTCGAAGGTGGCGAGTGATGATGTCCCGCAGCCGGCCGCCGGTGTGGGTCAGGTAGCAGGGAAGCTGCCGAGGATGGTGGGCGCGCTCATAGAAGGAGAACCAGAAGGGAGAATCGTCGCCCGGCTGCCGAGCCAGGGCGTCCAGGTTGACCGACCGCCCATCGATCCGAGGTGGCGTTCCTGTCTTGAAGCGTTCAGTCGTAACCCCAAGATTCTCAATCACTTGCGAGATTTCTAAGGATGGCGCCTCTCCCGCGCGACCGGCCGGGATCTGCGTGTCGAGCCCCAGATGTATCCGGCCTCGCAAGAAGGTCCCGGCCGTGAGCACAACTGCCGGCGCCTGAAACCGCCGGCCATCCAGCGTGGTGACGCCCTGAACCCGGTGACCGCTCATCAGAAATGTGGCGGCAGTGCCTTGGGCCGTGTCAAGATTGGCTCGGCGCTCGAGGAGCGAGCGCACCGCACGACGATAGAGGCCGCGGTCACACTGGGCGCGAGGCGAGCGGACCGCGGGTCCCTTCGAGCCGTTGAGCATCCGGAATTGAATCCGCGCGAGGTCCGTCGCTCGGCCCATGATCCCGCCGAGCGCGTCGACTTCGCGCACCACGGTGCCCTTGGCAATCCCGCCGATGGCGGGATTGCACGACATCTGGCCTATGGTCTCGAGATTCTGGGTCAGAAGGAGGGTGCGCGCACCCGACCTTGCCGCCAGGGTGGCGGCTTCCGCGCCGGCATGTCCAGCGCCGATCACGATCACGTCGTATCGATCGGTCATGGGGAGAAGATAGAAGCCCTGGCGGGGAGGTGGGACCCTCTGGCACGGGCGGGAACCGCGTCCTATCTTAGCCCGACTCCCACCCCAAAGGCCATGCCCTATCGCATCAAGATCGATCGCGCCCTGTGTAGTGCGTATGGCGAGTGCATCGGGCTCGCGCCCGGAGTCTTCCAGCTCGGTGACGACAACGTGTCAGTCGTGCACGACGCGGAAGGTGAGGACGACGAGGCGGTACTCGACGCGGCCCGCGCCTGCCCGGTCGACGCGATCACCCTGATTGATGAGTTCGAAGAGCAGGTCTGGCCCGCCTGATCACTGCGCCAGCTCGCCCAGGCGGGTAATCTTCGCGACTTCGTGCGCCGGCACGATCAGGTGCTTGTGCTCCGCGCGCACCCCGAACTTTGCACTTCGGCTGAGATAGTCATCCCTCGACGGTGCGCCGGCCGTGGCCTCGTGCACTCCCGCGTCCAGCAGGTGCAATCCCTGCTGATCTTCACTGTCGAAGCGGCCGACGTAAGTGCGCGGCCCGTGCGTCTCGATCACCACGGTGATGCCGTGCAGCTCGTGATGCCCCGGATGAAAGACCTGGCCCGTCATCCCGGCCCCGCGTCAGACCGTGGCGCCACAGAATCGATCGAACGCCGACGTGAGGTCGGCGGCAATCGACTGCGGCGTGCGCCCCTCGATCTGGTGACGGTGGACGAAGTGCACCACCTCGCCATCCCGCAACAGCGCAATCGATGGACTGCTGGGCTGGTATTCGCTGAAATATTGCCGGGCACGCGCGGCCGCCTGCAGATCCTGTCCCGCGAAGACGGTTACGATCTGCTGCGGGCGCACCGCATGCTCCAGCGCGAGACGCAAGGCCGGGCGCGCATTCCCCGCCGCGCAGCCGCAGACCGAGTTGACGAACACCAGCGCGGTCCCCTTCTGGTCGCCCAGGACGCCATCGACCTCCGCCTCGGTGGTGAGCTCCTTGGCGCCCATGCGGGTCATCTCTTCGCGCATTGGCGCGACCAAAGCGGGATTGTACGGCATGTGGCTGACTCCTGGCTGAATTATTCGGTGGAGACGGTGTGGCCCGGCGCATCCAGCGCCGCCTTGAGCGTGTGCCACGACAGGCTGGCGCATTTTACCCGGATCGGAAACTCCGACACACCGGAGAACACGGCGAGCTTCCCCAAGGTTTCCGCCTCGGCGGGCTCGAGCGTGCCGGTCACCAGGCGATGGAAACGCCGGAACAGCTCCTCCGCCTCCCGGCGGGTCCTCCCTTTCACGGCGCTGGTCATGAGCGACGCCGAGGCCCTGGAAATGGCGCAGCCCGACCCCTGGAAGCTGGCGTCCTGAATCACGTCGTCGTTCACCCGCACCCAGACGGTGAGCTGGTCGCCGCAGAGCGGATTGTGCCCCTCCGCCTTCCGGTCGGTGTCGTCCATGGAGCGATAATTCCTGGGCGAGCGGTTGTGCTCCAGGATGACGTTCTGGTACAGCTCGTTAAGGCTCATCAGCCGAACACCTGGCGGACCCGGCGGAGTCCTCGAACCAGTGCGTCGACCTCCTCCAGGGTGTTGTAAGCCGCGAAGGATGCTCGCGCCGTAGCGGGAACCCCGAAGCGCTGCATCACCGGCTGCGCGCAGTGGTGCCCTGCCCGGATCGCGATGCCCTCATCGTCCAGCACCGTTCCGATGTCGTGCGGGTGGACGCCCTCCATCACAAAGGAGAGCACGCTGGCCTTGGCGGGCGCGGTGCCCACCAGCCGCACCCCTTCGATGTCGCCCACTCGCTGGCTGGCCACGGCCAGGAGCTCGTGCTCCCAGGCCGCGACGGCCGTGAGCCCCACCGCGCTCAGGTAGTCCACGGCAGCGCCGAGGCCGATCACCTCGGCGATCATCGGCGTGCCGGCCTCGAATTTGGCCGGGACCGGCGCCCAGGTGGAACGCTCCAGTGTGACCGACGCGATCATGTCTCCCCCGCCCTGCCAGGGCGGCATCCGCTCGAGCAGCGCCTCGCGCCCGTAGAGTACGCCCACACCCGTCGGGCCGAACATCTTGTGGCCCGAGCACGCGAAGAAGTCGCAGTCCAGCGCCTGCAGGTCGACTCCCAGATGGGGCGCCGATTGGGCGCCGTCCACCAGCACCGGAATCCCGCGTGCATGGGCGCGTGCCACCAGATCGCGGACCGGATTGATGGTCCCCAGGGCGTTCGAGAGATGTGCCAGGGCCAGGAGACGGGTGCGCTCGCCCAGCAGGCGATCGAAAGCCTCGAGGTCCAGCTCGCCAGTATCCGTGATGGGAATCGCGCGGAGCCGCGCGCCGGTCTGCTCGCAGACGAGCTGCCAGGGCACGATGTTCGAGTGGTGCTCCATGCCGGTGATCAACACCTCGTCTCCCGGCCGGAGCACGGCGCGCCCGAAGCTCTGGGCCACCAGGTTGATGCTCTCGGTCGTGCCGCGGGTGAAGATGATCTCGCGGGCCGAGCCGGCATTGAGAAAGCGGGCCACCTTTTCCCGCACCGCGTCGTACGCCAGGGTCGCCCGCTCGCTCAGGAAATGGACCCCGCGATGGATATTCGCGTTCTCGCTCGCGTAGAAACGAGTGACCGCGTCGATCACCACCTGCGGCTTCTGACTGGTGGCGGCGTTGTCCAGATAGACCAGCGGCTTTCCCCGCACCGGCTGGCCCAGGATGGGAAAGTCCGACCGCAGTCGCTCGACGTCGAGCGGGACAGGTACCGGTGTCGCGAGGGTGGGGACGGGAGCCGCGGTCATCGTGGTCAGATTCCGCCGAGGCGCTCCAGGATCAGACGGTCGAGCTCGATCCGCACCGGCTCCAATGCCACTTCATCCACCACCTCCGCCGCGAACGCGTAGAGCAGCAGCCGCTGCGCCGCGGCCGCCGGAAGTCCCCGGCTCCGGGCGTAGAACAGCGCCACGTCGTCGAGCTTGCCCACGGTGGCGCCGTGGGTGCATTTCACGTCATCGGCGAAGATCTCGAGCTGAGGCTTGGTGTCGACTCGCGCGTGATCGCCCAGCAGCACGTTTCGGTTGGTCTGCTTGGCGTCGGTCTTCTGGGCCTCGGGCTTGACCAACACCTTGCCGTTGAAGACCCCTCGCGACCGGCCGTCGAGCACGCCCTTGTACACTTCCCAGCTCCGGCAGTTGGGCTGATCGTGGTAGATGGCCGTGTGATTGTCCACCAGCTGCTCGCCCCGGGTGAGATAGAGGCCGTACATCAGGGTCTCGATGTTCTCGTCGTTGAGCCGGACGTGCAGGTTATGCCGGGCGAGCGCGCCACCCATGGCAAGCGAGAAGGATCGATAGTGGCTATCGCGCTGCTGGTCGACCTGGGTGAGGCCGACGTGGTAGGCCTGCTCGCTCTCCCGCTGGATCCGCGTGTGCTCCAGCCAGGCCGCGGCCCCGACCGCGACTTCGGTGACCGGGTTGGTCCAGTAGGTCTGACCCGGCGCCAGGGTGACGTAGCTCTCGATCACCGAGGCGCGGGCCCCGCGCTCGACCACCAGCAGGTTCCGCGGATGGGTGACGGTGCCGCCCGCGTCCGCCGTGGTCACGAACACCAGGTGGACCGGCCGCGTCAGATCCATGCCGGCCGGAACGTAGACCAGTCCGCCTTCTCGCAGGAACGCGGTGTTGAGCGCCGTGAACGGGCTGCCGTCGATGGGGGCGTGCCGGGTGAGATGGCCCTGCAGCAGCGCGCCATCCGAGCGGAGCGCCTCGGACAAGCTGCCCACCCGAACGCCCGGCGGCAGCTCACCCGCGGTGCTGAGCCCCTCGTGATACGCGCCGTTCACGAAGACCAGGGTGGTCCACTCCGCGTGCCCGAAGATGAACGGATCGAGGTGAGCCCGAGCGACTTTCACCGGGGCCACCGCGGCCGGCCGCCAGTTTCCCTGCGTGATGGGCCCGATCGGCGTGAATCGCCACTCCTCGTCCCGGCTGGCCGGGAATCCGGTTCGGGCGAACCGCTCCATGGCCGACCGGCGCACCGGTTCCAGCCAGTCCGGCGACTCGGCGGTGGCGGTGCCGCTGAGCGCCTCGAACTCCTGCACGAAGCTCTCGCTCACGACGCGGACTCCACCGCTTCCTCCAGCCACTCGTACCCCCGAGCCTCCAGCTCCAGGGCCAGCTCCTTGCCGCCGGATTTCACGATCCGGCCCGCCGTGAGCACGTGTACGTAGTCCGGGACGATGTAATTGAGGAGGCGCTGGTAGTGGGTCACCACGATGGTGGCGTTGTCCGGGCGCCGGAGGGTATTCACGCCGGCCGCGACGATCCGGAGCGCGTCGATGTCCAGCCCGGAATCGGTCTCGTCCAGAATGGCCAGCTTGGGCTGCAGAACGGCCATCTGGAGGATCTCGTTGCGCTTCTTCTCGCCCCCGGAGAAGCCGGAGTTAACGGCGCGGCTCATGATCTCGGGGCCCCACTCGACCACCTTGAGCTTCTCCTCCAGCAGATCCAGGAAGTCCATCGAGTCGACTTCCTCCATGCCCCGGGCCTTCCGGATTTCGTTGTACGCGGCGCGCAGGAAGTAGGCGTTGCTGACGCCAGGGATCTCGACCGGATACTGGAACGCCAGGAACACGCCCGCCTGGGCCCGCGCCTCAGGCTCCAGCTCGAGCAGATCCTGCCCCTCGTAGATCACCGATCCCCGGGTGACCTCGTATGCCGGGTGCCCAGCCAGGACCTGGGCCAGCGTGCTCTTGCCGGAGCCGTTGGGGCCCATGACCGCGTGCACCTCGCCGGCGTTTACCGTGAGGTCGATCCCCCGAAGGATCTCCTTGTCGCCGGCGGTGGCGTGCAGGTTTCGTATCTCGATCATCCTACGCTCCCCTCGAGGCTGATGCCGAGCAGCTTCTGCGCTTCCACCGCGAACTCCATGGGAAGCTCCTTGAACACTTCCTTACAGAAGCCGTTCACGATCATGGAGATCGCATTCTCGGTGTTGAGTCCCCGCTGTTTCAGGTAGAAGATCTGGTCTTCGCCGATCTTCGAGGTGCTCGCCTCGTGCTCGGTGGAGGAGGAAGTGTTCTGCACTTCGATGTACGGGAAGGTATGCGCCCCGCAGGCGTTTCCGATCAGCATCGAGTCGCACTGGGTGTAGTTGCGTGCTCCGGTGGCCTTGGGGAGCACCTTGACCTGGCCGCGGTAGCTGTTCTGCCCGTGACCGGCGGAGATGCCCTTGGACACGATAGTGCTGCGGGAGTTCTTCCCCATGTGGATCATCTTGGTGCCGGTGTCGGCCTGCTGCCAGCCGTTCACGACCGCCACCGAGTAGAACTCTCCGACCGAGTTGTCGCCCTGGAGCAGCACGCTGGGGTACTTCCAGGTGATCGCCGAGCCGGTCTCGACCTGGGTCCAGGAGATCTTGGAGTTGTTGCCGGCGCACTTGCCGCGCTTGGTGACGAAGTTGTAGATGCCGCCCCGACCCGCTTCATCCCCGGCATACCAGTTCTGCACGGTGGAGTACTTGATCGACGCATCGTCCAGCGCGATCAGCTCCACCACCGCGGCGTGGAGCTGGTTCTCGTCGCGCTTGGGAGCGGTGCAGCCCTCGAGATAGCTCACCGACGCCCCCTCGTCTGCGATGATCAGTGTGCGCTCGAACTGTCCGGTCTCCGCGCTGTTGATTCGGAAATAGGTGGAGAGCTCCATGGGACACTTGATGCCCTTGGGCACGTACACGAAGGAGCCGTCGCTGAAGACCGCGGCGTTGAGCGCGGCGAAGAAGTTGTCGCTCGCCGGAACCACGGAGCCGAGATACTTCCGGACCAGCTCGGGATGCTCCCGTACGGCCTCGCCGAAGGAGCAGAAGATGATCCCCTGCTCGGCGAGCTTTGCCTTGTAGGTGGTCCCCACGGAGACGCTGTCGAAGATGGCGTCGACTGCCACGCCGGACAGGAGCTTCTGCTCCGAGAGCGGGATGCCGAGCTTCTGGTAGGTCTCCAACAGCTTGGGATCGACCTCGTCGAGGCTGCCAAGCGGCTTTCGGCTCTTGGGGGCCGAGTAGTAGCTGATGGCCTGGTAGTCCACCGGCGTGTAACGGATGTTGGCCCAATGATGGGGCTCGACCATCTTCTGCCACCCGCGCAAGGCCTTGAGCCGCCACTCGAGCAGCCACTCAGGCTCGTTCTTCTTGGCGGAGATGAGGCGGACGATGTCCTCGCTCAAGCCCTTGGGCGCCACATCCGACTCGATGTCGGTGACGAAGCCGTACTTGTATGCCGTGTTGACGAGCGTCTCGACCGACGAGCTCATAGGGTCTCCTGTGCGGGCTTGAACCGCACGTGATATTCGCAGGCGCTGCAGCCGTTGAGTATGTGCTCGCGGCGGTCCACGTCCGCCTGGAGCACCTCGGCAAGGAAGCGGGCCTCGGCGGCGCAGATCTCGGGGAACCGCTCGGCGACGGCGGGGATGGCGCAGTTGTGCTCGGTGAGGGTGGCGTCGGCCCCCTCACCGGACCCCTCCGCCATATAGCCCTCCTCCGAGAGGGTGCGGGCCACCGCGCGGAGGCGCTCACCGGGACCTCGCCCTTGGAGCTCCTCCTGCAACCGATGGGTCAAGGCGGCGAAATAACCCTCCAGCAAGGCCACCGCCGTTTCCCGTCCTTCTCGCGCCACCACGTGGTCCAGCACGACGGTCAGGGTCTCCGCGTACCGTCGGGGGAAGAGAGCCTGGCCGGCCTCCGTCAGGCGGTAGGCAAAGGCCGGCGCCCCGACCCCCCGGTGCTCGCGCTCGTACTCGACCAGACCCTCCGCTTCCAATTCCTTGAGATGGTGCCGCGCGGCGTTCAGTGAGGTACCCAGCAGACCGGCAAGCTGCTTGGCGGTGAGCCGCTGCTCGCGTTTGAGCTGGCTCAACACGAGACCCCGTGGTCCGCGTTGACCGAGCGGCCCGTTGGAGCCGGGAGCGATAGGAAGCGGCGTACCCATGCTCGAATGATAGTGTTTTAGTCGGGATTGTCAGTTCGCGCAATATTCTTGGTGCGAACGCGCAGGTTTAGAATCTGCAACGTTTTATGGTGGCTGGAACAAGCGGAACGTAATGGGCTTTGGCAATCTCCGGGACCCTCGTGAACTGCAATAGAGTAGTAGCAGCTGCTACCTTCGGCCATGGAAGCCAGGGTGCATCCGACTGCTGGCCCGGATGCCCGCATTTTCCCATATTGGGATCGGCAGATCCATCACGTACCTCGTTGTCGAGAGGCAAAGGCCCGATGACCATTCATCGCATCCGGCTGCTGGGCGACCCTATCCTCCGGGCCAGTTGCGAGCCGATTACCCGGCCTCGATCCACGGCCGTCCGAGTCATCATGGACGATCTGCGTGAGACGCTGCAGGATTGGCAGTCCCGCTTCGGGAGCGGCCGGGGCATTTCCGCGCCGCAGATCGGCGCCCCCGTACGGATGGTCTACGTGGAGATGGACCGGCCGTGGCCCCTGATCAACCCGGAGATCGTGGACATCGGCACCGAGGATTTCGAGGTTTGGGACGACTGCTTCTCGTTTCCCAATCTGCTGGTCCGCGTCTCCCGAGCCCACCATATCCGGGTCCGGTATCAGGACCTCAAGGGCGAGTGGGCCGAGGTGGAGCTGGAAGGTGATCGCGCCGAGCTGCTGCAGCACGAGATCGACCACCTCGACGGGGTGCTGGCGGTGGATCGGCCCCTCGGGCTCGACCCCTTCTGTCTTCGGGAGGAGTGGCACAGGCTGCACGGCCCGAGCTCACGGTATGGGTCGCCGGAAGCACGCAGCGCGAGCTACGCCACACCGCTCACAGGTCTGCTCTAGCCGACGGATCAGAACCAGCGGCCAAGGCGGACGAACAGCGCATCGCGGTCCCCCGTTGCGCGGCCATACTCCAGGCGAAGTGGTCCCAACGGCGTTTCGGCCCCGACACCCACCCTTGCGCCTCCTACCCACCCCTCAGCACCGAAGAGCGACCCCCCGGTGGCGGTCCGTCCGCCCGCGAGCTCCACTCGACCGATCAGTGGACCCTTGAGCGGAAAGCTGAACAGGAGGCTGAGCATGGCCTCGCGGTCGCCGCGGCGCTCCCCGATATGGAGACCGGGAAAGCCATCGCTCCCACCCAGCGGAAATCCCGCCTGCAGCGGGAGATCTTCGCCCCAGCCCAGGCGCAGCCGGGGCAGCAGCCGCACCACTCCCAGCTTGGCCGAGAGCTGTCCCTCGAGCGCGGCGCGCTGGTAGAGACCCGTCCACAGGATCTCTCCATCGAACACCTTGCCACGGGAGCGGCTGGCGCGCACCACTCGGCCCACCACCCCCAGAGTGCTGCGATCGCGCGGCCCCGGCTGGCGCCAGGCGTGTCCCTCGATGCCGAGCGCCAGCTCCCAGCCGCGCGACAACACCCGCTCCACGCCCATGAACCCAATCGCCTCCCGGGTGAAGGCCTGGGACAGCTCATCGCCCTCGGGGTCGAACCGGCGCACATCCTCGTTCGCCAGACGGATCGTGAGCGTAGGGTTCACCAGCTGCCGGGCAAGCTGAAAGTTTCGGCGGAACCCGAGAGCGAGCTCGCGCCGTAACTCGCCCAGGAATAGTGCGCCGCTGGCTTCGATCGCACGGCCCAGGAATCGGCGATCCACCAATCCCGCCCACATCCGGCCGCCGAGCTCGTTGTCGTAGGCGATGCCCAGACCGGCGACTCGGCGCGCCGCACGGCGCAGGGCGAGGGTGAACTCCACCGAGTCTCCGGCGCCGGAGGGATTGAGCCACACCGACTGGTAGGCCTCGGAGGCCGCCGCCAGCGTCCGCACCCGGGTGAGGAGAAGCTGTTGGTCGAGTGAATCGCTCAGTCCCAGACCGAGGAGCCGGATGAGGGCGTTCCGCTCCGAGAGATTGGCACCAGGAACCCGGACCCCGGCGAGGTAGTGCGGCAGGCCCGGCGGCGATATCGGAGTCGAGCCCTCGCGACAGGGGAGCCGGGGCAGCATGCTGTCGGCCGCGGCAAAGCCGAGCTGGAGCAGCCGCTCGACGTTTCGACGGGAGAAGTTGAGGCTGGCAAAACCTTCCACGGCAGGCCGGATCAACAGGTCGCGGCCGGTGAGGCTGTCCGCTCGCTGCTGAAACAGGAACTGGACCAGCCGGTCCGCCACGACGATGGGCGAACCCTGGGGAAGAGAATCGGCGGCATGCTCGGTGGCGTCGGACACGATCACTCGCTCGGCGCCCGCGGCCCGAGCCACGGCGATCGGGATGTTGGCCGAGAGACCGCCATCGGTCAGGTAGCGCCCGCCACGCAGCTCGGGAGCGAAGAGGAGCGGCACGGCCGCGCTGGCCCGCGCCGCCTGAGCCAGATCGCCCGAGCGGAGGACGACCACGTCCCGGTGGGCGAGATCGGTGGCAACGGCCCGGAAGGGGATAGGAAGCGAGTCGAAATCGCCCCGCGCGCGCAGATTGCCCCGGAGCATGGCCGCGTTCATCAGCGCGTTCACCTCGGCCTCGACCAGGGCGGCGCTCTGGAGCGCAAAGTGGCCTTCACCCTGTTCCCAGACCACCAACGGCTGGAGAATGCCAAGCGAATGAGGAGCCAGCGGTTGGTAGGACCGGAAGAGATCGGCGAGTGGGGTCGCCCGCGCCACGGAGTCGAGCTCGCGGCCGCTGTACCCGCTGGCATAGAGCGCCCCCACGATCGCTCCGATACTGGTGCCGACCACCAGGTCGGGCCGGATGCCCAGGCTGTCCAGCACCCGGAGCACCCCGATGTGGGCGAGTCCCTTGGCGCCGCCGCCCGACAACACCAGCGCGGTCCGCAGGTGGGGGCAGGCTTGGGCGTGCAGCGGGGGTCCAGGGAACACGGCACCCGATACCAGGGCGAGCGCGAGTCCAAGATGGAGGGGAGGAAGCATCGACAGGGAAGATACATGCACCCCTTGCGCCACCCCCATCGACCTTCGTATACCTACTCGCAGACGCGTCCGCTTCCGGGCGAACGTCGTGGCCGCTAGTCCTCGGAGGGAACCGACAGCAATGACTTACGTGATCGTCGAGGCCTGCATCGGAGTGAAGGACCGCGCCTGCGTGGACGTCTGTCCGGTGGACTGCATTTACGAGGGCGAGGACATGCTCTATATCCAACCCGACGAGTGCATCGACTGCGGCGCCTGCGAGCCCGAATGCCCGGTCACCGCCATCTTCCCCGAGGAAGATGTGCCCGAGAACATGAAGGAGTACATCGCCAAAAACCGGGACGTGTTCAACGGCGACGCGCCCCCGGGGCGCCCGAAGCGCTAGATCCCGGTCTGGGGAATACGGCGACCCTCCGCGGACCGGTCCGCGGAGGGTCGCTCGCATATGGAGAGCGGCCCCGGGATCGAACTGATTGGCCGCGACCCCGGAGCCTGTGTGGTAGGAAATGACTCCGACGCGGCATGGCCGTCAAAGGTTTCAGCCGAGCTGGCGGAGGAACTCCTGCAGTGCCCTGGTGGTGGCGGCCGGACGCTCGACCGGGGGGAGATGGCCGGCGCCAGGAATCACCACCAGGCGGGCTCCGGGAATTGCGTCCGCCATGCGGCGCGCCTCGTCGGGTGGAGTAGCCTGGTCCGCCTCACCCACCAGCACGAGTGTCGGCAGGTCGGCGAGGGTCGGCAGCAACGGCGTGCTGTCCGGACGATCCCGCATGGCCGCGAGGGCCCCGACGATGCCGGCGACGGGGAGCTCCGTGATCACGCCACGCACCCGGTCAGCCACCTCCGGCGCGCCCGTCAGGGTGTCCGGCGCCAGCAGCTTCGGCAGCATCGCCTCCGCGATGGCGGCCGCGCCCTTCTCCTTGGCCATGGCGGCGAACCCGTCCCGGCTGCGGCGGCCTTCGGGCGAGTCCGATTCTGCCCGCGTGTCGATCAGCACGAGCGCTCGCACCCGCCGCCGCCAGCGACGCAGGAACTCGAACCCGATGTAGCCTCCCAGCGAGTGTCCGCAGAAGACCACCTGGTCGACTCCGAGATTGTCGAGCAAGGCCGCGAGGTCATCGGCATAGATCGACATCCCATAGCCCAGGTCGGGCGCATCGGACTGGCCCATGCCGCGCAGATCGGGCGCGATGCGGCGGAACCCTTCGAGCGTCTCCAGCTGATGCGCCCAGATGGTGCGATCGAGCGGATAGCCGTGGACGAAGAGAACGGCCGGACCCTCGCCGCGCACATCGACCGCGAGGCTGACCCCGTGGACCGTCAGCCGCTCCACACTGCCCGGCCCGGACGGTCGGGTGGTGAGGAATTCACCGAACTCACGCGGCACCGGAACCGGCCGGCCTTCCCGATTGATGCAGACGAAGACGAACTGCGCCGTGGCGATGAGAGTGTCATCCCTCACCCGGCGGGCGGTCTGCCGCATGGTGAAGCTAGTGCGCCCGTGATGCGTGAGCGCCTGCTGAAAGCGGAGGACATCACCCGGCAAGGCCGCGGCGTGATAGTCGATCACGGTCTTCCGGACCGCGGGCCACGCGCCGGCCCGGGTGAAGACGTCCATCCCCGGGCCCTGAATCAGCATCTCCCACCGGGCGCGCTCGAAGAGACTGAGAAACGACGCCTGGTTGAGATGACCGAAGGCATCGCATTCATCGGGATAGACGGTGAGGTCGATCTCGGGATGGGGCATGGGCGGCGGAGCTCTACGCGAGGGACACCGGGCGCGTCCGACCGAGAGGCCCAAATCGGACCAAGTAGATATACTACACCCTGGCCCTCTCGGTTAGGCGTGCAACGAGCCCATCACCCGCTCTCCACACCATCCCATGAAACCAGCCACCGATTACATCCGCCACGCCGCCAGACTTGCCCGCAAGCTGCACATGGACGCCGCGATGGGAGGCGCGCCGCAACCGGACGCCGAGTTCTTCAAGACGCTTTCCAAGGCACTGGATGAGATCGCGGCCGGTCTCGAGCTCGTCTCGAAGGCCGAGTAACGCCGCGCGTGCAGCTGATTCAGACGACCCAGGAGTTGGAGGATCTCACCCGGCGTCTTCGCCTGGCGCCGCTGGTGGCGGTCGACACCGAGGCCGCCAGCTTTCACCGCTATGAAGACCGGATCTATCTCCTGCAGGTCTCGTCCCGCACAGAGACTGCGGTGATCGATCCGCTCGCGGTCGGAACGCTGGAGCCGTTGGGGAGCATCCTGGCCGACCCGGCTGTGGAGATCGTTTTCCACGATGCGGACTACGACCTTCGCCTGCTCGATCGAGAGTACGGCTTTCATCCCAACAACATCTTCGATACCCGAATCGCGGCCCAGCTCCTGAACGAGCCCGGCGTCGGGCTCGCAGCGCTGCTGGAGAAACACCTCGGCGTACGGCTCGACAAGCGGTTCCAGCGGGCCGACTGGTCGGCCCGGCCGCTCTCCCGCGAGATGCTGGAGTACGCGGCCTCGGACACTCGACACCTGCCGGAGTTGCGAGATATCCTGCGGGAGCAGCTCGCGGCCCGGGACCGGCTTTCCTGGGCGGAAGAGGAGTTCAGGCTTCTGACCCAG
This sequence comes from Gemmatimonadales bacterium, assembly GCA_036265815.1. Classification (NCBI taxonomy): domain Bacteria; kingdom Pseudomonadati; phylum Gemmatimonadota; class Gemmatimonadia; order Gemmatimonadales; species Gemmatimonadales bacterium. The sequence continues at coordinate 154,510 of DATAOI010000052.1, forward strand.
ATCCGCTTCACACCCGCGCCCGCGACCGAGCCGGGCTACCTCCGCCCCAAAGGCGCCAAGGCCCTTCGCGGACGGGAGCTGGCGGTCCTGCGCGAGCTCTGGGAATGGCGCGAAGCCGCCGCGCAGCGCGCCGACCGCGCGACATTCCGGATACTCAACAACGAGCCCATGCTGCTCATGGCCAAGAACCCGCCCACCGACGCCGCGGCCCTCAGGGGCATCCCGGGCATGAGCGCGGACCAGGTGGAACGGAGAGGGCGCGAGATCCTGGCGGCAGTGCAGCGTGGACTGGACGTGCCGGACCGCGATCTCCCCAGACTGGAGCGACCGCCTCGGCGGCCGGCCGACCCCGCGTTGGAGGCGCGGGTGGAGCGGCTCAAGGTTGTGCGGAACGCGCTGGCGCTGCGCTACGATCTGCCTCCGGGCGTCCTGTGTCCCAACGGCACGCTGGAATCGATCGCCCGGAGTAATCCAGGGATGCGGGAGGAGATGAGGGGGATTCCCGAGCTCCGGCAGTGGCAACTTCGGGAGTTCGGCGACGACCTGCTGACCGCCTTGCCCCAGCCGGCACTTCCATGAGAAGTGGGGTCAGAAATGGCAATCCGGGCAATTGTCTGCCAGGATGGCTGGAATCGGTCGCACGGTTGGACGAGTGATTGAATGGTGTCAGCCTGGTGATTCCTCTGTCGCACCACCCAACTGGTCTCAGAAGCCGAGGAACGCCCTGACTCTGGGATCCATCTTCTCCGGGGTCCAGTAGGGATCCCACACCAGCTCGACCTCGACGCTCTTCACGCCCTCCATGTCCGAGACCACGTGCTTCACATCGTCGATGATCTCGGTGCCAGCGGGGCATCCGGGCGAGGTGAGGGTCATGCGAACCTCTACCTCCCCGGCGGCTCCGACCTCGACATCATACACCAGGCCGATGTCGATGATGTTGAGGTTGAGCTCAGGGTCTTTGACGGCCCGAAGGGCCTTCCGAACAGAGTCTGGAGTCAACATGGGCGCCTCTCGTGTGTTCATCGCCCCTGAAAGCTAACAGGTGGTAGGACCACAGCCGAAGCGGTGGCGCCGAGCGGCCACCCAGGCATAGACCCGGTCGGCGAGCCGCTGGACACCGGGCACTCGCATGAGAAGGGCCGGCACCCGGCCACCAGGGAGAAGCCGGAACAAGAGGGGAAGGGCCCGGGCCCCGGGGTAGACTCGACCGTCAGCTGTCACCAGGTGCATGGCCCGGTCGAGAGCGGCATCGGAGAGCTGGGGGAGTCCGGCGAACGCCCCGCGATCGGCTGCGGCCACATACTCCAGGGCGCCGTGGCGATCCCAGCGCCGCAGGCGGCTCACCCATCTCCGGCAGAACCCGCAGGCCCCATCGTACAGCAGGACCGGCCGGCTCAGCACCTCGCAACCAGCTCCTGGGTGCAGCCGTGGGGGACCAGCCGGACAGCCGCGTCGGAGAGCGAGGCGCGCACCAGCTTGAGACCGTGCATGGAGTCGGGCGCCCGCGGATCGAAGGTCCGGTTGGTCAGGAAGACGAGGAAGAGGTCGCGTGAGGGGTCGATCCAGAGCTCGGTGCCGGTGAACCCGGTATGGCCGTACGCCGCCCCGCTGATGAGGGTTCCGAACACACTGGGCTCGTCGCCGTTGAGCTCGGGAGAATCCCACCCGAGGAGGCGGGAGCCGCTGTTGGTGCCGCGCGCAAGGAACCGGCCCATGGTCGCGGCGCTCACCCATCGCCCGTGGGGCCCGATGCCGCCGCGAAGCCATGCCTGAGCGAATCGCGCCAGGTCCATGCCGGTCGAGAACACGCCGGCGTGTCCTGCCACTCCGCCGAAGGCGACGGCGTTCTGATCGTTCACCTCACCGGGCACCGCCTGGCCCCGCCAGATCCCGCTGGGCACGATACGCCGGCGCAGCCCCACCGGCGGCCGGTACCTGGTCTGCCGCATGCCGAGCGGAGTGAAGACCTCCCGGCTGGCGAACCGATCGAGCGGCATCTTGCCGATCTTCTCCACGATCAGCCCGAGCAACAGCGCGTTGAGATCGCTGTACTCGGCCGACTCGCCAGGGGGCCGGAGCAACGGCTGGGCGTAGAGCAGGTCGATGGCCCGGGCGCGCCGCCCGTGCGCCTTGCGATAGATCGGGACGTAGCTCTTGAGACCACTGGTGTGGTCCAACAGCATCCGGACGGTCACCAGGTTCTTGGGCCCGCCGGAGAAGCGGGGCAGATACCGGCGGACCGGCGCGTCGAGATTCAGCCGACCGCGGTCCACCAAACGCATGGCGGCGCTGGTGGTGCCGACCACTTTGCTGATGGAGGCAATGTCCCAGAGGGTCGAGTCGGGCTCAGGAAGGGCGGAGGCGGGGTCCCAGGTGAAATGACCGTAGCCCCGGGCGTAGAGGACCGAGTCACGCCGGCCGATCACCACCACGGCACCGGGGTAGAGTCCCGCCTCGATGCCGGAGCGCACGGCCCCATCGATCTCGGCGATGGACTGGGCCTCGCCCGAGGAAGCGCGCAGCAGCGTCATGGCGAGCAGTCCAGACAGCAGCCGGCATACTCGCGAGGTGGCACCCATGTCTCTCTCCGCCTGGCGGACGTCATTGGTCCAAACCTTCAGATCCAGGGCAACGATCGTGCCCACAGCGGGCAGCCTCAGTGGCCGTCCGCCAGCACGTCGCGCACCGGCCCAGGCGGCAGGCGGTAGAGCACCGCCGCCGTCCGACGATCCCGGTCCGAGAGCGTGCCGGTCCGGGTCGCGGGAAACATGACGTCGTTGGAGTCGGAGGAGTGGGGGAGGCCGAGGGCGTGCCCGGTCTCGTGGACCGCGACCGCGAGCAGGGCAGCGTCCGGCAGCGATACCGCGGCGTTGGTCCTGAGCGCGAGGGAGATGAAGGCCCGGCGTACCCGCCCGGACTGGTCCCAGGTGAGATCGGTCTGCCCCGCGCGATCGAAGTCGAAGTGGTCGATCCAGCGCACGACCACGTCGGCGGCGGCGGTATCGGTCACGACCCAGAAGCGGATCCCGATGCCGGTGGCTTCCCATCGGTCGAGTGCCTCGTGCACGTAGCCGGCCATCCTGGAGTCGTAGCCGTCCACCCCGCCCTCGACGATGGCGACCCGGATCGGCTTGCCGAAGCGGTCCGGCCATCGCCGGACGACGGAATCGGTGCTCAGAATCAGCGAGTCGAGATAGGTGGCGGCGGCTTCCCGGGTGAGCTGCTGCCGGGCGGCCAGGCGGGCGAGCCGGTCCTCGCCGGGCGTGCCGGCTCGTGCATTCTGCCTGCTGGCCCGGACATCGGGGGTGGCCGTACCGGTTGCAGTGGATTGCACCCCCGCGCCGCGCTCGCCGATCTGCCGGAACACGGGGGAGATCCGGTCGACCAAGACGAGGAGCAGGAGTCCGAGGGTGACGACCGGAAGGACGAATCGGCGCATGGGATCAATATGGGCAAGGGATGCGCCACCCCGCTAGCTGACCCGCTGGCGCCAACCGCCGCAGCCATCTAACATTTGCCACCGCGCCCTCCACACCGCGAGTGGCCGCGCCGGCTTGGAGTCGGAGGGCTCACTGAATCTGATGGATCGATTCGCCCAGGCGCTAGTGCGCTGGCGTTGGGTGGTGTTAGGGGTGTGGGCCGTCATCGGCGCGGTGGCGGCGGTACGGGCACCCGCCACGCCCGGGCTGCTCAACATCCGTGGCGGCAGCGCGCGGGAAACCGAGGCCTCCCGGACCGAGGATCTGCTGAATTCGCGCTTCAGCCGGCCGATCGGCGAGTTCTACGCGGTCACGCTGGAGGGGCCGGCCTCGTTCGAGGCACCCGGGCCACGCCTCGCGCTCGACAGCCTGCTTGCCGCCCTCAGGCGCCAGCCCTACATCCGCGGCCTAGTTTCATACGTTTCCACCAACGACACCACGTTCCTGAGCCGCGACCGCCGCGCCACCTTCGTCATCGTGGCGCTCAAGGCGGCTCGGGGAGACAGTGCCGGAGCCCTGGTGACCCCGGTGCGCACGCTGGTGCAGGCCACCCTGGCCCGAACCCCCGAAGCGGCCGGGATCCGGGCGCGGGTCACCGGCCGGGCACCGCTGGACCTGGACGTGCGAACAGTGGTGACCCGCGACAGCGCCAAGGGCGAGGAACGGCTGCTGCCGCTGACACTGGTCATCCTGGTGCTGGCGTTCGGCGCGCTGGTGGCGGCCGCGCTGCCCCTGATCGTCGGGGTCATGGCCATCGCGATCTCCCTCGCCATCATCGGCGTCGTCGCGCGGTTCACCCCGATGTCGGTGTTCGTGCTCAACATGACCACCATGATCGGGCTGGGCGTCGGGATCGACTACTCGCTCCTGGTGGTCACCCGGTTCCGGGAGGAGCTGGCCCGCGGAACCCGCAGGCGGGAGGCCGCCGCACGCACCCTGGCGACGGCGGGCCGCGCGGTGATCACCTCGGGCCTCACCGTCGTGGTGGGCTTCGGCGCCTTGCTGCTCACGCCTCTCATCGAGACCCGGAGCGTCGGCATCGGCGGTCTCATCGTGGTGGCCGTGGCGGTGCTGCTCTCGATCACCCTGCTCCCCGCCCTGCTGGCCGTGCTGGGCCGGGAGATCGACCGGCCGCGCTGGCTGGCGCGGCGGCTCGCCTGGTACCACGCACCCCAGACGTGGGAGAAGTGGGCCCGCACGCTGGCCAGACACCCGGTACGGGCGCTGCTCTACGGCGGCGCCGTGATCGGCCTGCTCACCCTGCCGGTCTTCTGGATCAGGATCGGCCTTCCCTCGCGCCACTGGTGGCCCGTCGGCACCGAGGCCGGCGAGGGGCTGGACGCACTCTCCCGGATGGGGGTGGCGGGCTACATCCAGCCGATACGGGTGCTGGTGGAGCTTCCGGAGGGTCGGAGCGCCGTGACGGCGACCTCGCTCCGGGGATTGATGACGGTGGCCGACTCGCTGCGGGCGGACCCCAGAGTGCGGGAGGTGCGCAGCCTGGTGAGCGTCCAGCCTAACGGCTCGCTGCTGGGCTATTCGGTGCTCTACAGCGACCTCGCCGCCGCCCGCGCCAGGTATCCGGACCTGCTGGACGCCTACCTCAGCTCCGACCGGCGGCTCACATTGATCGACGTGATCCTGACCGACACCACCTCGCTGACCTCCGCCACCGACGTGGTGACCAGGGCCCGCCAACTGGCCAAGGAAAAGCTCCGCGGCACCAAAGGGATGGAGATCCGAGTGGGGGGCTACTCCGCCGCCGCGCTCGACTTCCAGCGCGACCTGCTGGCGCGGTTTCCCCTGCTGGTCCTGCTCATTTTGGGGGCCACCGGGCTCATGCTCGCCGTGGCCTTCCGGTCGGTGCTGGTGCCGATCAAGGCCATCATCATGAACACCCTGTCGGTGAGCGCGACGTTCGGGCTGATCGTGCTGGTGTTCCAGTACGGGATCGGATCGAGACTCTTCGGACTGGACGGGCCCACCTCGGCCATCTTCGTGGCCGTGCCGGTGCTGGTCTTCGCGGTGGTGTTCGGGCTCAGCATGGACTACGAGGTGTTCCTGCTGAGCCGAATCAAGGAGGCGTTCGACCGGAGCGGCCGCAACACCGTCGCCACCATGGAGGGCCTGAGCGCGACGGCCTCGGTCATCACCTCGGCGGCGCTCATCATGATCCTCGTGTTCGGGATCTTCGCCTTCTCGCGAGTGCTTCCGATGCAGCTCATGGGGTTCGGGCTGGCGGTGGCGGTGTTGCTGGACGCCACCGTCATCCGGATGGTGTTGGTTCCCGCGATCATGCAGGCGATGGGACGGTGGAACTGGTGGCCCGGGGTGCGCGCGGCGCCGCGCAGATCGGCCGAGTACCCGAGACCCTAAGCGACGCTCAGTGCGCGCTCACCCGTTCGACGGCGGTCGCAGCGAGATCGGCGAGCCGGGCGGCGAAGATCACGACGGCGGCGCCCACCAGGGCCAGGAGCAGCAGACCCCAGAGCAGCGCGGCCACGGCGATCGGCCGCGAACGGCTTCCGGCTTCCGGCCGGCGCCGCGGGGCGCCGGCACGCACCGCGGCAAAGGCGGCGCGGCGCCGCTCCCGCTGGTCGTCCGCTTCCGGAAGGGCCCGGACGATGGCGGTGATCGAGGGCAGCTCGGGCAGGGAGAGCCCTCCGATCGGCTGATAGCGACTCCGGGCAGCCCAGGCCGCCCGAATCTCCGGATGAGTGCCCAGCGGCTGCATGCTCTGCCGCACGGCATCGAAGAGTGGGCTTCCGGCGCTCACCAGACCGGCTTCGAGCGCGTCGAGCACCGCTTCGACGTCGCTGAACTCGAAGTCCCCCGCCTCGGGGTCGCTGCAGGTGAACCGCGCTGGCGCCGGCGTCATCGCTTGGCATCCAGCCAGTCTGGGCCGACGCCGATGTCCACCACCAGCGGCACCCGCAACTCCACCACGCCCTCCATGTAGTCGCAGACCAGCGACCGCAACGGCTCGATCTCGGCGGGCGGGGCCTCGAAGACGAGCTCGTCGTGCACCTGAAGCAGCATCCGGCTCCGCAGCCCCTGGTCTCGAATGGCGCGATGAATCCGGATCATGGCGAGCTTGATGAGGTCGGCGGCCGAGCCCTGGAGCGGCGAGTTCTGGGCGTTGCGCTCGCCGTAGGCGCGCATGTTGAAGTTGCGGTCCTTGATCTCGGGAATGTAGCGGCGCCGCTGGAAGATGGTCTCCACGTAGCCGAGATCGCGCGCCAGCTGCACTTGGCGATCGAGAAAGGCGCGCACTCCGGCGAACCGCTCGAAGTAGCGGGTGATGAAGCTCCGCGCGTCTTCCTGGGAGATCCCCAGCTGGCGGCTCAGCGCGAAGGGACCCTGCCCGTAGATGGTGGCGAAGTTGATGGTCTTGGCCCGGGCCCGCATCTCGCCGGTCACCTGGTCCAGGGGGCAGTTGAAGATCAGCGAGGCGGTCTGCCGGTGGATGTCGCCGCCCTGCCGGAACGCCTCGATGAACAGCGGGTCGCCCGAGAGATGGGCCATGAGCCGGAGCTCGATCTGGGAGTAGTCGGCCGCCAGGAACGACCAGCCCGCCCGGGGAACGAAGCCACGGCGAATGGCTTCGCCCCGGGGAGTGCGCACCGGAATGTTCTGCAGGTTGGGCTCCGAGGAGCTGATCCGCCCGGTGGCGGCGCCGATCTGGTTGTAGCTGGTGTGGATCCGCCCGGTCTGCCGGTTGACCCGCGCGGGTAGGGTGTCGACATAGGTGCTCTTGAGCTTCTGGAGCTCGCGATACTCGAGGATGAGACGGGGCAGCTCATGACCCATGACGGCGAGCTGCTCGAGCACGTCGGCGTCGGTGGAGGGGCCGCTCTTGGTCTTCTTCAGCACCGGGAGCTGCTGCTTCTCGAACAGGATGGCCGCGAGCTGCCTGGGAGAGTTGAGGTTGACCAGCTCGCCGGCAATCGCGGCGATCTCCCCTTCGAGCCTGCGGAGCTCGACGCCGAGCTCCTGACCCAGCCTGGCGAAGACGCCGGGGTCGATGGCCACCCCCTCCCACTCCATGTCGGTCAGCACCTCGACCAGCGGCAGCTCGATGTCGCGGAGCAGCGGCTCCGCCCCCATCTCCCGCAGCGCCGGAGCGAAGAACTCGTGCAAGGCGAGCACGGTCGCGCTGTCGGCACCGCAGTAGGCAGCCGCGGAGGCACAGGGCACTTCGGCGAACGAAATCTGCGTCTTCCCCTTCCCCGCCACCTCGTCATAGCTCTGCATGGTGCGTCCGAGGTGCTCCAGCGCGAGCGTGTCGATGGCATGGGAGCGGCGGCCCGGGTCCAGCACGAAGCTCGCGAGCATGGTGTCGTAGGCCACGCCCGCGAGCTCCACCCCTGCCCCGCGCAACACCTGCCAGTCGTATTTGATGTTGTGCCCCGCCTTGGGCACCGCCGGATCGCTGAGCAACGCCGTCAGGGGAGCGCAGGCGAAGTCTCGGATCGGGGGTAGGTTCCGGACCGGCGTGGGGGCGGCGAGCTCCCCGGCGAGCGGGCGATGCCCGAACGGGAAATACCAGACCTCGGTCGGGCTGCCCGCGAGCGAGAGACCGATCAGCTCGGCGTCGTGCGGCTCGATCGAGGACGTCTCGGTGTCGATGGCCACGAGCGGGGCAGCACGGAGCCGCTGGACCACCGCGGCCAGGTCGTCAGGATCGTCGACCACCACGACGTCCAGGGCGGGCGTCTCATCCAGTGCGAGCCAGTCGGCCGCGGTGACCGGTGCCTGGTCGGTGAGGAGCGCGGGGCCGGCGCCCGCATCGCCCTGATCCAGGACGGCGACGGAGCCCCCCGGCGAGACCGCGCCGGCCGGGGTCCGGCCCTCCGCTTCCACCAGGGTGGCGGACGCGATCTCGCTCTGGCTGCCCAGGCGGCGCGCCAGCGTGAAGAACTCGAGCTCGGTGAGAATGCGGATCGAGGCCTCCCGGTCGGGCTCGCGGAGGACCATGTCCTCGATGGCGAAGTCGATCGGCACATCGCACTTGATGGTGACCAGCTCCTTGGAGAGCCGGGCGTTGTCGGCCTGGGCGAGGAGCGCCTCGCGGCTCCGCTTCGCGGTGATGTCGGCGGCGTGGACGAGGATGTTCTCCAGGTCCCCGTATTCGGCCAGCAGCTTCTGGGCGCCCTTCTCGCCGATTCCCTTGACGCCGGGGATGTTGTCGGAGCTGTCCCCCACCAGTGCAAGAAAGTCGACCACTTGCCGGGGACCCACGCCGAGCCGCTCGGCGGCGTTGGATTCGTCGATCCAGGTCTCGTCCACCGCTGCTGGACCACCCCGTCCCGGGTTGAGCAGGGTGATCCCGGGACCGATGAGCTGGTAGAAATCCTTGTCGCCCGAGACGATCACCGACTGAAGCCCTCGGCTGGCGCCGGCGGTGGCGAGGGTGCCGATCACATCGTCCGCCTCGTACCCGCGGACCGACACGAGAGGGATGCGGAAGGCCTCGAGCATGGCGCAGATCCGCTCCAGCGCGCGGTCGAAGTCGGCCTGAAGCTCGTCGTCCAGCTTCTCCCGGGTGGACTTGTAGTCGGGGTAGCGCTCCTCGCGGAACGAGGTGCCCGCGTCGTTGATCCAGGCGACGAAGTCGGGGCGGTATTTCTCACGCAGGCGGAGGAGAAAATTGGCGACGCCCCAGGCGGCGGAGGTATTCTCTCCCTTGCTGGTCCGGAGCGGCCGGGCGATCATCGCGTAGAAGGCGCGATAGATCAGCGCGTAGCCGTCGATGAGGAAGAGCTGCGGGGGGGTGTGATTGGCCATGCTGAAAGTTAGCCCCGCCCCCCTGCCCCGCTATGTCTGGTTTCGCCGGAGCCGGGTCAGCACCCGCTCGTATTCGGCCCGGGAGCCGGGCGTCAGGCGGACCCGGCCGAACCCGGTCTCGTCCTGGAAGTAGAGCTCCAGCCGGTAGTTGGTATAGCCCCAGCGGATCACTCGCCGGTCGGCGGTGCCAGGGGTGTTCTCGATGATATCGTCGGGCTGGCCGAGGTTGATGAGGACCTCACCCCGGTCGGTGCGCCAGCCGGGGACCCCCTCATCCGTGAAGCGGGCGTTGGCGGCGCTCACCCGGCTGAAGTAGACATTGAGCGCCTCGTTCTCGGGAGTGGCGGTGTTGGGATCGGTGGAAGTGTAGAACTCCCGCCAGAGCCGGGAGCGCTCGGAGGGCGGCGCCTTCCGCATGGCGTTGAGCTTCTCGTCCTGTCCGAAGTAGCGCAGCAGGTCGAGCATCTCGTCGAAGTTGGTCACGATCCAGGCCTGGGTGAACGACACCAGGGCCGAAGTAGTGCGCTCCCCCTGCCCGCTTCCCACCACCAGCCGGAGCTCGCCGAGCGAGATGCTGTCGGGCGCCACCCGCACGACCTGGCTCTCGACCGAGCGGCCACCGCGGAAGTGGAGTGAGTCGGAGTAGACCACTTTCTGCTGCTCGTCGTGCACCTCGAACGGCACGGTGGTAGGCGCCGTGAACTGGTACCCCTCGATGTATGCCAAGAGGGTGTCGCTGCCGTACCCGACCGCTCCCCGCGGGTTGAGCACCAGGGAGAGCGGATCGGCCAGGCTTCCCCGCCCCGTCGCCTGGTACACCAGGATGGGCGCGGAGATGCTGCCGGTCGCGAAGGCCGGCGCGGTGAAATCTCCGGTGGCCCGGCTCTCGGACGTGGAGCTGGCATCGCGCAGAGCCACGCTGACCTTGTAGGTGCCGGGCGTCATCCTGAGCACCTGCTGGAACAACACGCTCTCGTCGGCGCGCTGGGTCTCCTGGAAGGTCGGCACCCGGACGATCTCTTCTCGCGTCAGATCGACCGAGCGAGTGCCTGGCCGCTGAAAGGAGATGGCGACGCGGTACCGGGCGACGAAGACGTTGCCTTCCCGCTGGAAGGCCAACGCGCGATTCTCCAGAGACAGGCCGAGCACGGCGATGACAGAGTCGGCGGGCGCCGCGGCGAACGCAACGGTACCGACGAATGGGAGCGGGTCGCCCGCGGCGAGGCGTCCGAGCCGTTGATAGAATTGCGCGGTGTTGAGGAGCGCGGTGAGCTGGTCGGAGGGCGCGGGGGCGGCCTGGGTGCCGACCCGCTTCCAATTGCCGCACCCGAGGGCGGCGCTCAGGAACACTGCCGAGAACACGAGCCGACGCATGACACCACCCCCGGCAGATTCGTGGGTTTCCACCCCTCTCGCGAACGGGCGGAAGGTTAGCGGCGGCGGTCGAGAGACGTCAAGCATCGTGCGCCGTCGCACAATCGCGCAACTTGCTGGCTGATCGAAGATTCGGTAGCTTGGCCTAGCCATGAGCACAGATAATCTGGTCGGCCGCACGGTGGCGGGATACCACCTCGCAGAGTACATCGGCGAGGGTGGCACCGCTACGGTCTATCGGGCCGAGCATCCGCAACGCGGAACCGCGGCGGTGAAGATCCTGCGGCCGAAGCTGGCGCAGGATCCGGTGGCCGTGAAGCGCTTCCTGCGCGAGGCCGAATACGGCGCCCGGGTCAAGCACCCGTCCATCGTGCAGACCTACGACTTCGGGGCCACCGACGGATTGCACTATCTGGCGCTGGAATGGGCGCCGGGGGAGCCACTAGCCAAGTTCTCCAGCCGCTCAGGGCGACTGGCACCCACGCTGGTGGCTACCATCGTGGAGCAACTCACGGCGGCCCTGGCGGCGTCGCATAAGGCCGGGATCATCCATCGCGATCTCAAGCCGGAAAACATCATGTATGACCCGGCGACGCAGAGCGCCAAGCTGCTGGACTTCGGGATCGCTCGGGACGCGGAGCTCAGCCCAGAGGAGCGGCTCACCCGGGCTGGCTTCTTCGTGGGCTCGCTCCAGTACGTGGCGCCGGAGACGCTGAGCGGCGAGCTGGTGAACGAGCAGGCAGATGTCTACAGCCTCGCGACGATCACCTACCATCTGCTGACGGAGGCGTTCCCGTTGACGGGCCGGAGCCCGAGAGAGTTGTTCCAGCAACTACTCTCTCAACCGCCTTTGCCACTCAACCAAGCGGTGAAGGGGCTCAAGTTCGCGCCGGCAATCGAGGCGGCGGTGATGCGTGGGTTGGAGCGCGATCTCTCCAAACGTTCCAAGACAGTGGACGAGTTCGCGCGGGAGTTCTGCACGGCGGTACGGCAGGAGGGCTCCAAGAAGGGCGGCTTCCTGGCGTCGCTCTTCCGCAAGGGCGGCGATTGACCGACGAAGATGCGCTCCGGCGCCTGCTCCTCGCGCGGTCGGTACGGCATGGCGATTTCGTTCTCTCCTCTGGGCAACGCTCTTCCTATTACATAGACTGCCGGCTCAGCACGATGAGCGCCGAGGGGATGGTGCTGATCGGTCGGATGGGGCTGGCGGCGATCCGGCGCGCGGGGTGGGCTCCCAAGGCCGTGGGCGGGCTGACAATGGGCGCCGACCCGGTGGCGTACGCCATCGCGGCGGCGAGCCATGGGACGGACCTCGAAGTCGATGCATTCAGTGTGCGGAAGGAGCCGAAGGCGCACGGGATGGGGCAGCAGATCGAAGGCAACTTCAGGGCAGGGGACCGAGTCGTGATCGTGGAGGATACGATCACGACGGGAGGGTCGGCACGGCGGGCGATCGAGGCGGTGGAAGCTGCTGGGGGGAAGGTAGTTGGGGTGTTGGCGGTGGTGGATAGAGAGGAGGGGGGGAGGGAAGTGTTGGAGCGCGCTGGCAGGGAGGTGGTAGCCATTACTACTGCTAGTGGATTAGCGCTACGTTAGAGTCCGGAAAAGGCTCCGGTAGTAACCGGTGCTAAAGTGACGCCCGCGGGTACGCGGATAAATCGAACTCACGTCTGCAGGGCTTCCCGTAGCTTGATGGACCCGCTGGACCCCAGTCGCCCCTTCCAGATCAGCTTCATGCCCGGGACTTCCCCCCGACCGGCAACCCAAGACATAGACCCGGTGGCCACACCAACGCCCCCGCAGTTGCGGCGTCTCGGGCAAGACTCGAAGAGTCAAGTCGACAGATCAAAGCGCTGCAGGCATTCCTTGGGTCCGAAGGAGCGATTTGAATCTTCCGTACAACCCATTGGGTTGGAGAGCTGGCTGGAAGTGCAATGGGATGCGGATCAACGCGCCAATGGCGCACTCACGCCCACGCCGATCGCGGAGCGATGCGACGTTCGAAGCCCCAGCGTCTGAATTGATCCCCGGCAGCCCTCGAGCAGCATTTCAGGTAAACCGTAGGTGTCTGGCCCACTCCCGCCAGACCGTACCCGCCGTACCGCTCCCCTATTCGTCGCCGCCCTGTAGTCCCGCTACCTACGAAGTGACCCGCCAACTCCCTCCCTCAAGGTCAGCGCCCCACTGATTTCTACCCACCCGGACGAGGCCTACTGTTCACGCGTCTCGTTGAGGCAGGTCCGGAAGCAGCAGTACCAGGGGAGAAGTCGCCATGACCAACAGAACAGAAGGACGCAGGCTTCACCGGGCGCTGGTGCTTACCGCCGACCTCGCCTACGTCTGCAGCGTTCACGCATCCCCGACCGACGGGATGCGCTTCACCGTCGTGGTGCAGTGATGTGGCGCGCGGCTGCGGCACTCGCGCTCGGCGTCGGGCTCCCGGCCGCGGCCTGGGCGCAGGGCGACTGCTTCCCCGGAGCCAGCTCGCACGAAGCGAAGGCGTTCGCGATTTTCGCCGTGCCTCTGGCGTTCAGCCCGGCGGGCGCGCCGGACCTGTTGCCGGGGTTCCGGTTCGGATTGGAGGCGGCGTCGCTGCCTAATATCGACGACGCGACGGCCACTCCGACGATCTGCCGGCCGGGGAAGGGGCCGGAACACACCGATCTCCTTCCCGCGCTTCCTCGGCCGCGGTTCACCATGCCGCTGCCCCTGGGACTGGCACTGCAGGCGAGCTGGATTCCACCGATCCGAGTCAACGGGGTGAAGGCGAACCTCTTCGGCCTGTCGGTGGGGAAGAGCTTCGGCCGGCTCGGGGGTGTGGTGGTCGCGGTGCGGGGCCATGCCACCTTCGGCTCGCTCCGAGCGCCCATCACCTGCGATGACGACGCGCTGGCCGATGCCAAAAGCGAGTGCTTTGGCGGGCAGCGCTCGGACGACAAGCTCCGGCCCAACATCATGGGCGCCGACGTCTCCGTGGGATGGAGCGTAGCCGAGGGCCGGCTCCGCCCGTATGTCGGCAGCGGGTACAACCGGCTGCAGCCACGCTTCCAAGTCAACTTCACCAATCAGTTCGGCGCGCTGGACAACCGGCGGGTCGCAGTCAACCTCGACCGCATGGTGGTGTTCGGCGGAGCGACGTGGGACGCGACGCCGCGGCTCGCGCTGGCGGGGGAGCTGTACGCCGCCCCGGCCGACGCCGTCACCGGACGAGTCGTCGTTCGAGCCGCAGTCGGACCCTAACTCACGAAGAGAGAGAGCCTCCAATGCAATCGTTGCGCATGATGGTGCTGCTGTTCGCCGCCTGGAGCCCGATCGCGACCGCCGACTTGGCCGCGCAGCGCCCCATACCCAGCGGCAGCATCAAGGAAGGCGTCCTGAGCTTCGATGGCCGGGCGACCGTGGGCTCCTTCACCGGCAGGACCACCACGATCACCGGCGAGCTGACCGGCGGCGCGGACCTGTCGGCGGTGAAAGGCTGGGTCGAGGCGCCGGTCACTACCCTGGTCACCGGCAATGGAAAGCGGGACAAGGACCTTAACAAGTCGATGGAATCGGAGAAGTACCCGACCATCCGGTATGACCTCGACGCGGTGGTTCCGGGGGAGGTGCGGGGCGATATCGCAGCGGTCACCCTCGACGGGTACTTCCAGATCCACGGCGTGCGGCAGCACGTGGCCATCCCGGCGACGGTGACCTTCCTGCCCGACGGCGTCCGGGTGCAGGGCAAGATCCCCATCAGTCTCAAGAGCTACAAGATCGGCGGCCTGACCAAGATGATGGGCATGCTCAAGATGTACGACGAGATCCTGACGCATGTGGATCTCACCTTCGGCTCCGGCAACCTGCCCAGCGCGCACGCTGAAGCGGGGACAGCCAGGAGCTCGGACTGAGCGGGAAGGATCACCGATTTCTCTCGAGGAAGCGCGAACAACCTACGCCACAAGGAGACCACCATGATGAGCCGCAGACTGTACTTTTCGCTTCCACTTCTTGCCCTGAGCCTGGTGCTCGCCTGCGGTGAGGGGAGCGCGCCCACCCAGTCGCTCGAGCCCACCTTTTCGGCCGGCGGGACCAGGCAAGGGTTCGGCTTCAACGGTACCGCCAGTGGATTCCCGGCCGGGGTCGTCTTCCTGACGGGCGGCGGGTCGTTCGACCCGAGCACGGCCTCGAACACCATTCCAGCGGTGACGTCCGTGGCCTCGGGCGGCGGGTTCCGGTGCATCGATGCGGTGGCCCAAGGGCTGCTGCTCGGATGCGGGAAGGGCGAAGGCGTCCGCTGGGATACCGCCCAACTCCTCAGCTCCACCGGGTTCAAGTGCAGCCTGAACGATGTGGGGAGGACCGCCACAACCGGTGCCGGGACCGTCGTGCTGCTCGCCGATTTCTACCGGGCGGGTGACGGGGACGACGAATCGTTCACCGCGCCGATGATCGTGTCGGAGAGCGACCTCGCGCCGGACCTCCCCGGTCTCCAGCACCTGTGGATTCAGGGCGTGGGCTGTGGGTCGGCGGTAGTGCACTTCAACTAGGTGGAGAGAGGGGAATGGGGAGCGGCGAGTCATGCCTGGCGTGAGTGGTCGGCTCGCCGCGGGCGGGGATCAGGTGATACCTTCCCGTGGTACGGTGGTGCGCCGGGCCGCTGACCCCTGGAGGCGATATGCCGAAGACGATGGAGAAGCCGTTGCACTCGGTGCGGTTCCCGGGTGAGACCCCGGAGTATCGATCGGCCCGGGACCGGCTGCTGAAGGCGGAGCTGGACCTCAGAAAGCAGGTGGAAGAGGTCATCGCGCTGCGGCGCCGCCTGCCGTTGGGTGGACCACTCAAGCAGGATTATGTCTTCGACGAGGACGATGGCAAGCCGGTGCCTTTCTCCGAGTTGTTCCGCCCCGGCAAGGACAGCCTCCTGATCTACAACTTCATGTTCGGACCGGAGATGAAGCACGCGTGTCCGTCGTGCACGTCGATTCTGGACGGGCTCGACGGCAGTGCCCTTCACGTGCTGGACCGGATCAACTTCGCCGTGGTGGCCAAGTCACCGATCGAGGGGATCCGGTCGTTCGCTCGGGAGCGGGGATGGCGCAATCTCCGGCTGCTCTCCTCCGCCCACAACAGCTACAACCTGGACTACCACGGCGAGACGGCGGAGGGCGACCAGCTTCCCGCGCTCAACGTTTTCGTGCGCCGCGACGGTCGGATCCATCACTTCTACAGCACCGAGCTGCTCTACATCCCATGGCCGCGTGGCGAAGAACCCCGGCACGTGGACTCGATCTGGCCGGTCTGGAGCCTGCTCGATGTGACGCCGGAAGGGCGGGGAACCGACTGGAACCCCCGGTTGAGCTACGCTGCCGGCTGACGCGGGAGATGCGGCGGCAATGGCGCACGGCTGAGCCAGCGCCGCCCAAGCCCGGCAGGGCGCGTCAGGTCGCCACGGAGACCCACTTGTACGTGGTCCGGAATCGGGGGGACGTCGAGGTGTTCGGCAAAACCCAGCGGCGGGCCTGGGTGGGCGAGGATCGCAACGCGGACGGATCCATCCTGTTGGGGCGCATGTGGATCATTGACC
This sequence comes from Gemmatimonadales bacterium, assembly GCA_036265815.1. Classification (NCBI taxonomy): domain Bacteria; kingdom Pseudomonadati; phylum Gemmatimonadota; class Gemmatimonadia; order Gemmatimonadales; species Gemmatimonadales bacterium. The sequence goes on from DATAOI010000052.1 coordinate 170,719, forward strand.
AGCTGCCCCGGCTGGTGCGGTGGACGATTACCCGGCCTGACGGCAGCGGGGTTCAGATCGACCAGGAGCTCGTCGCGCCGAAGAGCTGAGATCCTTCCCTGATCCCGGGCGCCGCGCCGGCCGAGGCCGGCACCCGGGATGCAGCCCCCATTTGCCCCCCCATCATCCATCGCGTAAGTTGGTTCACCAACCTGCCATCCAGCGCTTCACGGTCACTTGTCAAAAGGAGGTGCGATGCGCCTCGTCCTTGCGTGCTGCGGCGCGGCCGTCCTCATCGGTTGCACCAAGTCCGACAAGCAACCCGCCGCGGATACGACGGCGGCGGCCGCACCCGCGGCAGAAGCCACCCCGGCGCCGCCGCGCGCGCTCTCGCTCTCCGATCTCGCCGGCAAGTGGACCGTGCGCACGATGGCGGAAACCGGCGACAGCACGCTGCTGACCTACGAGCTGCTCGCCACCGCGGACAGCTCGGGTTGGAAGCTGACGTTCCCCAAGCGGAAGCCCATTCCGGTGCGGGTTGTCGCGGTGGAAGGCGACAGTCTGGTGACCGAGGCCGGCCCGTTCGAGAGCGCGCTGCGGAAGGGTGTCCAGGTCAGGACCCGCATGGTCAGTCGGCTCGAGGACGGCAAGCTGGTGAGCAAGACCGTGGCGCGATATGCAACGAGCGGCCCCGACTCGGTGCGCAACCTGCGGTCCGAGGGCACCCGCGCGCCGTGATCGACGTGATGGCCATATTAGGGGGTCGCCATCTAACCGGGATCCTTTCTGCCCAGCCCTGAACAGCGGCTGACTACCGCGCTGGCCGACCGCTACGCCATCGACCGCCAGATCGGGATGGGCGGAATGGCCACGGTGTACCTCGCAGAGGACGTGAAGCACCGTCGAAAGGTCGCGGTAAAGGTGCTCCGGCCCGAGCTGGCCGCGACCTTAGGCAACGATCGGTTCTTCCGCGAGATCGAGATCGCCGCGCAACTGCAGCATCCCCACATCCTGCCCCTGCTCGACTCCGGCGAGGCCGGCGGGTTCCTCTATTACGTCATGCCGTTCGTGGATGGCGAGTCGCTGCGCGAGCGGCTGGCCCACCACGGCGAGCTGCCGATCCCCGAGGCCATCAGGATCCTGGTGGAGGTCGCGGACGCCCTGGCGCATGCTCACCGGCGCGGGGTGGTGCACCGGGACATGAAGCCCGACAACGTCATGCTGGCCGAACGCCACGCCTTGATCACCGACTTCGGAGTGGCCAAGGCCGTGAGCGAGGCCACCGGCCGGCAGCAGATGACCACCGCTGGCGTCGCGCTGGGCACGCCGGCCTACATGGCACCGGAGCAGGCGGCGGCGGATCCCAACGTCGATCATCGGGCCGACATCTACGCCGTCGGGGCGATGGCCTACGAGATGCTGACCGGCCGACCGCCGTTCACCGGCATGAGCAGCCAGGAGATCCTGGCCGCCCACGTGACCCAGGCTCCGCAGCCGCTGACTTCCCTCCGCCCGGCCTGCCCGCCGGCGCTCTCCGCCGTGATCATGAAGTGCCTCGAGAAGCGCCCAGCCGACCGGTGGCAGACCGCCGAGGCGCTGCTGGCGCAACTGGAGCCGCTGGCGATGTCGAGCGGCGGGATCACCCCAACCCAGACGCAGCCGACCACAGCGGTTCGTCCCGACCACCGATACGGTCATCCGCTCCGGGTCGGAGGCCTGTTCCTGCTGGTGTCGGCCGCGGTGCTGGGCCTCGTGTACTTCCTGACCATTCAGCTCGGCCTACCCAATTGGGTGCTGGGAGGAGCCGGGCTGCTGTTGCTGCTCGGTCTCCCCATTATGATCGGCACGGGCATTGTCGAGCGCCGCCGGGCGGTGGGTCGGACTAGGGGGATGCTCACGGCCACCGGTGAGCAGGGTCTCGAGCGCCACGTCACCTGGCGGAGAGCCGCGCTGGGTGGTGCCGCCGCTTTCGGGGTGCTGACGACCGGCACAGTGATCTACACCGCCATGCGGCTCCTCGGTATCGGCCCCGTGGGGACCCTGGTGGCGTCCGGCAAGCTGGCGCCCAGGGACAAGCTCATCGTGGCCGATTTCGCCAGCCATGCCGCAGACTCGACGCTGAGCCAATCGGTGACCGAGGCGTTCCGGATCGATATCGCCCAGTCGCCGGTAGTCAGCGTGCTGGGGAGCTCGACAGTCGGCGATGCGCTGGCCCGGATGAACCGGGACTCCCGGCAGCCGCTCGACGCGGCCGCCGCGCGCGAAGTGGCGTTGCGGGAGGGCGCCAAGGCCGTCGTGGTGGGAGAGATCAGTCCCATCGGCAAGGGCCTGGTACTCTCGGCCAAACTGGTGGCGGCCGTGGATGGAGCCGAGCTGGCGGCGGTGCGGGAGACGGCCAACGACGAAGGGCAAATCCTCCCGGCGATCGATCGGCTGAGCAAGCGGGTCCGGGAGCGGATCGGCGAGTCGCTCAAGAGTATTCGCGCCAACGAGCCGCTGGAGCAGGTGACGACCAGGTCGCTGGAGGCGTTGCGGCTCTATTCCGAGGGCGCCCGGGCCAGCGACAACGGCGAGTCGGACCGGGCCATCACCCTGCTGCAGCAGGCAATCGCGCTGGATACAAGCTTTGCCATGGCCTGGCGGAAGCTGGCGGTGGCGCTGGGTAATGCAGGCGGCAGTAAGGCCCAGCGGGTGGCCGCGACGACGAGGGCGTACGAGCACCGCGATCGACTGACCGAGATCGAGCGCTACCAGACCACCGCGTACTACTTCGACGAGGTGAATTTCGACCCGGACAAGGTGATCAGTGCGTATCGGGCCATTCTCGAGCTCAAGCCGGACGATCCGATCGCCCCCAACAACCTGTCTTACGTGCTCAGCAGGCGCCGGCGCTGGGCCGAGGCCGAGCCGATCGCCAGGCGGTACATCGAGGAGCAGGGGGGCACGGGCAACATCTACGGCCAGTTGATTCAAGCCCAACTAGGCCAGGGCAAGTTCAAGGAGGCGCGAGCCTCGCTGGCGGAGTTTGCCCGCCATGATTCGGCCAGCATTTTCCTGCACCGAGTGGGCGTCGGCGTCTTCGCGTCACTCGGCCAATACGACAGCGCGCGCGCCGAGCTGCGGCGGTTTGCGGCCCTGTCTCATGATCCGTCGGACCAGTCCGCCGTGGCCCTGGCCGGAAGCGCCATCGCGCTGACCCAGGGGCGGCTGGCCGAGTCCGAACAGGCGATGCGGGATTTCATGGCGGCGGGAGAGCGACGGGGACTGCCGAACGACTATCTCAAGGGCGCAGCCGACTTGGCCAGGGCCCGGGCGGTTTACCGGGGTGATCAGGCCGGCGCCGTCCACCTGCTCGATCAGGCACTGGCCCATTACCCACTGGCGAGCATGCCCGCCCTTGATCGGCCTTATCCAGAGGTCGCGATAGCCTATGCCGTGGCCGGCCAAGCAACCAAGGCTCGGGCACTGCTCAAGGAGTACGATGCGCTGGTGCCGGTCGGGCAGCGCCGGGGGGAACCGTTCGGAGGTACTGCCACCGGCTATGTCGCGCTGGCCGAAGGACGGCCACAGGATGCGGTGGCAGCATTCCGGCTGGCCTGGGATAACTCCGGCTGCACCAACTGCACCCTGGCGGACCAGGGCCGGGCCTACGATCTGGCCCGCCAGCCCGACTCGGCGCTGGCGGTCTATCAGCGTGCGGCCGACAACCCGAGGGGTTTGCAGTCAATTACAGGAGACCAGTGGGACCTGGCCCACTCCTACCAGCGGCTGGGCGAGCTGTACGAAGGCAAAGGGCAGAAGCACAAGGCGCTGGAGTACTACGGCCGTTTCATCCGGCTCTGGCAGGACGCCGATGCCGAACTGCAGCCCCAGGTGAAAGAGGTGAAGCAGCGGATGGCCGCCTTGGCGGGTGAAACCGGAGCCCGCTGACGGCGTCTGGCCGACCCGCGGCGTGTTAGGCTGCCCCTGCCAGGAGGTACCGTCAGCGTCGCATCCGGCGCATGTCCTCCAGCAGCGCCGCCGGCGTGACCGGGCCGCCGAGAAACGCCTCGATCACCTCGCGACAGGGGCGCTCCAGGCCGAAGCGGTAGAGTCGCGGGGCTAGCCATCCGTACCAGGTCGAATCGCCGGTGACGAAGGGCCCGTGCAGCTCTCGAGTGCGGGCGCGGATGGCCGCGATCAGTATGGCCCCCGCCGCGTAGTTCATCATGTACCCTGGCGCGTCCACCAGTTGCCCCCGCATGGCCCACCAGGACAGCTCGGAATGCGGCCTGATCCGCAGATAGTCGCGGGTGAGGTGAGTCCACACCTCGTTCGGGTCCGCGCCGGGCTCGCGCAGCATCCGCCGCTCGAACAGCGCCCAGGCTACGTCCAACACGATGCCGCCATACCGCCCGCGGATCGCATCGGCCAGGGGCACCGAATCGCCCAGCCAGCGCTGTTGCCAGGCAGGCTCGTACACGTCCAGTGCGATGAAGTCGCCCAGGGCCTCGGAGAACGGATCGCTGTCGGGCCAGTCCAGGAACGCCGGGCGGGTGCGGATCGCCGCGAGATGGACGGCGTGACCGGTCTCGTGCAGCAGCTCGTTGAGGTTGTCGAGGCCGCCGGCGCGGTAGGTGGCGAACACCCATGGTTGGATGCTGGGATATCGTCCGCCGAAGGTGGTGAACGCGACCGGCGTCTTTCCCTCGCGCGACTCGAGATCGTACCGGACGCGAAGCGCCTGGAGATCGGCCCCCAGCGCGCGGTACACCGCCGCGTTGAGCGGAGCCAGCCGCTGGCGCGGAATCCGAGGGCTGAGCGCCCGGCTGGTGCGGCCGGTCTCGTAGTACCAATCCCACGGCTCGACCAAGGAATCGGCGGTTGCGTCACGCCAGGTCTGGAGAATCGCCAGCAGCCAGCGCTCCAGCGAGTCGGGCGGCACGCCGGCCCCGCGCGCCTGCTCAGCCTCCGGAGACTCGCCGCCCTGCCGTGCCTTGGCCTCCAGCGCGATGAGCCGGCGGTAGGGGCTCGCCGGGGCGCCGGCGGCGTTGATGCTGCGCCACACGGGCTGCAGGGAAAGGAAAAGCTCCCGCCGGCGCGCCGGGTCATCGGTCCGGGCGAGCATTCCTAGTATCGAGAGTCGGTCGAGCGTGTCGGCACCCAGCACCACATGGGACTGGGCCCACCCGTAGCAGGCGTAGAGACGCAAGCGGAGCCAATCGAGGCCGTTGGGAAGTGCGGCGATGGCGCCGGCATCGTAGGCGCAGTCGGGGCGCCGCGGGGCGGAGTCAGCGTCGGGCAAACCGGTTGCCGACAGAGGCCCGAGATCGTTCGCCAGCGCCCGGCGCATGACGCCGAGCGCGCGGGCGTCTTCGCCGGTGAGCGCCGTCGAGTCGAGCGCGGCCAGACGGCCGGCGACCCGCTCCCGGAGGGAGTCGTGCCGCAACATGAGCGCGGCGAGCGACGCCCCAGCGGCGGCTCTACCGCCCGCCGACTGCGTGACGTCGATGTGGTCGCGCAGATCTCGCAAGGCGGCGTAGGCCGACTCGGCCGCGGCGAGGGTTGCGCGGGCGGGCAAGGGCGGGGCGGGGGGCGCGGAGCAGGCGCCAAGCGATGTCGCGAGCAGGATACCGCGCGATCGTTTGGTCCAGCGCCGCACACGATCTCTCACGTTCTCGTCCCGTCGCGATTGCATCATGGCTCCTTCGGGGACTGGCCGACCTCCCGTCTCCATCATAAGATGGAGCCGTCCCACTCCTAGCGATGGTCCGCGCGGTGCATCAGGATCTGGATGGCCATGGCAGCTGATCTCGCGTCCGCTGGAGATACCGTGCCCCACGGCTCGATCAATCTGTACGACAACGTGTATGCTGATTTCGCCAGCAGCGCCGAGGCGGCGGTCCGCCAGGAAACCTATGGAGAGGACCTCGGCCAGAGCAGCTGGTTGACCGCCCGGGAGTGGCTCGGATTCGCGGACCAGCTCGGGATTGGGGCCGGGTCGGAGGTCCTGGAGGTTGGCAGCGGATCGGGGGGTCCAGCGGTCTACCTGGCCCTTGCGCGCGGCTGCCACATCACAGGAGTCGATATCAACGAGCACGGGGTTCGGAACGCCATCGGGCTCGCCGATTCTCGCGGCATCGCGGCACGGGCCCACTTCCAATCGGTGGATGCCAGCCGCCCGTTGCCCTTTCCCGAGGACCGGTTCGACGCGATCGTCTCCAACGACGCGATGTGCCACATCGGTGGACGCCTCGCCACGCTTCGCGACTGGTACCGGGTGTTGCGCCCCGGTGGGCGCGCTCTCTTTACCGACGCGATGGTGCTCACCGGAATCGTATCCCATGAGGAGCTGGCCACCCGGAGCTCGATCGGCTTCTACCTCCTCGTTCCTCCGGGGGAGAACGTAAAGCTGCTGCGCCAGGCCGGCTTCGTCATCCGGAACACGGAGGACGTGACCGCCAATGCCGCCGAGGTGGCCGAGCGCTGGCACGATGCGCGAGACCGACACCAGGAGGCGCTGGTGGCCAGAGAAGGACAAGCCACCTTCGCTGGTCTGCAGCGGTTTCTGCGGTGCGTGCACACCCTGTCCGTCGAACACCGCCTCTCGCGGTTCGCCTACCTGGCCGAGAAGCCCACCTAGAACTGGTTCATCCCCACGAGGTGAGGGCCATGTCGAGAGCGAAGCAGGAAAAGCCCGCGCGACCGGCTGCAGATGGCACGCCCAGCTCGACCGGCAGACCCGGAACCGTGCTTAAATGGGTGGGTGGCGCCACCGCGGTCCTCTCGCTCGTGTTCGGCCTCCGCCAGCTCAGCGTCCTCATCTCCGAGAGCCGTGACCGCCAGCGCCAGGTCACGGAGCTGATCGCGACGGCGAAGCTGCAGCGGGAAGCGAAAGACTATCGGTCGGGGTGGCTCAGCCTGGAGAAGGCAGCCGAACTGCGCGCGAGCGAATCCAAGGTTCGGACAGCCCAGGAGGACCTCGCCATGGCGTGGCTCGACGACATCCACGGCACCAAGGAGGCTACGCCGTTCACCGCGATCGTGGACCTGCTGGTCCCGGTACTGAGCCGCGGCGCCGTCACTTCAGCAGGCACCAGGAAGGCCGATCTTCTGGCGCACCTTGGCTGGGCCGATTTTCTCCGCTGGCGTGACGGCCAGAATGGCCTCGACCCCGCCGCGCGCTACACCCAGGCCCTGGCCGCGGACTCTCAGAACGTGTACGCGCACGCGATGCTGGCGCATTGGATGATGTGGAACCACGGAGAGCTGGAGGACGCGAACCGGCACTTCGCGGCTGCCCTCAAGACCGCAAGGGAGCGCGCGTATGTCCGGGGGCTGCAGCTCGCCGCGCTCCAGGAGATGCCGGAGGGGACGGGAGATCCCGAGATGATCCGGGTAGCCAACGAAATGAGGAAGGCCAACGAGCCGATCGATCCCAGCGACCTGGGCCAGATCTGGTACGCTTACTACTGGCGCTTCGTCTCCTCGCCCAATGAGTCGGTCGGCCCGCTGTTCGCGGCCGTCCCGCCGCCCGAGCAGGTGGCGACGTACCGCTGGGCCTTCCAGAACACCGACTATCCGGGATCGAAGGGTTTCCTCTACGAGTACCACCTGGCCCGGCTGGAGGATGCTGCCGGCCAGCAGGTGGAGGCGCTCGAGACGTACCGATCGGTGCGATCGAAGATGACCCCCGATACCATCGCCCGGCTTCGACGCCGGGTCGACTCGGCCATCGTGCGGCTCGGCGGGAAACACTGACGATTCGGGAGCGGCTAGCCGCCGGCCACCGCTCCCACGACCATCAACGGCTCCGCCCCCGAGGCGACCGCATCGGGCAGCGACGCGTCCGGCGGCTCCAGGGAGAGATCCTGCTCGCAAGCGAAGAAGCGCAGAAAAGGCCTCCTCCGGTGGGTGCCATGATCGCGAATCGTGCCGCGCAGCATGGGATAGCTCGCCTCGAGCGCGTCGAGCACGGCGCCAAGCGTGACCGCACCCGGAACCTCCAATCGTACTTCGTCACCGACCTGCGCCAGGGTCCGCAGATGGTAGGGAAGCGTCACCCGGATCATGCCAGTGTCTGGACCTCGACCGACAGCACGGCCGGAAGATCCCGTACGATGGGTGCCCAGCTATCGCCCGCGTTGGCCGAGGCGTAGACCTGCCCGCCGGTGGTGCCGAAATAGACGCCGCAGGGATCGAGCGAATCGACCGCCATCGCGTCGCGCAGCACGTTGACGTAACAGTCCTTCTGTGGGAGACCCTGGGTGAGCGCCTCCCATTCGTTCCCGCCGGTACGACTCCGGTAGACCCGCAGCTTGGCCTCCGGCGGATAGTGCTCGGAGTCGCTCTTGATGGGGACGACGTAGATAGTCTCGGGCTCGTGGGCGTGCACGTCGATGGGGAACCCGAAGTCGGTGGGCAGGTTGCCGCTCACCTCCTGCCACGACTCGCCGGCGTCGTCGCTCCGCATCACGTCCCAGTGCTTCTGCATGAACAGCACGCCTGGTCGTGACGGATGCATGGCGATCCGGTGGACACAATGGCCGACATCGGCGTTCGGATCGGGAATGTACTGCGACCGCAAGCCCTGATTGACCGGCCGCCAGGTGGCGCCGGCGTCATCGCTGCGGAACACCCCGGCCGCCGAGATGGCAATGAATATCCGGCCAGGATGGGTTGGATCCAGCAAGATGGTGTGCAGCCCCATGCCACCCGCGCCGGGCATCCAGCGAGGTCCCGAGGGATGGCCCCGGAGCCCGGCCAGCTCCTGCCAACTCCGCCCGCCGTCGACCGTGCGGAACAACGCGGCGTCTTCCACGCCGGCATAGACCGTGTCCGGATCGCTCAACGACGGCTCGAGATGCCAGACTCGCTTGAACTCCCAGGGATGCTGGGTGCCATCGTACCATTGGTGGGTGCCGGGAACGCCGTCGTAGGCAAACTCGTTGCCCACCGGCTCCCAGGTCGTCCCGCCGTCGTCCGAGCGCTGGAGCAGCTGCCCGAACCAGCCACTGGTCTGAGAGGCGTACAGCCGATTCGGATCGGCGGGCGACCCCTTGACGTGGTAGATCTCGAATCCGGCGAAATAGGGTCCGCTCACGTCCCACCGATCACGGGTTCCGTCCGAGGTCAAGACAAATGCGCCCTTCCGTGTACCGACCAATACCCGTACGCCGCTCATCGATTGCTCCTTGCTGAGCCTCTGAAGAGTGTCCGTGAGCACCGGCAGTCCTAATGTCTCGTCGAACGGGCAGGTGTCAAATCGACATTGCGATCAGGAACCGACGCAGGGGGGCCGGGGGCACCGGTCGGCCCCACGCTGACGGGGCCGGGGCAACGAGCATAAGTTGCGAGCCATGATACCCGAGCTGCCCCGCCTGTACGACGATCTCGCCGGCTGGTGGCCACTGCTCTCGCCGCCCAGCGACTACGAGGCGGAAGCGGCCGACCTGCTCCTCCGCCTGGACACAGCCCCGGACGCACGGCCGGCCACCTTGCTCGAGCTCGGCGCAGGCGGGGGAAGCCTGGCCTATCACCTCAAGCGCCACTTCCGGCTGACCCTGACCGACCGGGCACCGGCCATGCTGGCGGTGAGCCGGGCGCTCAATCCCGAATGCGAGCATCTGCTGAGCGACATGCGATCGCTCCGGCTTGCCCGGGAGTTCGACGTGGTGCTCATCCACGATGCGATCATGTACGCCACCGAGCCCGCGGACGTTCAGGCAACGCTGGACACCGCGGCGCGACATTGCCGCCCCGGAGGCACGGTGGCCGTCATCCCCGACCATGTGCGGGAAACCTTCGCTCCGGGATCGGACCACGGGGGCCACGACGCCGTGGACGGGCGAGGGCTCCGTTATCTGGAGTGGTCGTGGGACCCCGATCCGGCGGACGACACCTATCTCGTCGACTACGCCTTCCTGCTCCGGGCCGCCGATGGGACGGTCACCGCGGCGTACGACCGGCACGTGGAGGGCCTCTTCGCGCACGCCCAATGGCTTCAGTGGCTGGCCGACGCCGGGCTGGCCGCGCGCAGCTCGGTCGACCTGTTCGGACGGGAGATCTTCCTCGGCACCCGGCGGTAACGAGACCTTCCGCGGCTCAGCGACCGATTTCTCGGCGGGCACTCTGATCTGCCGAGCCCTACCGCCTCACCTGATATGCCAGCTTCACGAAGAAGCCATCGTTCACCCGCTCCAGCCGGGACCAGTTGAACGGCCGGTCGCTCTCGAGCGAGCTGCCGTAGCCGAGGAAGGCAACCGTACCCGGCGTCGGCTCGAACGAGGCCAGAAGGTCGAGCCGCAGGCCGTTGAAGTCGGTGGCCGGCTGGGGCACGCCCGAGACGAGGAGCGAGCCACCGGTGACGGGGTCGAGGAGCGCGGCCTGGCGCTCCGAGCGATACTCCCCGATCACCCGGAAGAAGAGGGCCCGGTTTGGCTGGTACTCCAGCTTGAGGCGGGGGATGATCGAGCGGGCGAACTCGCTGCCGTCGAGGCGAAACAGCCGGAAGGCCGTTCCCGTGGCCGTGACCCGCACGGTAGACGTGGGGCGGAGATCCATCTCGCCGATCAACTGCCAGCCACGTCCCGTGGCCCCCTCTTTGAATATTGCGGCCCGCCCGCTCCGGTACATCAGGTTGGCGCCTGCCTGGCGCCACGTGGGGGTGGTGACCTTTGCCTGCCATACGAAACCGGAGAAGTCGTCGGCCGGGCGATAAGCGGGCCCCGCGGCGCTGCCCACCGTGTAGCTCGCGAAGGTGCTGTCCTGAAAGTCCACGAAGTCGCGCTCAAGGTGGCCGTTCAACTCCCACCCGCCCCGGAGCTGGAAGGTGGCATCGAATTGCTCGTTGCCCTCCAGTCCGGGCTCGAAACCGAAATGATCGTACAGCCAGATCCGTTGGGGGCCGAAGAAGACGGTGAGGTTCTCCAGCGGCGCGCCGCGGGCGCCGTACAGGGTGAAGCGGTTGTACGCGTGGGCAGTGACGACTCCACTACGGAGCCGGTTGACGAAGCCCGCCTGATCGTCGAATCCGTCACCCAGGCCGTTCACCAGATAATTGAAGCCCCATGAGCGGCCAGTGCGGTCGAACTCGGCTTGCCAGATCGGCGCCCGGAGGGTGCCGCTATCGCTGCTGGTCCAGGACGCGCCGTACTGGAACTGGGTGTAATAGAGGCTCCAGACATAGCGAAAGTCGCCCGCCAAGACCCGGTTGTGAGCGTCGGACTGGTCGCGGTTGGTGAAGGTGACGCCGGCGATGGAGTTGCTGCCGAAGTCCCGGCGGAGACGGGTGATGTTGAACCAGGCGTCACCGGCGTCGGTCTGGTCCACCGCGGTCAGGTGGGCGACACCGAGTTGGCCGAACTTTCCGGTGAGCTTGGCCCCGGCCTTCGGGTTGAGGATCCGGCGGGTATACACCAGCGTCTGGGGCGAGCCGAAGAGCTCGATGCCTTCGAGAAAGAACGGCCGCTTCTCAGGGAAGAAGAGCGCGAATCGCTCGTTCACGGTCACCTGACCCTGATCGCTCTCCACCTGGCTGAAGTCCGGGTTGAGGGTTGCGTCGAGGGCGTAGCTGGTGAAGCCGAGGCGGAGGTTGAGTCCGGCGTCGGGGTTGATGTTCTCCCGGTCGAACGCTCCGCTCACGGCAACACGACTTCCGTTGGCCGTGGCGGTCACGAAGGGCTGGGCCTCCACCGCGACCCCACCCCTCAGGTCGTGAAGCCCGCCGATCGCGCCCTCCTGGCCGAGCAGGCTGGCGTTGGCCCGGCGTAGATTGGTCCACGCATCGACGTAGCCGGTGCGCTTGGTCACCCGCTGGACGTTGAAGCCCCAGGTCTGCGGTCCGCTGCCTGGATAGCGCAGGCTCTTGAACGGGATGCGGATCTCGACCTGGTACCCCTGATCGGTGATGCGGCCCTTCGACTCCCACGTGAAGTCCGGGTTGGCGTCGACGCTGCCGGGTATCAGGCTGCTGACCTGACCGGCGCCCTCGCTCCGGACCCCGTCGCTCTGCACGCCCAGCGGGTTCACTCCGAAGAAGAAGGCCCGCCGACGGTCGTGGAAGGTATCGATGTCCATGACTACGTGGTCGTCGTTCCCGATATTGTCCCGGTCGGCGACGGTGGCGCGGATGGCGGCTGGATTCTTATCGTGGGCGATGATGCCGAAATAGATCGCGTCCGGCGCGTACCAGGCCAGGACCTCGGTCTCCTCCTCGGCGGAGCGGCCGTCGACCGGCTGATATTGCCAGAACCCGGTCAGCCGGGTGGCTTGCGTCCAGGCCGATTCGTCGAGACTCCCGTCGATCTGGATCGAGGTCTCCAGGCGGGGGATGTTCGCGGTGGGCGACCCCTTGCCCTCGACGACGGCGCCAGGATCCTGGAGGAGCAGGAGGAGCGCGAGCACGATCCACTGGGTTGGAGTCGAAAAGGGGCCGAATGGCGACCGCAGAGAAAATAGCGCTGCTGCAAACTACGGGAAGACTGAGGGGTGGGTTTCCTGCCTGATGACGACACGTCAGTGCTTGCCATGCCTTTGAAAAAGAATGTCGAACACCAAGCTCCAGGTCTTCCCCCCGTCGGTCGAGCGGTCCACCGTCTCCCGCACGGCCGCGCCCGCGCGATACCACACACCGCGGAGCAGCGACTCAGTTCCCGCCGGCGACGTCTGGGTGGCGGTCAGCCTCATGCGATCTCCCTCGAAGCCACCGTCCAGCAGCAACAGCGTGCCGCGGTTGGTGACCCAGCTCTGGTGCCAGCGGCCCCGCGACGCGTCGTAGGTGCTGAAGCTCTCGCCCACCAGACCGTCGCTCTGCCGATAGACCTCGCGCACGGCGCAGCCGCCGAGCATCGGGGTGACCTGGTTCCGGGCCACCAGCTTGCCCGGCTCGGCGGCGTCGAAGGCGTCCCAGTCGCCGAGCCAGAAATCGAACTGGTGAAACTCAGGAGCGCCACAGGGTGCGGCTGGTTTGCCGGGGGTGCTGTCCTGCGCCCGCCCCGCGGTCACCGCCATCGACGTGGCCAGCAGCGCGAAGGCGAGTCCGGCGCGGCATGTGGCCGCTGGGCGAACGTCTCTACGCTTCGGCACCGCTGGCCTCACTGAGCCAACCCGAGGTCCCGCGTCGGGATGCGGTAGATGTCTCCCTTTCCGTTGCCGATGCCCGCGACGTTCGCCTCGTCCCGTGGCACGTCGAATCGCTCGCCCAGTGGGCCCCCGTACGGCCGCGTGCTGCTGAAGTAGAGCCACTGCCCGTTGGGCGAGACACTCTGGTTGAACTCGTTCCAGCGGGTGTTGACGCCGGAAAGCGGCACCGGCCGCTGCCAGGCTCCGCCCGAGCGGCGGCTCAGGTAGAGATCGTAGCGGCCGGTGCTGTCGGAGCGTCCGAGGGCGCTGAAGATGAGATAGCTCTCGTCCGGCGCGATCCAGGGCTCCACCTCGCCTGAGGCCGAATTGATCGTGGAGCCCAGATTCTCCGGCGTGTGATAGACCCCCTTCACCCGACGAGCGACATAGAGATCGAGGCCGCCGCTGCCACCAGGCCGGTCACTCCCGAAATAGAGATCCCCGTTCGCGGCCACCGAAGGAGACCACTCGTCAGCATCAGGCAGGCTGATCGGAGGCCCCAGCCGGCGTGGCTCCGACCAGCGACCGCCGGACTCGAGCGTTGCGGTCCAGATGTCGTAGGTCTTGGAGGGCACGGAATCGCCCGGCCCCGGACGGTTGGAGATGAAAAACAGGGTGCGGCCGTCCGGCGAGATATGCGGGTCGGCGTTGCTCCACGACGTCGCGAACGCGGGTTTGGCCGGAGCCCGCCAGGGCTCGCCGGCGTCCCGCCCGGTCTCATAGATGTCGTACGCGCTGAAATCATCGTTGGCCCGGCAGAAGAGCACCAGCCGCTGGTCCGGCGAGAAGGCCATGAAGAAATCCCACTGCCCGGTGGAGAAGAGACCGGCGCCATAGAGCTCGGGACCGGATGCGCGAGGCGTGCCCCCGAGAAGGAGTGCGACGGCTCCAAGGGAGGAGGCACGAACGCCCCGCCGAAAGAACTGGGGAGACCACAGGGATCCAAAGCTCATCTATGGCTGGACCGTGATCGGAGTCGCCACAAAGGCGAGGGTATGACCGGTGGGAGCATCGAGGACCCTCCCCGTGATCTGCCCGGCATCGTTGATGTCCTGAGCGGACAGGAAGATGTCACCGTTCCCAGTGTCCAGGAAAGAGTTGAGGTCCGTCATGCCACCATTCTCGTAGAGGAAGCCGTGGGACCCGTTGAGGCCGCCAAAGGAGACACCGACCACCTGCCCGTGGGAGTTGATCGCAAGCGCTTCGCTCAAGGCGTCGCCGGGAAGCGTGTGGAGGTCCTGCGCCGTGGCGGCTCCGTTGATCCAGAGGAAGGCGTGCGCGATGAAACTGCCCAGCGGGCTCTCTCCGGGCGGATTGGAGAATCCTACGACATCGCCCTGGGCGTTGATGTCCATCGGGGTATGCCAGGTGACCCCGCCCAGATTGGGGATCTGGATCGCCCTGCCGTTCTTCTCCCAGAGCACCGCGTGAATGGCGCTGAACCGCCCGACCCCCTGGTCGCAGTCTCCCGAAATGCCCACCGCCTGTCCGGCATCGTTGATCGCCGTGGCCGCCGAGGTCGAGTCGCCGGGGAAGGGCTGGAGCTGCCGGGTCTTGGTGGTGTTCTTCTTGGGCTCCCATACGGTCGCGCGGAACTGGAGGACCTGCCCGTCGGTCGGCGAGCAGGTGGGATCGTGCACCGGAGTCTCTCCCCACCCGACCACCTGGCCCAGGTTGTTGACGCCGGTCGCGAAGCTGTGATAGCCGCCGAGCGGGGGAAGTTCCCGCATCACCCCATCCGTCACGGCAAACCCGCGACAGATGAGGTTCGTGGTCGCCGGCAGAAAGCCTCCGGCCTCGCAGGCCCACGGCTCGTCCAGCGGGTCCACCAGGCTGGTGTGGGAGATCCCCACGACCATGCCCTGGTCATTGAGCCCGGGCCAGGGCACGGTGCTGCTGCTCCCGGGGCCGCCGAGCGTGCCCAGGTTGAGAATCGAGGTCTCATTCTGCCACAGCACCGCTCGCCGGGTGCCATCCGGCAGGTTGGACCAGCCCGCCACCCAGCCTTGGCTGTTGATGGCCATCCCTCGGCTCAGCGTCCCACCGAGTGACGGGAGCTTGACGACATGGTATTGTGGGGTTGCCTGGAGCTGGGACCGGGATTCGATCGGTTGGGTGATCCGGCTTTCGCTGCCACAGCCGCCGAGGGCGGCGATCACGATGGCGCACGAGATGTATCGCATGACTTTCTCCGGTGGTGGGAACGGAGCGGAGGCCGTCCGACGGGCGGACGCTCCCGCGTTCCACCACCGTATCGAGCGCCCGAGCCCCGCGCTGGCCGCATACGGACTTCGAATCCACCGGCTGCCGGAATTGCAGGTCCGATTCCGGCCAGCCAGGCGGCTCGCGCGAGGGGTACATTATCCCTCATGACCACCGCCGCCGCGCCCCTCACCTACCTGACGCCGGATGTGTGCGAGCGCGCGCTCGACGCCCGCGACGCCCGCTTCGACGGACTCTTCTTCGTGGGCATCACGACGACGCGGATCTACTGCCGGCCGGTCTGCCCGGCTCGTGTGTCGTATCACGACCGCCGCCGGTTCTTCCAGTCCGCGGCCTCCGCCGAGCACGCAGGGTTTCGGCCGTGCCTGCGCTGCCGCCCCGAGCTGGCGCCTGGACGGGCGCTGATCGACGCCGTGCCGCGGCTCGCGCGGGTGGCGGCGCACCGGATCAGCGCGGGCGCGCTCAACGGCCGGGGGGTGACCCAGCTCGCCCGCGAGCTGGGCGTGAGCGACCGTCATCTCCGCCGCGTGCTCGAGCGCGAGCTGGGCGTGTCGCCGGTCGAGCTGGCGCAGACCCACCGCCTCCTGCTAGCAAAGCGGTTGCTGGCCGACACCTCGCTGCCGGTGACCCGAATCGCGTATGCCAGCGGCTTCCAGAGCCTGCGCCGGTTCAACTCCATCTTCCGCGAGCGATACCGGCTGAGTCCCAGCGCGCTGCGGCGGGGCCCCCGCGCCGGCGCGCGCCAAGAGGCACTCGACGGCCCCGCGGGCGACCTGGTACGGTTGACACTCGCCTACCGGGCGCCGCTCGCCTGGGATACTCTGGTTGCGCTCCTCGGGCGGGACGCGCTTCCGGGCGTGGAGCTGGTCGAGGGCGGGCGCTATGCTCGTACCATACAGCTCGAAGGAAGGCGAGGCGTGGTGTACGCCGCGAACGCCGCGGGGGAGGGTCGCATGCACCTCCGAGTGGACGTCTCCCCGTCACTCCTGCCCGTGCTCATGCCGCTGCTGGCGCGGCTCCGTCATCTGTTCGACCTCGACGCCGAGCCGGTCGCGGTGGACGGACATCTCCGGCGCGGTGGACTCGGTGCGCTGGTGGCGCGCCGGCCCGGGCTCAGGATTCCAGGCGCGCTCGACGGATTCGAGGCCGCGTTCCGCGCGGTGCTCGGCGGCCGGACTGGCCTGGCCGCTTCCGGGCCGGCGCGGCGCGTGATCGAGGCGCTCGGTGAGCCGATCGATTCGGAGTATCCCGGTCTCTGCCGGATCGCGCCGGACGCCGGGCGCGTAGCCGCGGCGGGCGCACCGAGGCTCCTGGCGCTCGGCGTGCCCCGGCGGGCGGCTGAAATCCTCACCTCGCTGGCGCGCGCTCTGGCAGGAGGCCCGCTCTGGCTCGACCCCGGCAGCGATGTCGGCGCGGCGCACCGCGCCCTGCGGGCGATCGAGGGAATCGGCGAGCGGCTGGCGACCACCATCGTGATGCGCGCGATGTACTGGCCGGACGCCTTCCCCGCCTCGGACGCCGTGCTGCAGCGCGCCGCGGGCGAGGCCAACCCCCGGATGCTGCGGGCGCGAGCGGAGGAGTGGCGACCCTGGCGGGCGTACGCGGCACTCCACCTCTGGTTACACGCCGAGGGACCGGGTGCGGCCGCATAGCTGGCGACTGCGTCTCCTGCGCGTCCACGGGATCTACACCACCCGGATGAGCTCCCTGAGATCCGACGAGTGACGCCCGCGGCCGTGAGGCATCGGCGAGCCGGGCCACTCACCCGGTCTCGCGCCGGCCTGACGACCGCCCTGGCGCTGGCGGCCATGGCGACACGGTCCGCCAGCGTCGCCGCGCAGGTGCCCGCGCCGGCGCCGGCGCGGCCTAACGTCGTGGTGCTCGTCGCGGACGATCTTGGCTGGCGCGACACCGGGGCGTACGGCAACGCCGCCGTTCACACTCCCAACATCGACCGGCTGGCGCATTCGGGGATACAGGCGACGTACGCCTTCGGAACCACACCGCAGTGCAGCCCGTCGCGCATCAGCATGCTCACCGGCAAATACCCTCATGCCACCGGTGCCGAGGACCTCCACATGCCGCTCCCGGCCGGGGAGCGTCTCCTGCCGTCGTTTCTGCAGGCGGAGGGCTACTTCAGCGGGCACATGGCCAAGACCCATTACGGCCCCAATGGGGTGCGGCAGTTCCAGTGGTACTCTCCGGAGACGGCGGACGCGTTCCCGAGCTTTCTGGACGCGGCAGGCGCCCGGCCGTTCTTTCTCTGGGTCGGCTTCCATGACCCCCACCGGCCGTACCGGCCAGGCGCGGTGTCCCATCCGCACGCGCCCGCGGCGGCGGTCGTGCCGCCGCACCTGGTCGACACGCCCGAGACGCGGGCCGACCTCGCGCTCTACTACGACGCGATCGCGAGGATGGACGCATCGATCGGCCGTATGCTGGACGAGCTCGACCGTCGGAAGCTGCGCGACCGGACGGTGATCGTGTTTCTCAGCGATAACGGGGCGCCGTTCCCGCGGGAGAAGGGAACCCTGTACGACTCGGGCACCCGCACCCCGCTCATCGTCTCATGGCCACCGGTGATCCGGGCCGGGGCAATTTATGACCGCGGACTGGTGAGCATGGTCGACCTGGCGCCGACCATTCTGGATCTCACCGGGGGCCACGCGCCTCGCGCGATGCAGGGCCAGAGCTTCCGCCCGCTGCTCACCGCGCCCGCCACGTATGCCGGCCGGGAGTACGTGTTCAGCGAACGCAACTGGCACGATTGCGACGAGCACCAACGGGCGGTGCGCACCCGGCGCTTCAAGCTGATTCGCACCGACGCGTACACGGCGCTACCCTTGTGTATCACCGCCGACATCGGGGAGAGCCCCTCCTTCCTGGCGCTCCGCGCCGCTGCGAAGGCTGGCCGGCTCACCGCGGGACAGCAGCGGCTGTTCGAGGCCCCGCGCGCCCGCCTCGAGCTGTATGACTTGACCGCGGACCCGTGGGAGCTCCGGAACGTCGCCGACGATCCGGGGTACGCGGGCGAGGTGCGCGGGCTCGCGAAAGTGCTGCAGGAGTGGATCGAGCATTCGGATGACTTTCCAGCCGACTACCGAGTGCGCGACGACAACACCGATCGGACTACGGGCGTGCAGTTCATCAGCAAGATTCCCCCGATGCGGAACCTGAACGTGCCGCCGCCGAGCCGACGCTGGGGACGGCAGGGACCCACCTGAGCGGGCCCGGGGCTGGCGGGGAACATCGTATCCTCGTGCTCGGCGGCACCGGACCGGCCGGCCGACAGATCGTCACCCAGGCGATCGAGGCTGGCCACTGGGTCACCGCGCTGGCGAGGCGGCCCGAGCGCCTCGAGTTCCAGCATCCCCGCCTCACCACCGCCGGCGGTGATGTGGCGGCGGACGATCAGGTCCTCGCGCGGATTCTGCCGGGCCACGACGTCGTCGTCAGCGCCCTCGGCCGGGGAGGGTCGCTCCGGGCCGAGGGACTCATTGCGCGGTCGGCTTCCCGGATCGTCACGTCGATGGAGCGAGCAGGAATCAGCCGATTGGTCTTTCTCTCGGCCTACGGGGTGGGTGGTAGCGCGCCCCACGCGCCCAGGATCTTTCGCCTGATGTTCCGCCTGATGCTCGCCGACATCTATGCCGACAAGGCGGCCGGAGAAGCGATCGTCCGGGCCAGCGGGCTCCACTGGACGATTCTGGCGCCGGTCGTCCTGACCAACGGCCCTCCCAGCGGCCACTGCCGAATGGCGGAGGATCTCCCGATCCGGGGGCTGGCGCGGGTTTCCCGGGCCGATGTGGCGGGGTGCACGCTCCGCTGCATCGACGATCCGACGTCGTTTCGCAGCCGAAAGGTGGTGGCGCAGTGAGGCGAGGTGCGGCTCTGCTGGTCATCCTGACATTGGGGACCCCATCGGCTAACGCCGCGGCACAGACGGAAAGCTGCGAGCCGGTGGCACAGCGCGCCGGACGGGAGTTCGGCTGCTTCATCACCGCTCGGGAGGCGCTGGGACGCCTCCCCCGCGATAGCGCCTTCTACTGGCACATCGACGCTTACCCAAGCCGTCCCGCAGCGCTGGCAGCGAAAGGTCCACGTGGCACGGTGGTCGAGTCGCTGGGACGGACCTGGCTCTTCACCATTGCGGGCAGCCGGTGGGGGCCGCGCGAGGGCGAGCACATCGCCACGGTCGGCCCGCTTGCCCTGGTCGACGCCGGGGCCCACGCCGCGGTCTACATGGAGGGCGTCTTCCGACCCGGCATGCACTCGCCGGTGCACCGGCATCCCGGCGTGGAAGCCTGGTACACCCTGGAGGGCGAGCAGTGCCTGGAGACCCCTCGGGGGAGGCTGGTACAACGGGCGGGAGACAGCGGAGTGATGGTTCCTGGTGGAGAGCCGATGATGCTCACCGGCACCGGCAGCACGGTGCGCCGGTCGCTGGTGCTCATTCTCCAGGATGCCTCCAAGCCACGGTCGGTGCTCGCGACGGATTGGACGCCCAGCGGCCTGTGCGCGAGGGCGAAGCTGCCCGTGAGCTGGACGGATCCCTCACCCCATCGGGTGCGGTTCGTGCCGGTCGGGCCCGGGGTGCGGCTCGAGGTGCTCGACTGGGGCGGCTCCGGTCCACCGCTTCTCTTCCTCTCGGGTCTGCAGGACGTTGCCCACGGCTTCGATGATTTCGCGCCGGAATTCACCGACCGGTTTCACGTACTGGCCATCACCCGCCGGGGCTACGGCGCGTCGAGTCAGCCGCCCTCCGGCTACGATCTGGATACGCGGGTGGCCGATCTCCGCGCGGCCCTGGACTCGCTGCGATTGTCTCGTGTGGCGCTCGTGGGGCATTCGATTGCCGGTGACGAGCTCACCGCCTTCGCCGGCCGTTTTCCGGAGCGGGTGAGCGGCCTGGTCTATCTCGACGCCGCCTACGATCACAGTGGCGTCCGGGCGCTGATGCAGGCGAGTCCTCCGCCGCCGCCCATGTTGTCGTCCGATTCGGCTGCGCCTGGGGCGGTCCAGGCGTATCTCCTCCGCGCGTACGGGATGCGGATTCCCGAAGCCCAGCTCCGAGCGATCGCGCGGTACGACAGCACGGGGAAGCTGATGGCGGACGTCACGCCGGGCCGCATCGATTCGCTGGTGATCGCGGGCACCGGCCATCCGGATTACCAGGCCGTGCGCACCCCCGCCCTCGCGATCTATGCGGTGACGGATTCGGCTCCCCAGGTGTTTCCCACCTGGCCGACCCTCGAGCCGGCCGCTCGTGCCGCCGCGCGCCATTTCACTCTGGTGCTGCAACGGTGGGCCGCCACCGAGCGCGCCCGCTTCCGGCACGGCCTCCGCTCGGGACAGGTGCTGGAGCTGCATGGCGCCAATCACTACGTGTACTTCTCCCACACGCCCGAGGTCACCCGGGCGATGCGCGACTTCCTCGAGCGGACCGGCCAGTCGACCGGACCATAGCCGCGCGACCGACGACCTCGCGCGCGCAGGATTGGAGGCCTCCGCATGTCCGAGTACGTGACGCTCTTGCGGCCCGGCGAGGACGACCCCACCCGGAGCATGTCGTCGTCCTTGCCGGCCGATCTGCTCAGCCAGTCCGCCGCACGGCTCCGCACCCTCGCATTGCTGTA
Source organism: Gemmatimonadales bacterium (assembly GCA_036265815.1). Classification (NCBI taxonomy): domain Bacteria; kingdom Pseudomonadati; phylum Gemmatimonadota; class Gemmatimonadia; order Gemmatimonadales; species Gemmatimonadales bacterium. The sequence goes on from DATAOI010000052.1 coordinate 191,658, forward strand.
CGCCCTGGTGTTCTTCCTGGGCGGGATCTTCCCCGCGCTGGTCATTCCGAATGACCGGGCAATATTTCTGGGAAGCCTGATCCAGTGGCTTCCGAGCGTGGCCAGCATCAGCGTCGCCCTGCTGGTCGCGGCGGTGATCGGGAGCACTCGAGTCTCGCTTCCTGCCGTGATGACCATCGGACTGGCATTCGAGGTGGCCAGCAGCTACGGGATCGCCGCGGCCGAGTTCGCCGATCCCAGGACACTCGAGATGCATCGCGGCATGATCGGGCTCTCGTGGGTCGCCGTGTGGACGGTGTTGTTCACCGTGGTGGTCCCGACCTCGCCGCGCCGGGCGGTGCTGGCGGCCCTGGCCTCCGTCAGCTCGGTTCCCGTCATCAACGGTCTGGTGCTCGCGAGCGGCGCCACCTCGGTCACGCTGGCTCCGGCGCAGTTCTTCTTCGGGCTCATCTTCCCCTACCTCCTCGCGGTGGTCATGGCCTACGTGGGTGCCCGGGTGGTCTACCACCTGGGCGCCGAGGTCAAGCGTGCGCGCGACCTGGGGAGCTACCGCCTGGAGGAGAAGTTGGGGGAGGGCGGGATGGGTGAAGTCTGGCGCGCCCGCCATCGCATGCTGGCGCGCCCCGCCGCCATCAAGCTCATTCGAGGCTCCCTGTCGGCGGATGGGCGCCCTGGAGTCTCCCAGGACGCGCTACGGCGGTTCGAGCGCGAAGCGCAGGTCATCGCCCGCCTCCGCTCGCCCCACACGGTGGAGCTCTTCGACTTCGGTGTCGCCCACGACGGGGCGTTCTATTACGTGATGGAATTGCTCAACGGGCTCGACGCCGATGCGCTGGTGCGCCGCTCGGGGCCCGTGCCGGCCGAGCGAGTCGTCTACCTCATCCGCCAGGTGTGTCACTCACTGTCCGAGGCTGCATCGTGCGGCCTGGTCCATCGTGACATCAAGCCCGCCAACATCTTCCTGTGTCGCTACGGTGAGGAATACGATTTCGTGAAGGTCCTGGATTTCGGAATCGCGACGGCACCCCGGGACGTGGCAGTGGGGCCGGCACTCACCCGGGAGAACGTGGTGCAGGGGACGCCCGAGTTCATCGCACCGGAGCAGGCGCTGGGTGAATCCGGCCTGGACGGACGCGCCGACATCTACGCGACCGGCTGCGTGGCGTACTGGCTCCTGACCGGGCAGCTCGTGTTCACCGCCGAGACCCAGATGGCGCTGCTGCTGAAGCACGCCCAGACACCACCGATTGCGCCGTCTGCCCGGAGCGCGTTGCCGATCCCGGCGGCACTCGACCACCTGGTGCTGTCCTGCCTGGCCAAAGACCCGGCCAAGCGACCGCAGTCGGCCAGGGAGCTTTCCTGCCGACTGGCGGAGATCGAGGGCGCATCGGCCTGGACTCAGGAGCGGGCTCGGGAGTGGTGGGCAGCTCATCATCCCCAGGCCGCCGAAGGCACCTAGCTCCGTCAGCGATCGGTCGAGACGTTCACCGGCTGCTGGAACAGGCGGATGTACACGAGGCGCCACCGACTCTCGAAACGGATCAGGCGAAATTCATCCGCACCCGCCGGCGAGCCACCGCAACGAGGGACGGACACTTCCGCCCAGTCGCCGTCGAGAATGATGCCGGCCTGATCGACAAGCGCCGCCTGCCCCGCGGGGCACATCGCCGAATCATCGGCCTTCGTCGAGCGCTCTGCGGCATCTCGAGCAGCCCCGGCTTTCGTCAGCAGCACCTCGGGCGCCGGCCGATGGGCCACCACCTTCGCAGGCAGAATATCCGCCGTCAGCGCGTCCCAATCCCGGTGGGCGAGATTGAAATAGAACGCTCGAAGGCCGGTCTGAATCTGGGCCCGGGTGGAGTCGGCCAGGATCTGCTGTTGCTGGGCCGCGGCCTTCCCGCTCCAGGTGGTCAGGGTGAGGAAGAGCCCGGCGATCGTCCGCCGCGTCCGCGGGGGCAGCACCTTCGGGCTCATTCGGCGTCGTGGAAGATGATGCCCATGGTATGGCGATGTCCGGAGCGGAGCCGGCTTACGCCATGCCGCATGGTGACCCGGTAGACCCCCCGAGTGCCTCGCACCGGCCGATGATGCACCGGGAAGATCACTCCATCTCCCTGGCCGAGCGCTACGACCTCTACCCGCGACTGCATCCGCGGGCGCTGCTCCGTCAAGACGAACTCTCCGCCGGTGAAGTCCCGGCCGGGCATCGAGAGCAGGAAGGCCACCTGCAGTGGGAAGACATGCTCGCCGTAGAGATCCTGGTGCAGGCAGTTGTAATCGCCCTCCGCATATTGCAGCAGCAGAGGCGTCGGACGGGCCTGGCCGGCTCGATGGCAACGATCCAGGAAAGCGGCATGGTCCACCGGGTATCGCATCTCGACGCCGAGCGCCTCGTTCCAGCGGTTCGCGATCTCGGCGAGCGGCGGGTACAACGCGGTGCGGAGCTCCTGCACCGGCCCGGGCAAGGGGTACGCGAAATACTGGTAGTCGCCCCGTCCGAAGCCGTGACGCCCCATGACGATCTTGCTGCGGAACGGCGCCTCGCTGGCGTACATCGCCGCCAGGCGCCCACATTCCTCGGGCGAGAGTACCGAGCGCGCGACCGCGCTGCCGTGTGCATCGAGCTCTTCGCCGAGGCGCCGCCAGTCCAGGCCGGCGACGCGACCCGCGATCGGGCGAGCCATGATCGTGCCGTCCGGGGCCGAACCGGCGGCCGCTCCCGGCCGAGGGGCGGGTGCCGCGCTCACCCCGCTCACGCTGCCCCCTCCCGCCGAAGCAATGCCCGCTTGCGCTTGAATCCCCAGCGATAGCCGGCGAGGCTGCCGTCCTTTCGCACCACCCGGTGACACGGAATGGCGACGGCGATCAGATTCGCCGCGCACGCCTCGCCCACCAGGTACGCCTCCTTCGGCGCGCCGAGCTGCTGGGCGATGTCCGAGTAGGTGGCGGTCGATCCGGCCGGGATCTCACACAAGGCGCGCCAGACCCGCCGTTGGAACGGCGTGCCGCGCGGGTCCAGCGGCACGTCGAGACCCTGGGCAGGCGCCTCGAGGAAACCGACCACCCTGGCCAGCAGCCGCTGGAGCTCCGGGTCATCGTCAGCCGGCTGTGCCGCCGGGAACCGCTCCCGAAGATCGGCGACGAGGTCCTCGGCCTGGTCACCCAGGAGAATGGCGCAGATGCCGTTCCGGCTGGTGCCGACGACCACAGCCCCGAGCGAGCACTGGCCCGCGGCATAGCGGATCGATTCGGCCGTTTGCATTGTCATTGTCGAGCTCATATAGCGCTCCCGTGGTTCCAGCCACCATTCTATCGGCGACGCCCGCCTCCGGCACCCCGATTCTTGCGCTCGAACTGCCGAGCCGGGACTGGTTACACTTCGGCATGGGTGCGCTACAGGACAAGGTCGCGCTGGTGACCGGCAGCTCCCGGGGGATCGGTGCCGCCATCGCCCGCGTGTTCGCCCGGGAGGGGGCGAAGGTCGCGGTCCATGGCCGGGATACCGGTGCCCTGGCCACGGTGCATGCAGAGATCGTCGGGGCCGGCGGCCGGGTCATCCAGGTGGCGGCCGATACCACCAGACTGAGTGAAATCGAGGGGATGCGCCGGCGGATCGAGGAGGAGCTCGGGCCGATCGACGTCCTGGTCGCCAACGCGGGTGGCAGCTTCACCCAGCCGGGACCGCTGGAGGAGACCAGCGAGGAGGGATGGCATACCTCGCTCGACAACAACCTCACGGCGACGTTCCTGACGATCAAAAGCATCCTGCCCGGCATGAAGGCACGAAAGACCGGCAACATCATTACCATGTCCTCGGCCGCGGCCCGGAGACCGCATCCCGGCTCGCCGCTGCCCTACGCCGCCGCCAAGGCCGGGGTCATCATCCTCACCCAGGACCTCGCGGCCCAGGCGGGGCCGTTCGGCATACGGGTGAACTGCATCGCCCCGGAAACGATTCTCACTGATCGCAACCGGCAGCGCATACCTGAAGCCCAGCAGGCAGCGCTGGTCGAGCAGCATCCTATCCGGCGGTTGGGCACGCCGGAGGACGTCGCCTCGGCGGCGCTCTTCCTCGCCTCGGACGACGCGGGCTGGATCACCGGCATCGTGCTGGATGTGGCGGGCGGATCGGTCCTCGCGTAAGGACACAGCGATGAAACGGCTGCCGTCCTACCTCAGTCCGCTCGGTCTTCTCTCCGTCGCGGCGGCGGGCATGCTCGCCTGCGCGGGTGCGCCAGCGCCCGCGAGCGCGCCCGCGCCGAATCTCTTTGAGGCCCAGCGGCAAGTCGATGAGTACATCCGCTCCGGCCAGTACGAGGACGATGTCGGGAAAGTCGTCGCCCTGGCACGCGCATGGCTGGAGGAAAGGGCGAGAACCGCCGCGAGGCCGGCCATCGTACTCGACATCGACGAGACGTCGCTGTCCAACTGGCCGGCGTACCGGATCAACGGCTGGGGGCGCGTCGTCAATGGGGGATGTGACCTCGAGCAAGGTCCCTGTGGTCTCCGCGCATGGCAGGCCCTCGGCCAGTCGAAAGCGCTCGCGCCGACGCTGGCACTGGCCCGCCGGGCACGCGAGCTGGGAGTGGCGGTGTTCTTCATCAGCGGCCGGCCTCCCGCCCTGCAGGAGGCGACCGAGCGAAACCTCCGGGAGCAGGGCTACGAGTGGACCCGGGTGATCGTCCTGCCGGAAGGCGCGCACTTCGCCAGCGCCGTGGACTTCAAGGCACCCGAGCGACGCAAGCTCACCGAGCAAGGGTACACGATCGTCCTCGCGCTGGGGGATCAGGACAGCGACCTCAAGGGCGGCTACGCGGAGCGGACATTCAAGCTGCCGAATCCGGTGTACTATCTCCCTTGAAACCATTGACGACGACGCGTCATCGAACAGCGGCTGAGGCTGCCGCGCTGGCGTCCGGACTAACGGAAGGGAAAGCTCGTGACGGCGACAATGTTGTGGCGACGGCTGGACGCTCCGGGCCATGATGCCTGTCGCCTCGAGGAAGACGAGGCCGGTTGGCGACTCGACGGCACCGCCGTCTTCCGGGAATCCGGCGCTCCCACGCTGCTCAGCTATTCGCTGACATGCGACCGCGAGTGGTGCACCCGGCACGCCCGGATCCACGGCTGGCTCGGCGCACGGCCGATCGAATTCGCGATCGAGCGGAGCGTCAGCGGAGCGTGGACCGTCAACGGCATCGTCGTACCGGGCTTGGAGGGATGCGTCGATCTCGATCTAGGATTCACTCCGGCCACCAACCTGCCGCAACTCCGGCGTCTCGGTCTGGCCCCGGGTCAGAGCGCCGACGCACCGGTGGCCTGGCTGGATGTATCGAGCGGCAGCCTGAGCGTCCTGCCTCAGCGCTACCAGCGGCGCTCCGAGATGCTGTACTGGTACGAGGCCCCGACGGTCGGGTACGCGGATCTGCTCGAGGTTGCGCCGACCGGGTTCATCCATTCCTATCCGGGCCTGTGGGAGGTCGGCTGAGGCGGTCAGGAGAGGGAGAGCGAACCGATGCAGACGGATGAGCTCGAAGGAGTGCTGACGTTTCTCCGCGCCGCCGAGCGGCTCAAGACGGCCACGCGGAGCGGGTGGACGTCCATCGGCCAGCGGGAGAGCGTCGCCGAGCACACCTGGCGGCTGTGCCTGATGGCCATGTTGCTCTACGACCGTGCCGAAGGTGTCGATCTGGCGCGGCTGCTCAAGATGTGTCTTATCCACGACCTGGGCGAGGCGATCGGGGGCGACATCCCGGCGCCGGCACAGGCCGCCGGGACGAGCAAGGCGGGCCAGGAGCGCGCCGACCTGCTGCAACTGGTGGAGCCGCTGCCGCTGGCGATGCAGCTCGAGATCGTTGCCTTGTGGGACGAGTACGAGGCGGCGAGCTCGCCCGAGGCCCGACTGGCGAAGGGCCTCGACAAGCTGGAGACGATCCTGCAGCACACCCAGGGGAAAAATCCGGCGGACTTCGATTACGCCTTCAACCTCGCCTACGGCCAGCAGTACACGGCGGTGGACCCGGTCCTCGCCGCTCTTCGGGCTCGACTCGACCAGGAGACCGCCCGTCGGGCCGGGGACCCGGGCGCAGCAGAGTGAGCCGGCGGCGCGCCGCACTGCTGCTCCTGCTGGGGACGTTGGCCGCCTGCCGCACCGGGCGCAACTACGAGAGCCCCACCGGGCCCCGATACGCCGGCGGGCCGGGAGCGCGCGCGGCCGCCCCGGGCGACTCCGCCACGCTCCGGATCGTCTCGTTCAACCTCGAGTTCGGGCTGCACGTGGATGGCGCGATCCGCATGCTGACCTCCGATCCAGCGTTGCGCGGCGCCGACGTGATCCTGCTGCAGGAGATGGACGAGCGAGGCACCCGGCAGGTGGCCGACGCGCTCGGCCTGTGGTACGTGTACTTTCCTGCCATCTTCCATCTGAGGACCGGGCGGAAGTTCGGGAACGCGGTGCTGTCGCGCTGGCCCATCGTCGAAGATCGAAAGATCCTGCTGCCGCACGTCGCCCGGTTCAGCCGCACCCGGCGCACGGCCACCGCCGCGACCCTCCGGGTGGGCAACGCGTCGGTGCGGGTGTATTGCGCCCACCTCAGCACCATGACCGACGTGACACCCGCGGCGCGGCGCGACCAGCTGCGCACCATCCTGTCGGATGCCGCCCGGTATCCCCGCGTCGTCATTGGCGGCGACATGAACGACGCCGCGGTGGGCCGTGTCGCGCGCCAGATGGGCTACGCCTGGCCCACCGAGCACGGGCCCGATACCTCCCGGCTGGGGCGGTGGGATCACATCTTCCTCAAGGGACTGGCGAGTCCCGACACCGCGGCGGCCGGCACGGTGCTCGACGTAGCCCACGCCAGTGACCACCGCCCGGTCTGGGCAGTCGCCATGCTCCGCGTACCGCTCACTCGCCTCTAAGGCAGAGGTCGAGGCGCCTCACGAGATATCGACCGCCATGCGCTACCGCTACTACATCTGCGATGTGTTCACCCATACCCGCTTCGGCGGGAATCAGCTCGCCGTCCTGCCTGATGCCGGTGGCCTCTCGGACCGCCAGATGCAGCAGATTGCCCGGGAATTCAACTTCTCCGAGAGCACCTTCGTGTTCCCCTCGGCGGGACAGACGCGAAAGGTTCGTATCTTCACGCCCGCTGCCGAGGTGCCCTTCGCCGGCCATCCCAACATCGGAACCGCGTTTGCGCTGGCGACCGCCGGTGAGTTCGGCCCCATCGATTCCTCGATCACGGTGACCTTCGAGGAGAGAGCGGGGGTGGTCCCGGTCTCGATTCAGCGGCGGGCGGGCCAGCCGATCTGGTGCGAGCTCGCCGCGCCCGAACGCCTCTCGCTCGGCAAGAGCACGTCCGCGCGGTCAGTGGCGGCGGCCGTCTCGCTTGCTCCGGAGGATATCGTCACCGCCACGCACCCACCGCAGGTTGCCTCGGTTGGCCTGCCGTTCCTGATGGCGGAGCTCACCAATCGCGGCGCGCTGGAGCGTGCGCGGATCAACCCGGAAGGATTCGACGGGCTGATCTCGGAAGGCATCGTCCCGGACGTCCATCTCTACACCCGCAGCGCCGATGAATTCGATCTCCGGGCACGCATGTTTGCCCCACGCGACGGCGTGCCGGAGGACCCCGCCACCGGAAGCGCGAACTGCGCGCTGGCCGGTCTGCTCAGTCACTACGACCGGGTGGCCGACGGCAGCTTCCGCTGGCGCATCGCCCAAGGTGTGGAGATGGGGAGGCCCAGCGTGCTGGAGGCCCGCGCCGAGAAGCGGAGTGGGCGGGTCGCGGGCACCTGGGTCGGCGGGGCGAGCGTGCTGGTGAGCGAGGGCGTGATCGAGGTAGGCTAGAGACGGCTGCCGAAGGAAATACCCATGGTGGCCGCCCAGCGGAGGAATGAGATGTCGTGTGGTGCGCGGAATATGGCCGGTCGCCAGTTCCGGGCTACACTTCAGCACCGAATCGCCTGGAGGCACCCATGAATGCAACGCAGCCGCTCTCACTCGCCGGCCAAACTCAGCGCTGGACCTTTCACGACGGGCCGACCGCGGGAAAGACCTACGAGCACACCTTTCGTCCCGATGGCACCGTGAGCTTCCGTGAGGTCGGAGGCGCCGCCCCGGGGAGGCCGGCTGAAGAGAAGCAGCCCATCCGTTACGCGTCGTTCGACGTGGCCCGCGGCCTCCACCTCGTATCCTATCTCTCCAACTCCGGCTTCACCCTGACGGTCCTGGTGGACACCAACGACAACCGACTCCACGGGTTCGCATCCAGCGCGACCGAGTGGTTTCCGCTCACCGGAACGCTGGAGCGATCGGGTGGTTCAGCGAAAGGGTGAGCGAACAGGCGAACGCCCGGGCAGGAGAACTTCACCCGGGCGAACGCCCGCAGCGCTTGGTTACCCGGGCTGCCGGCCGGGGCCCGAAGGCTATGTCTCTGTCTGGGGAGGGTAACGCCGGCTCGGGCGGAGAGGTTCCCAGCGAGCAGATGGGAGGCGCGCGCCTCAGGGGTTGGGAGACACGATGCTCCGCGACGCCCCGGACACCACCGAGCGGGCGAGCAGGGCGGCGAGGTCCGGCGCGGCGATCTCCCACTCCTCCCGGCGGCAACTCACCACCCGGGTCTCCGTGTCGCTCACCAGCTCCAGGGTGACGTGGCTGGCGACCTCATCCTTGCGCACCTCATTGCGGGGCCGTATCAACCAGATCCGCCCATTCAAGGCGACGAACTCGCGTGCCATCGTGCTCGCTCCTTCAGGGATCGCTCTACTATGAGCCCGCCCGCCCCGCGGGACAATTCCGAGAAGTTTGACGGTGTCCAGGAGCGCGACAGCGGCACCGGTCCGAGCGTGCCAACACCTGCAGCCGGGATCTCCGGGAGGAACACTCGATGACGCTGACCGCTCGCATCGCTCCGTTTGTCGTCCTGATCGAGCTGGCCGCCGGGCCGATGCTCCCCCAACGGCTACACGCTCAGGCACGGCCGGCCGCGCCGGCCGCGCGCCTGCCGAGCGAGACGCCGGCCCACCTGATCCCGGCGACCGACGGCTTCGACTACGAGAGACGTGACGTGATGATCCCGATGCGCGATGGGGTGAAGCTGCACACCGTCATCCTGCTGCCGAAGGGAGCCAAAGGCGCCCCCATCCTGCTCACCAGGACACCGTACGATGCCACCGCGCTCACCACCCATGCCCAGAGCGCTCATCTCGGCCCCATCCTGACCGGCTACGACAACGCCACCGACGTGATCGTGGAAGGCGGCTACATCCGGGTCGTGCAGGACGTGCGCGGCAAGTACGCCTCCGAGGGCGACTACGTGATGAACCGGCCGCTGCACGGCCCGGAGAACCCGACTCCGGTCGACCACTCCACGGACACCTACGACACCATCGACTGGCTGGTGAAGCACCTGCCGGAGAGCAACGGAAAGGTCGGCATCCTGGGGATCTCCTACGATGGCTTTCTCCCACTGATGGCACTGGTCAATCCGCACCCGGCGCTCAAGGTGGCAGTCCCGATGAACCCGATGGTGGACGGCTGGATGGGAGACGACTGGTTCCACAATGGAGCGTTCCGCCAGCAGAACATGTCCTACATCTACGAGCAGGAGGCGACTCGCGACAATTCGGCCAGGTGGTGGACCAGCCACTTCGACGATTACGACATGTTCATGCAGGCGGGCTCGGCGGGCGAGTTGGGGCGGCGGCGCGGGATGGGGCAGGTCGGCTTCTGGCGGAAGCTGCTGGAGCATCCGAGCTACGACGCCTTCTGGCGCAACCAGGCGGTAGACAAGGTACTGGCCGCCCAGCCGTTGAAGGTGCCGGTGATGTTGGTGCACAGCCTCTGGGATCAGGAGGACATCTACGGCGCGATCGCGATGTACAAGGCGCTCGAGCCCAAGGACTCGGCCAACGACAAGGTATTCCTGGTGCTGGGACCCTGGTATCACGGCCAGGAGATCGACGACGGCAGCACGCTCGGCGCGCTCCGGTTCAATAGCAACACGGCGCTCTCCTTCCGCCAGCAGATTCTGCGGCCGTTCCTGGATCGATACCTCAAGGACGGCGCATCCAAGGGCGACGTCCCGCCCGTGGCCGCCTTCGAGACCGGCACCAATACCTGGCGGCACCTGTCGTCCTGGCCGGCCGGGTGCACGGGCGGCTGCACCATCCGGCCCACGCCGCTCCACCTGGCGGCTGGCCTGAGGCTCGGCTTCAATCCACCGAAGGCGGGCGACGCGGCCTTCGACGAATACGTCTCCGATCCTGCCAAGCCGGTGCCGTTCCGCGCCCGCCCCATTCAGCCGGTGGGCTACGACTACCCGCTGACCTGGCAGGAGTGGCTGGTCGACGACCAGCGGGAGGCGTCGGGCCGGCCGGACGTGCTGGCGTTCGTCTCTGACGTGCTCACGGAACCGCTCAAGATCAGTGGCCAGCCGATCGCCAACCTGGTTGCCTCCACCAGCGGCACCGACGCCGACTGGGTCGTCAAGCTGATCGACACGTACCCCGACGAGGTGGCCGGTCAGCCGGGCATGGGCGGGTATCAGTTGATGGTGGCGGCTGACATTTTCCGAGGCCGCTATCGGGAGAGCCTGGAGACCCCCAAGCCGATTCCGGCCGATCGGCCGCTGCTCTACCGTTTTGCCTTGCCCACGGCCAATCATGTGTTCCTGCCGGGTCACCGGATCATGGTACAGATCCAGTCGAGCTGGTTTCCGCTCTACGACCGGAACCCGCAGAGCTTCGTGCCCAACATCTTCTGGGCCAAACCGGGAGACTATCGGAAGGCGGTGCAGCGGATCTACCACTCGCAAGGGCAGGCGAGCTTCATCGAGCTGCCCCGGGTAGTGACGCCCTGACATCTGTCGCACGCCGGGCTCCGTCGCCAGATTCATTTCGATCCACGGCATGCAGATGAAAGCCACGTCCGGGTCGCGGGAGGGTTGTACCAATGGGTGACTGGCTCCTCAACATCCCAGTGCTGCCGATGGCGGTCGTGATTCTCGCGGCCTGCTATCTCGTCACGGCTGCCATCTACCTGGTCATCACCGCCCTCGCTGTCGGCGAACGGGCGCGCGCCTTCAAAGCCGTCTCGGGCGGCATACTGTCGCCAATGGCGATCCTCTTCGCCCTGCTGATCGGCTTCCTCGCGGCCCAGGTCTGGGGCGATCTCGACCGAGCCAATACGGCCGTCAACCGTGAAGCGAGCGCGCTCAGGGGGGTCGTGCTCCTTGCATCCGACTTTCCCGGCGAGCCGGAGGCACGCATCAGAGAGCTGGTCCGGCGTCACATCCAGGAGGCGGTGACTCAGGATTGGCCCGCGATGTCCCGTGGTAACGCGACCCTGAGGCTGGTGCCCGCGTCGCTGACCGAGGCGCTCCGCCTGACCCTGGCACTCGACCCCAAGAGCGAAGGTAATGTGGCAGCCCAACGCGAGATGATTGCCTCCCTTGAGAGCGCGCTGGAAGCGCGCCGGCTCCGGATCGTCCTCAGTCATTCGTCCATCAACTGGGTCAAGTGGACCGCGCTGCTCATGCAGGCGGCGCTCACCATGGTGACCATCGGCCTGGTCCACAGTGACAACCGCATGGCCAACCGGATCATCATGGGCATCTTCGCCACCTCGGTCGGCGTGGCGGTAACGCTGGTGGCGTCGCACAGCCGGCCGTTCGCCGGGCAGATCTCGGTCCGGCCCACCGTGCTGCTCAATGTCATGCCCGAGACCGGGCCGGCCGCGCCGCTGCACTGACGTCACGGAGCATCGATGCGACACATCTGGTGGAGCCTTGCCGCCCTGCTGCTCCCCACCGCAGGCGAGGCGCAGCAACCCAGTCCCGCGCCGCTCTTTCGGCTCACCGAGGTCATGGTCCCCGTCCGGGACGGCGTCCGGCTGCAGACCGTGATCCTCGCGCCGAGCAGTCAGACTGGCCCCCTACCCATTCTGTTCCGCCGCACGCCCTATGGCGTGCCGGACTCGGTACCCCGCGAGATGCCGCCCAGCATCAAGGAGCTGGCTCGGGACGGCTACATCTTCGTGATCCAGAACCTCAGGGGCCGGTTCAAGTCGGAAGGGGTGTTCAAGCTCACCTCCCAGGTCGACCTGACGGACTCGACCGCCACCAGCGAGACGACCGACGCCTACGATAGCATCGACTGGTTGGTGAAGCACGTGCCGAACAACAGCGGCAAAGTGGGCATGTACGGGGTGTCGTACGACGGGCTGACCACCGCCCTCGCGCTGCTGCACCCGCATCCGGCGCTCAAGGCCATGAGCGAGCAGGCATCCCCGGTGGATCAGTGGATGAATGACGACGATCACCGATACGGCGCCCTGCGCGAGAGCTACGCCTTCGAGTATGCCGTCCTGGAGCAGGCGGACAAGTTCAAGAACACCCACTTCGAATTCGAGACCTACGACACATATTCCTGGTACCTGGCATTGGGGCCGATCGCGAATATCAACGCCCGGTACCTGCACGGTTCCATTCCCTACTGGAACGACGTCGTCGCGCACCCGGACTACGACGAATTCTGGAAGAGGGAGGCCTGGATCCGGCAGCTCCATGCCTCGACGGTCCCCAACCTCAATGTCGCCGGCTTCTGGGATCAGGAGGATCCCTGGGGCCCGTGGCAGATCTTCCGTCACGCCCGGGAGCACGACCCGGATCACACCAACGTCATGGTGGCCGGTCCCTGGTTCCACGGCCAATGGCAGGCCCCCAAGGGCGACAGCATCGGGCTGATCCCGCTCGGCGGCCACGAGACCGCGAGAGAGTTTCGCGAGACCATCGAGGCCCCCTTCTTCCGCTTCTACCTTCATGGCAAGGGGGAGAAGCCAGGCTGGGAAGCCACGATGTTCCAGTCCGGCGCGAACCGGTGGCGCACTTACGCTGCCTGGCCGCCCAAGGAGGCCAAGCCCACCGACCTGTTCCTCCACGCCGACGGTACGCTCTCCTTCGATCGGCCGACCGGAGCGCGGGGCAGGGAGTACCGCGAGTACGTCTCCGATCCGGCCAATCCCGTACCCTACCGGCAGCGCCCCATCTCTCCGACCTATCCCGCGGGCGACTGGCGGACGTGGGAGGTGGCCGACCAGCGCTTCGTCGACCACCGGCCCGATGTGTTGACCTTTGTGAGCGCGCCGCTGGACCACGATCTGACGGTCACGGGCGAGCTAGCGGCCGATCTCTTCGCCTCCACCTCCGGGACCGATGCCGACTTCATCGTCAAGCTGATCGACGTCTACCCGGAGAACGCCCAGCGGAACACCTGGGACGCCGAGGAGGGCCCGGCGCCGGGCCAGTACGCTCGATCGATCAATGGTTACGAGCTGCCGATCGCGATGGAAGTCCGTCGCGGACGCTACCTCTCGAGCTACGAGCATCCTCGATCGCTGGCGCCGAACACGCCGGTCGAGTGGCGGATCCCCCTTCGGGACCACGACCACGTCTTCCTCAAGGGCCACCGGCTCATGGTGCAGGTGCAGTCGACCTGGTTTCCCCTGATCGACCGGAATCCCCAGAAATTCGTGCCCAGCATCTACCGCGCAGCGGCCGCCGATTTCATCAAGGCCACTCAACGGGTGTATTGCTCGCCGGCCCGGCCGTCGCGCATCGTGCTGCCGGTCGTGCCCTAGCCAGCGTACGGGCGGTGCCGCACGGAAGCGGACACCGCCCGACCTTTGCCAGCTGTGGGTCCTCAGGGAGTGGGAACTTCGTAGAACCGGAGCTGCGCCAGCTTGAGACCCTGGTTGTCGTAGGACCAGAAGTAGGAGAGCAGATTGTTGCTGAACAGCGCGATTTGGGACACACTGGTGCAGACGTCATCCTCGGTGCCCAGGATGAGGTCGGTGCCGGCCGACCAGGCGGTGCAGTAATCCACGAAGAGGAGGTCCTTGGAGACGTTGACGAACTTGGCCGCGCCGTTCTTGCTGCGCTCCAGCGTGATCGGCTCGACACCGCCGGCGAAGTCGACGGCGCACCAGGTCCCGGTCGCATCCTCGTAGCAGGACTGCATGGTGGCCTGGCCGCCCGGCTTCCCCAGGGCCCGCACGTAGACCGAGTATGAGGTGGTGCCGTCGCCGTCCGGATCCGGATTGGGCAGGCGGAAGGCGGCCACACCATCGGTGCCATTGGCGTCGAGCACGCCGAAATCGCCCTCGGTCAGATTGATCTTGGTGTTCGCCGCCGCGCCGGTTCGTCCCAGGTCGACGAAGATGCGGCGCCCGTCACCACCCGAGAAGTCCGCCGACTTGTCCTTCGCCACGCCGATGATATTGAGGGTGTAGTGCGCGCCACTGGGCGCGCCGTTCCCGGTGGCCGAGGCGGAGAGCGCCGGGGTGACCGCCGGGTCGGCAGGGCTGGTCGTCTCTTCGGTGCAGGCCACCAGCGCGCCGGTGGCGAGCGCGGCAAGGGTGAGCCCGCGGGGCGTGAAGATCCTCATGATTCCTCCTGGAAAGCACCACTTCGGTGAGTGCCCAACCACCGCCGGTCCCACCCGCCGCCCTTGGGCTGACTCACTATGCGTATCCGGCAGCGCGCCGACAATTCCGAAAATTGCGACAATGCATGAGAGCTCGACACCGCCGGCGTTCGGCCCGCGTATGATTCAGGCAGAGTGCGAGAGAGCAGCTCCGCATCCACGTGCGAAGTGCAAGACGCCTCCCGGCACTGCAAGTCCGTGCGCGGATAACGGAGGAACACATGTGGAATCAGTTATGAGATCCGACTGGAGGGCGGCGCGCTCGTGGGCCAGCAGACCGGCCGGAAGCCCGAGGTGTTGCGGGCCGAGGTGCGGGATGTCCTCTTTGTTTCTGGCCGTCCGCGGTATCGCAAGATCTTCCGGCGTGACACCGACGGCCGTATCACCGACTTCGCCGAACGGCGGGAAGCGTGGGACCTGGTATGGAGCCGGGTCCGCTAGTCGTTCGGCTCTGTTTCCAGCATTGCGAGGTCCAGATGAGCACCAGACTGGAGATCCCGTTTCCACCTCAGCGGCAGCCCGAGCGTACGGCCCGGGTCGAGCCTCCGTTCGTCCCGCTCGACCCTCGTTGGGAGTACAAGGCGCTCGTGCGCGAGGCGGGGGAGGAGCTGCCGTCCGAAACCGACCTGAACGCCCTGGGTGCCGACCATTGGGAGCTGACGGGAGTAGCGTCTCTCGGCTACCGGGTCCATTTCTATTTCAAGCGGGAGCGGCGCTCCTGACGCGCCCTCGCTCTTCCGTGGAGAATCCATCGTGAATACCCGCCGGCAGTTCCTGATCCGTGCTCCGCTCGGCCTGCTCGGCGCGGTCGCCGCGTGCCGAGGCGACGAGCGTGCCGCGGCTCCCTCCTCGTCCGGGGGGCCACCGCCCGGCGCGCCGCCCACCTTCGGCACCGCGCCCGGCGTCGGACCCCAAGTCTCAGCGGCCACGTTCGCGGAGGCGGAGAAGTTGGAGCAGGTGACGATGAGTGCGGAGCAGCGGGAGATGGCGGCGGCGAGCTGGCGAAAGTCGCTGGCGCCGCTGCTCGAGCGCCGGGTCGGGCCGCGCAAGGTGACGCTCGACCCGGCCCTGTCGCCCGGGACGCGGTGGAATCCGGTGCTCCCGGGCGCGAGCGCCGGCCCGTCACGCGACCGATTCGTCCGCAGCACCGCCGATCCGGGTCCGGTGCCCGCCAGCGATGAAGCGATCGCCTTCGCTCCGGTCACCCAGCTCTCCCGCTGGATCGAGCGGCGCGCCCTCACTGCCGAGCGTCTGACCAACATCTACCTGCAGCGGATCGACCGGTTCGATCCCAAGCTCCGCTGCGTCATCACCGTCACCAGGGAGCTGGCGCTCTCCCAAGCGAAGAAGGCCGACGCGGAGATCGCGGCGGGGAAGTATCGCGGCCCGCTGCACGGCATCCCGTTCGGTGTGAAGGACCTGCTGGACACGGCCGGGATCCCGACGACCTACGGCGCCGAGCCGTTCCGGAACCGGGTACCCAAGGAGAATTCGGCGGTGGTGCGCCGCCTGGAGGACGCAGGAGCGGTCCTCATCGCCAAGCTGAGCCTGGGCGCCCTCGCGCTCAACGACATCTGGTTCGGCGGCCAGACGATGAACCCGTGGCTCTTGGAAGAAGGCGCGTCGGGATCGAGCGCGGGCCCGGGCGCCGCGACCGCGGCGGGGCTGGTCGGGTTCTCCATCGGCAGCGAGACCGGCGGCAGCATCGTGAGTCCGGCGATGCGCTGCGGGATCACCGGTCTGCGTCCCACCTTCGGCCGGGTGCCGCGCACCGGCGCGATGACGCTCTGCTGGTCGCTCGACAAGCTCGGCCCGATGACCCGCGGCGTCGAGGACGCGATGCTGGTGCTGCAGGCCATCACGGGGCCCGATGCGGGTGACCTCTCCAGCGTGCCCAGCCATCTCGACTACGACGCGGCCGCTCCGGTGGCCGGCCTCAGGGTCGGCTATTTCCCGGCCTGGATGAAGGAGAGCCCGGCCACCGACGTGGATCGCTCGGCGCTCGACGCGGTGCGCAAGCTGCGCATGGTCCCGGTCGAGGTGAGCATTCCAGACTGGCCCTATGGCTCGCTCCAGCACATCCTCTTCAGCGAGGGGGCGGCGGCCTTCGAGGAGCTCACGCTGAGCGGACAGGCGGACCAGCTCAAGGTTCAGGTGCCCGACGCGTGGCCCAACCTCTTCCGGATGGCGCGATTTCTCTCCGCCGTGGACTTCGTGCAGGCCGATCGCTTCCGCCGCCTGGTGGCAGGTGAGATGGCTCGAGTCTTCTCCCAGGTGGATCTGCTCCTGGTGCCGTCGCTGCGTGACGAGATGCTGACCATCTCCAATTTCACCGGGCATCCCTCGCTCACGCTGCGCGCGGGATTCGTCAGCGTCTCCCAGGCCCGGAGCGACTGGGCCCCCGACCCCAACCATCCCCTGCCGACGTTCTCCCCGCCGCGGCGAGTGCCCCACGGCGTGACCCTGCTCGGCCGGCTATTCGACGAAGGCACCATCACCCGCGCTGGACTCGCGCTGGAGCGCGCGCTCGACGTGAGCGCCGAGCGGCCGGCGGGATTCGGATGAGCTCATGAAGGGCGACTATCAGCGGGCGTACGACGATGCGCTCCGATCCCCCGACCGATTCTGGGCCCGCGCCGCCCAGGCCATCGACTGGTTCAAGCCGTGGGACGCCGTGCTGGACGCGTCCGACGCGCCGTTGTACCGCTGGTTCACCGGCGGCCAGCTCAACACCTGTTACAACGCCATCGATCGCCACGTCGAGCACGGCCGAGCGGATCAGGCGGCCGTGATCTACGACAGCCCGGTCACGGGCGTGCGGCGAAGCCTCACCTACCGGGAGCTGCGGGACGAGGTCGCCCGCTTTGCCGGGGTGCTGACCTCGCTCGGCGTGAGCAAAGGAGATCGGGTCGTCATCTACATGCCGATGGTCCCCGAGGCGCTGATCGCGATGTACGGATGCGCCCGCATCGGCGCCATCCATTCGGTGGTGTTCGGCGGATTCGCCTCCCAGGAGCTGGCCGTGCGGATCGAGCACGCCGCGCCCAAGGTGGTGATCTCCGCCTCCTGCGGGATCGAGATCGCCCGCGTCGTGGAGTACAAGCCGCTGCTCGACCGGGCACTGGAGATCTCGCGCCATCAGCCCGACCACTGCATCGTGCTGCAACGGCCGCAGCATCGCTGCGCGATGATGGCCCCGCGCGACCTGGACTGGCACGAGCTGATGGCGTCGGCCCAGCCCGCCGGCTGCGTCGCCGTGTCGGCCACTGACCCGCTGTACATCCTCTACACCTCCGGCACCACTGGCATGCCCAAAGGCGTGGTCCGGGACACCGGGGGCCACGCCGTCGCGCTCACCTGGTCGATGCGGCACGTCTATGGTGTCGAGCCCGGAGAAGTCTTCTGGGCGGCCTCGGATATCGGCTGGGCGGTGGGGCACTCATATACGGTGTACGGGCCGCTGCTGCACGGGTGCACCACGGTCATGTACGAGGGGAAGCCGGTGGGTACGCCCGACCCGGGGGAGTTCTGGCGGGTGATCGAGCAGTACCAGGTGCGGGTGCTCTTCACCGCGCCTACCTCCATCCGGGCGATCAAGCGGGAGGACGCGGGCGGAGAATATTTCCGCAGGCACGACATCGGCGGGCTTCGCTCCCTCTTCCTGGCAGGGGAGCGGCTCGACCCGGACACCTATCACTGGGCACGAGCACTGCTGCAGCGGCCGGTGATCGATCATTGGTGGCAGACCGAGACGGGCTGGCCGGTCGCGGCCAACTGTATGGGGCTCGAGCCGCTGCCGTTCAAGCCCGGCTCCCCCACCAAATCGGTGCCGGGGTACGTGGTGGAAATTCTGGATGAGCAGGGAAGTCCCCTGCCGCCAAACCGGGAAGGCAGCGTGACGATCCGTCTGCCGCTTCCGCCCGGGAGCCTGCCCACCCTGTGGCGAGACGACGAGCGGTTCCGTGAGACCTACCTCACGCGCTACCCCGGCCGGTACCTGACAGGCGACGGAGGCCACATCGACGAGGACGGCTATCTCTTCATCATGGGGCGCATTGATGATGTGATCATCGTCGCCGGGCACAATCTGTCCACCGGGAGCATGGAGCAGGTGCTCGCCAGCCATCCGGATATTGCCGAGTGCGCGGTGTTCGGCGTAAGGGATCCGCTCAAGACGCAACTGCCGCTGGGACTGGTGGTGCTCAAGGCAGGCGTCCAGCGCCGCCCGGCGGACCTCCTGGGCGAGCTGATCCAGCTCGTCCGAGACCAGGTCGGGCCGGTAGCGAATTTCAAGCAGGTGGGGATCGTTCCCCGGCTGCCCAAGACCCGGTCGGGCAAGGTGCTGCGGGGCACGATGCGGCGGATCGCCGATGGGGATCCGTACCAGATTCCGCCGACCATCGAGGATCCGGCGGCGCTGGAGGAGGTCCGGGTTGCACTGGAGCGGCTGGGATATGCCAGGCAGGCGCCAGCCAAGATCGGAGAATAGCGGTCGACCTATGACGGCGCCCTGGGTACCCAAGAACCCGGATTATCAGGCAGCGGTGCGGCAGAGCTTCGAGCACCAGCGGATGATGGCTTTGCTGGGCGCCAGACTGACGCACCTCGCGCCGGGCGAGGTCGACCTGAGCGCGCCCTTCGCGGCGGAGTTCACCCAGCAGAACGGCTTCTGGCACGCGGGAGCGGTAGCGAGCCTGGCCGATTCGTCGACCGGTTACGCCGCGTTCAGCCTGGCGCCACCCGATACAGACGTGCTCGCCGTCGAGTTCAAGATCAATCTGCTCGCGCCCGCCCGCGGGGAGGCGTTCCTGGCGCAGGGGCGGGTCGTGCGGCCGGGGCGAACGCTCACCGTGTGCCTGGCGGAGGTGTTCGCCATCCAGGGGGCGCTCCGGACGCCGATCGCCACCATGTTGTCGACGGTGATCGTTCGGCCCGTCTAGCTCCGCCGCCGGGTGGCCGTGGCTGCCTTCATGGCCGCTTCCACCCGCCCGGCCAACGCTCGCATGCGCTCGCGGTGCTCCGGCCGGCATTCTTCTTCCACCAGATAGAAGCCCCACCCGTGCTCGATATAGACGTGCGCCAGCTGAGCGGCCGCGGTGTCGAGCTCCAGCTGTCCTCCCAGGTACTGGGCCAGGATGTTCGAAAGTCTGTCGTTTTCCATAGCGCAGCTCGTCGGTGGTCGGAACGGCCACAGGTTTCCATTCCGTCACTTCCGCCAATGTAACTCATGGGTTCCACCTCGTTAAGCATGCACCGCCGTCAGAGTCCGGTTGCGGAAGCGCCGGTGCGGCAGGGACTCAGCCATGGGCCGCTCCGGCAATCGCGGCCAGGACGACCACCCAGATCGCCACGTAGAGCGGAACGAATCGCTGCCGGCGCCGCCGCATCTCGGGAAACCGGATCGGCATGCCGGCGAACTTCCCCCGAGGCTTCGATGGGAAGAAGAAGGTCTTGTAGGTCTCCGTCGCGGCGACGGTGTACCCGGTGGCAGCCAAGGCGACCAGCAGCAGGCTCGGGGTAAGCCCGGTGAGCCGTCCATCACGTAGAGGTTGTCCAGCCCGCGGAATCGGCGGTCCGGCGGAGGATGGCCCGGGCGCGGTTCCCCAGCGCCTTGCCGGCCGCGCGGTCTCGAGCACTGTAGCGGTGGCTCACGAGCAGGCGCGGCAGGCCGTATCGATCGGTGACAGGGCCATCGAGCCCAACTCGGTTCTCGTACTGCGGCTGATCTTCCGCGATTACCAGCAGCCCTGTCAGGTGATTCACCCAGGGTGCCAGGACTGCGCCAAGGAGGTGGGGCAGCTGCGCTCGCACCAGAGACGCCGAAGACGATCTCGTTGTAGTGCCGCATCAGATAGCGGCCCACGACGTGACCGCCGGGATTGAGTCGCTGCAGCCCGGACGCCAGCAACAGATGGGGCGAGGCGATCGCTCCGGCGGCCAGCACGACTGTGCCCCCGCGATAGACGCTGACCCGGCCCGAGTCGCGGTCGGTCGCTTCCACCGCGGTCACCCGGCCGCCTTCGGTCGTGAGCCGGGTGGCCACTGCGTTGGTCCGGAGGTGCAGCCCACGGCACAGCAGGGGCTGCACCGCCACGGTGGCGAGATCGTTCTTGGCGCCGACCGCGCAGGCGAAACCGTCGCAGGTGCCGCAGGCGACACAGGCGTTTCGGCCGGGACGCTCGGTGTGGTTGATCGCCAGCGGAAGCCGGAACGGCCGGCAGCCGAGCTCACGTGCGGCGCGCTCGATCCTCTGCGAGATCGGCGCCAGCTCCATCGGCGGCTGAGAGTAGGGCGTGCTGCGACCCGGCTCCGTCGGATCGGCACCCGCCTCGCCCGCGACGCCGAGGATCCGTTCGGCCTCGGCGTAGTAGGGCTCGAGCGCGGCGTAGGTAAAGGGCCACCGCGCCCCGGAGTTGCCGGCGATCTCGGGATCGTGCTCGAGGTCCTCGGCGCGGAAACGGAAAGCGACACCGCCGTAGAACACCGACGGGCCACCGACGCAGTGAAACGCGCCGGCCGTGGTATCTCCCGCGTCGTCTCTCAGCCGGTAGGGTGACTCGGTAGAGTAGTGCGGGGTGAGCGGGCCCACGCCCTCGACCGACCAGTTCCGCGCTCCCCGGGGCACCCAGTCGCCCCGCTCCAGCATCAACACCGACCACCCAGCCTCCACCAGCACGTGTACCGCCATCGCCCCGCCGAACCCGCTGCCGATGACGATGGCGTCGTACGCCTCGCTATCCGCGTTCCACCCCGCTGCGATCATGCTGACGGCTCCGGTTGAGTGCGGGGCTAAGCTCCCGCCGAGCCGTTGCCTGTCGGTGGTGCGGAGCGTGACCCGGCCTGCGGAGCCAGGTCACGCCGGCGGCCGAATAGAGGGTTTCAGGGTGTGGACTGCGTCCGGAGCTTCACTCGTGCGTGGATCCTGCGGCGCCGAGCGCGGTGGGTGCCGGTGGCATCATCCATGAAATGATGGAGACAACCGATGCAGGCTGCTCCTCCCATTGCCGATCCCTCCGGCGGCTCTTACGTTGGACACACTGCCGCCCGGGCGTTGCCCTGCCGTTGTTGTTGCGTGACCTCCCCGCTCCCCACGGAATTCATGATCCGGTTCCACACCCTCGGCGTGCTGGACCTACGCGGCCCGGGTGAGGTCGAGCTCCGTTCCGTCCTTCAACAGCCGAAACGGCTCGGGCTGCTGGCTTACCTCACCATCGCCTCGCCTCGCCGGTTTCACCGGCGAGACTCGCTCCTGGCGCTCTTCTGGCCGGAGCTGGATCAGGAGCACGCGCGTGCGGCACTCCGCCGCTCGCTCTACTTCCTGCGGGCGGAACTAGGAGCGGACGTGGTCGCCGGCCGGGGCGACGACGAGCTGGAGGTACCCGAGGCGGCACTCTGGTGCGACGCGACCGCGCTGGACCGAGCGCTGGACGAGGGACAGGCCGAGGCGGCCCTGGCGCTCTACCGTGGGCCGCTGCTCGAAGGTCTCTATGTCACCGGCGCGTCCCCGGATTACCAGGACTGGCTGGATCGCGAGCGCGTCCGGCTGCGGGAGCGCGCCGCGGTGGCGGCACGGTCGTTGGTGGAGCGGAGCGAGGCCGACGGCCGCCTGTCCGAGGCCGCCCAGTGGGCTCGGCGCGCGCTGGAGCTCAGCCCTCATGATGAAGCCGCCCTTCGCCGCCTGCTCGCGCTGCTGGACCGGGTGGGTGACCGCTCGGCCGCGCTCCGGATGTACGATCAGTTCGTCCGCCGCATGGCGCAGGAGCTCGAGCTCGATCCGTCCGCTGAGACCAGTGCGCTGGTCGACATGATCAGGGCGCGCGCCGACGTAGTGGTCCCCGGCGCCCGGGCCGCGGCCGATAGCACCCCGACCGACTCGGCCCTCCCCGCCGCCAGCACCATCGCCGTGCTGCCCTTCTCGGTGCGGGGGAACAGCCGCTTCGGCTATCTCGGGGAAGGCATGGTCGAGCTGCTCGCCACCAAGCTGGACGGTGCCGGCGAGATCCGCACGGTCGATCCGCGGGCACTGCTCCGCTTCCTCGCCCGGGATGACCCGGCGGCCGCGCTGCCCGACGCCCGCGCGGTGGCGGAGCACTTCGGAGCAGGCCGCTACCTGACCGGCACCGTGGTGGAGGCAGGCGGGCGGATCGAGGCGGCAGCCTCGCTGTACGCCCTCGACGGCAGAGAGATCGCGCGGGTCCACGCCAACGCCACGGCCGAGGACGACATCTTCGATCTGGTGGACGAGCTCGCCCGCCAGCTCCTGGTGGCGCAGCGGGTCGGGCCCGGCACCCGGCTGGCCCGTCTGGCGGCGCGCACCACGACCTCGCTGGATGCGCTCAAGGCGTATCTCGGGGGCGAGCGCGAGCTGCGCGCGGGCCGGTACTTCGATGCCATGGAGGCGTTCCAGGCCGCGGTCGACGCCGACGGCTCATTCGCCCTGGCCTACTACCGCCTGGCGGCCGCAACGGCGGGGTGCGCGCTCCCCGATCTCGCCCGGGAGCTGGCCGACCGCGGGTTCGATCACCGGCAGCGACTCTCCCCTCACGACCGGCTGGTCTTCAGCGCGCAGCGCGCCTGGCTGCACGGCGCGGTCACGGAAGCCGAGTCGCTCTACAACACCATCACCGGCACCTACCCGGACGACGTGGAGGCCTGGTTCCACCTGGGCGACCTCCTCTTTCACTCCAATCCGCTCCGCGGCCGGTCCGCCGTGGAAGCCCGCGGGCCATTCGAGCGGGTGATCCGGCTCGACCCCGACCATGTCGCCGCGCTGGTTCACCTGGCGCGGATCTCCGCCCTCCAGGGCCGGAGAGGAGAGATGCTCGATCTGATCGAGCGGATCCTGCGGGTGAGCCCCCAGGGAGATCAGGCGCTGGCGATGCGGGCACTCCGGGTGTTCTCCGGCAGCGATCGCGCCGCGATGCAGGAGATCGCGGATGAGCTGCAGCAGGCCCGCGCCATCACGGTGGCGATTGCGTTCTCCGACGTGGCGCTCTATGCCGGCAATCTTCCCGGCGCCGAGCTGCTGGCCCGGAGCTTCATCCAGGTGGCCCGATCGCCCGAGCTGCGCGCGCTCTGTCACATCGTGCTGGCCCACCTCGCCCTGGCGGCCGAGCGGCCGGAGTCGGCCTGGCAGGAGCTGGAGCACGCCGAGGTCCTGGACCGGACCTGGGGGCTCGAGATGCGGGCGCTGTTCGCGACTCTGCCGTTCGTGCCGCGGACGCAAGGCGAGCTCCGCGAGGTCCATCATGCCCTGGAGCGGTGGGACATCGGCACGATCGAGCCGAGCATGTTCCTGATTTTCGCGATGCACAACGATCTGCACCCGGCGATCCGGGCGTATCTGCTCGGTCTGCTGGAGGTCCGGCTGGGAAACCTGGCCGGCGCCGCCGCCCGGGTGGCCGAGCTGGGCGCCGCGCAGCCGGAGCCGACCGGGTTGGCGCGCAGCCTGGAGGTGGAGCTACGCGCCACGGTGGCGCGGGCCGAAGGGCGCGCCGGAGAGGGACTCATGCTGCTGGAGCGGTGCCGACCGGAGCTCTGGTTTCAGCTGACCGTGGCATCGCCGTTCTTCTCGCTCGCCTCGCAGCGGTTCCTCCGGGCCGAGCTGCTGCACGAGGTGGGAAGGAGGGAAGAAGCGGCCGCGTGGTATGGGTCGATTGCGGAGCGCTCACCCTATGAGCTGATCTACGCCCCCGCGGCGCGGCGCCAGTTAGCCGAGATCAGCGAGGCCGCGGCCCGTCGGTGACGATGGAGCCCGCCGATTCGGCTACTGTGCCTCAGCCGCGGCGGACTGGCCCGCGGCGGACTGGCCCGCGGTGAGCCTGAAGCGCAGCTCACCCGCATCCACCGTCTGACCCGCCCGCACCTGCACGGTGACCACCTCGCTCCGCAGATGGCGCCGCACATCCTCCGCCATCACCTGGTACGAGCCCGGGCGGAAGAAGGAGATGGTGAAGCGGCCCTGGGCATCGCTGCGCGACGTGGAAGCCAGCGGCCCGAGGACCGAGGTCGAATCGAGACCATAGTAGACACCGAGCAGCGCGTTCGGGGCCGGCGTGCCGTCCTCCCGGCGCACCAGCCCGGTGATGCCGCCGGAGCCGCTGCGGGTGATGGCGCGGAGGAAGGGCATGAAGGTGAACCCGCCGTGCCCGTCATAGAGGAAGCTGCGGCCCACGTCGAAATCGATGACGATGTCGGCACCGTTCTCGTCCACCGCCATCGGCTCCTCGACCATGGCATAGAGCGTCGGATGAACGCCCTTCGCCTGCCAATCGATCCCCGGGGTGCCGGGCGTTTCGGTACGGGTGATGGTCTGGCCCTCGGCGTCGGTGATGCCGGAGCGGTCGGGATCGATGACCATCCGCACCGCCGAGTAGTTGCCCCGTGGGATCACCGCGTCGCCCAGCAGGGCGGTCGAGCCGTTCTGCAGGTCGAGCAGGTTGAAGGCGCGATCCGGGGTCGCCACGGTCACCCAGGGTGGCCCAGACTCCGAGGTGTCGGCTCGGACCGCCAGGGCGATGCTGACCACGTGGATGTCCACCCGGGATACGCCGTCGAAGGGAAAGGGATCATCGGTGAGAAACACCGAGGTCTTGCCGTCCGTCGTATGGGGGGCCTGGGGCCCGATCTCATTCGAGTCACAGGCCGACAGCGCCAACAGCGCGCCCAGCCCGATCACCATTCCAGTGCTGCGCATAGCCGCCTCCGAACAGTCGCGAGAGTCGTGGTGGGTCCACCCTCTCAGAGACCCGGAGGTGCCGCGGGCTGTGACCATCGGGCCGTGCGGCTGGCCACCATTCCCGTTGTCACAACCTGGGCGGTGTGAGAGTCTACCCATGATGAGCGACAGCGATGCCGCGCTGGTCGCCCGAACGCTCGCCGGCGACCTCGAGGCGTACACCCAGCTGATCGCTCGCTACCGCGACACGCTGGGGCGCTACGCGGTGTACATGGTGGGCAATCGGGAAGACGCCCAGGAAGCGATGCAGGACAGCTTTTTCCGGGCCTACCGCAGCCTGGGGGAGTGCCGCCAACCCGAACGCTTCGGGGCCTGGCTCTTCCGGATCGTGGTCAACCGCTGCCGGACCGCGCAGCGGCGGCTCAGCCGGGATCGGCGGTTCACCGGAGAGCTTCCGACCGAGGTGGCCGCGAACGGAGACGCCGCCGACGGGCTGGAATGGCGGGAAGAGATCGCCCGGGCACTCGCCAGGCTTAGGCCCCACTACCGCGAGGCGTTTCTCCTGCGTTACGTGGAAGAACTCGAGTACGACGAAATGGCCAAGCTCACCGGCGCCAATCAGCCGGCCCTGCGCATGCGAGTCAAACGGGCCAGCGACCAGCTCCGGGAGCTGCTGCGGGACATCCATGCCACCTGATCACAGCGACGAACTTCAGGATGACATCCTGCGCCGGGCGGTGGCCGAGCTCCGGCGGCCGGTGGCACTGGATCCGGCCACCGATGCGGCGGCGCTCCGGAGGATCCGCACGGAAGGCTCCCGGCCGGCCGGCCGGCCGTGGTGGCGCGGGGCTCTGGCCGCCGCCGCGCTCGCCGCCGGGATTCTTCTCCTGCTGCTGCTTCGCTCCTCGGCGCCGCCGACGCCGAGCGGCGGCGCCAGGTCGGTCGAGCTCCGCCTCGTCGCGCCCACCGGCTCCCAGGTCGTCGTCGTGGGAGACTTCAACGACTGGGACCCGGCGGCTACTCCGCTCCGTCCCGCGGGTGAGCCCGGGGTCTGGAAGGTCGAGCTCCGACTCAAGCCGGGCCGTTACCACTACGCGTTTCTGGTCGACCAGCGGCACTGGGTGAGGGATCCGAGCGAGCCGCCCGTCTCCCACGCCGACTTCGGTACCCCGACATCGGTTCTGACGGTAAGTTGATCCGATGCGATCCTCCTCTTTCCTCCTGCTACTGGTCGGCCTTGTCACCGTGCTCCCGGCCGCGCTTCGGGCCCAGGACCGCCGGCTCGCCGAGCGGCTGGATCCCGTCACCGCGGCAACCGTGCAGCACCTGGTGAATTCGGCGCGCACCAGCGGTCTCCCGACCGAGCCGCTGGTGCAGAAGGCGCTCGAGGGCAGCACCATGGGGGCGAGCGGAGACCGGATCCGGACCGCGGTCCAAGGGCTGCTGGGCCAGCTCGCCCAGGCGCGCGAGGCGCTCGGCAGTCGCGCGAGCGAGGCGGAGCTCACGGCTGGTGCGGGCGCGCTTCGCGCCGGGCTCCCGGGCGGCTCGCTCAGCCAGCTCCACGATATCAGATCGGGGCAGTCCCTGGTGGTCCCGATCTCCGTGCTCACCGACCTGGTGGCGGAGGGTGTGCCGCCAGAGCAGGCCACCAGGGAGGTCTTCGATCTCGCGCGCGAGGGTCGGTCCGACGCCGAGTTCGTGGAGCTGCGCCGCCGAGTGCAGCTACGACGCGGCGGCACTCCGGCCGTGCCCCAGCCACCCGAGCGGCCGGTAACAACGCCGGCCGCCGATCCGCCGTCGGACCGATGACCGCCCCCGCGATCGCCTCGATCGTGGCGCTGCTCCTTGGCGGAGCGGCCGGCGCCGCGGCGGGCCAGGCCAGCGCCACCCTGGACATGGGCGCCGGAAGCTATCGGCCGGATCGCGCCATCACCGGGGGGGTGGCCTCTGTCGCGCCGGCGGTACGAGTGGCGGCTGGACCTGTCCGCTGGTTCGGATCGGGGGTGTACTCCAATGCGCAGGCCGGCCGCTGGAATTTTCAGGGCTCCAGCGGGGCAGCACTCCATTCACCCAATTTCGGGATCTTTCGCGCCGAGCTGCTGGGCGAGGTCGACTGGACCTGGCACCACCAGGCGGCCGGCTCCGCCACGGTTGCGGGTGAGCTCCGGGGATACGTCGCGCCGTCGCCAAGCACGCTGCTCTGGATCGGCCAGGCGCGCGGGTCGGCCTGGTCGCTGGCTCAGCACCGGCCGCTCGAGCGCAGCACCGTCGGCACCTCGGCCCGGCTGGGCCGGATTCGGGTGGGGGTGACGCTGGCCAACACCTCGTTCGATCTCTTCCGCGGAGGCGGAAAGGGAGGAGCCGCTGCCGATTCAGGGCTGGCTGGCAGCGCCGATACGCTGAGCCTCGAGAGGCGCACCACTTTTACCGACGCGATGCTTTCCGGACGGTGGGAGTTGTCGCGGCTGGACCTCGACCTCTCGCTGGGCCGCAGGTTCAGCCGGACCACGCCGGAGATCACCCTCTGGGACGTGACCGCCGTGCGGAGCCTGACCGGCCCGTTGGCCCTCCTCGGCTCGGTGGGCCGATCCGGATCCGACCCGGTGACCGGACTGCCAGGCTCACGCTATCTGGTCGTGGGGCTGCGAGTGAGGCTCAGCGGAGCCCCCATGCCGGTGGTGGAGCTCCCGGCTGCGCCGGTGCGAAGTGGCCTCCGCATCGGTCCCGCGCGGATCACCGGACGCGAGATCCTGCTCCAGGCACCGGGCGCCCGCGAGGTCGAGCTGGCGGGAGACTTCACCGATTGGCGCCCGGTCGAGCTCGCTTCCGCGGGTGGAAACGAGTGGCGTGTCGTGCTTCCGATCGCGCCCGGCCTGCATCGCCTCGCGGTACGGATCGACGGCCGGGCCTGGGGTGCGCCGCCCGGCACCCGCCGGATGACCAGTGAGTTCGGCTCGGAGGTCGGAGAGGTGGCCGTCGAATAGCGCTGAATCGGGTGCCGCCGCAGGTTAGACTTCGAAGGTGAACACCCGCCATACCCGTGCGTTGGCCCGATCCCGGCTCTCTCCGGCGGCCGTCGTTCTGCTCCTGATCTCCTGCTCCTGCATGTCCTGCGGCCGAAGGGCGGCTCCCTCAGCCGAGCGCGGCCCAGTGGCCGGGCGATTCGCGCGGAGTGCCGTGGCACCCCGCCGAAGAGGTCGATCTCCCCACCATGGTGGCGCTCTATACCATCAACGCCGCTTATGCCAATCACCAGGAGCGGGAGACCGGGTCGATTGAGGCAGGCAAGCTCGCCGACCTGGTGGTGCTGGACCGGAATCTGTTCGAGCTTCCGGTGGATCAAATCCATCGGGCGCGGGCAATCTGGACTCTGCTGAAGGGTGAGACCGTGTTCCCGCGCCGCTAGGCGGCTGGTCCCTCCCGGGCGCGGCTGGTCACCGCTGGCCACGGCCCGTACCCCAACCGTGTGCGCCGGAGCCAGAGCACCGTCCCCCTTGCCATGTCCGAGCACGGCGTGAGGCTGCGCACAGTGAGCTGAACTCACCCCCTTCATCCAGGAGATCCCATGCGAACACCCGGTTCGACAGGCATAGCCCTCGCGGCAGCCCTGCTTCTGACGCTTCAGACGGGTCAATTTCATCCGCTCTCGGCGCAGGCGACACGCCCCAAGTGCGACTTGGCCGAGTACCGGCAGTTCGATTTCTGGATCGGTGACTGGGAGGTGACCACGCAGGGCAAGCAAGCCGGCACCAACCTGGTGACGCGGGAAGAGGACGGGTGCCTGATTCACGAGCACTGGACCGGCGCCAAAGGCGGCACCGGCCAGAGCCTCAACTTCTTCGATCGAGGCGATGCCCGGTGGCATCAGGTCTGGGTATCGAACGACGGTGGCGTGCTGAATCTCGCCGGCAGCTACGTTGAGGGGACCCTGACCTTACGGGGTGAGACCAAACAGGCGGACGGCACCCGTCTGATGCACCGGCTCAGCTTTCATCTCAATCCCGACAGCACTGTACGCCAGTTCTGGGAGATCTCGTCCGATAAGGGCAAAACCTGGGCGTCCTCCTTCGACGGACTCTACCGCAAGCGGAAGGCGTGACCCGCGCAGTCCACCCGATGATACCCGAAGCCGATCTTCGGTCCCTTCGCCTCGGCCCCTCCATCGATCCACGCCTGCAGCGAATCGGGCGTCACCAATCGGTATCCGATGCGCTTGGGGAAGTCGTGCGTGGGGTTTTCGAACACCGCCTCGGTGGCGGACGGTGCGGCCGCGCGGAAGACCACCTCGGCCTGATCGCCCGTTCGAACCCGGTACTCCAGAGCCGGCCCGGCAACGCGCAGCACCACGAACTCGTGCTCGGTGACCCGCCCTCCCTTGGTGGTTCGGCTCATGCCCAGCATCATTCCCCCCCCGCGGGGGCAGCCAGGCTTCCTCGACGATCTGATCGCCGCGCTGGAGCGACCAGCAGCCCGCGAGCCATCCGGCCGGCGCCGGATCCGCGGAGTGCTGGGCGGCTGCGGGGATCGATCCCAGGAGCAGCAACCCTGCACCGAGCGTGAGATCGCGCGAAATCGTGCGCATGCGGGCACCGCTTCGAGACAGGGTGAAGAGTGGCGTCGAGCGAGGGTCCTCGAGGAAAGGTCGCACGTCATCGGGCCGGGCGCTTGTACGAATCCGACAGCACTCGAATCGAAGCGCGTCAGCCCTGGTCGTTCAGGAAGGCTGTCGTGATCGGCGTGCTGGCCGGAGCCACCAGGGTCGGGGCACACCCGGCGAACTGCCGGAAGTCGCGCCCCAGATGCGACTGGTCGCTGTAACCGGCCCGCGCGGCGATGGTGGACCAGTGGAGCATCGGCTGCTCACGCGCGAGACGCAGCGCGCGCTGGAACCGCCGCACCCGGGAGAACTCCTTCGGCGAGATGCCGACGAAGCGATCGAACTGGTGCTCCAGGGTTCGGGCGGAGCACCCCGCGGCGCGGGCCAGCGCGTCCACGGATGGTCCCGGACTGCCGCACCACGACCGGGCGAAGCGGTTGAGACCGTCCCGCCGCCTGCCGCCGCCCGCTGCGAGCCGCGATCGAATCGCACGATCCAGGACCGCGCCGATCTGGTCGTCGCCACGGCACGCGTGGAGTTGATCGCCGGTTTCGGGGAGGAGCGCCGGATCGATGTCGGACAGGGCGACCGTGCGATCGCGCACCGCCGCGCTCGCCTCACCCAGAATCGCCGCGGCTCCCCAGGGCGCCAGCTTGATTCCCACGATCCGCAGCATTCCACCGGGAACCATATCTAGCGGCCGGGTCATCTGGCCAACCAGCATGGTCAAGGGCTGGGCCGTCAACCGGCCGGATGGCTGCCGCTCGTGCGTGAGGGGGCCGAGATTGAAGACGATCTCCGCTGCACCCATCGGGAAAGACCGGATGGGCCGGGGCGCCGGAGGCCCCGCCGAGGAGCACCCAGTAGTGGCGAACGTGCGCCGCGAGATCGACCGCCGGTTCGATGCATCGAAACTCGAGGGTCAGCGTGGCGCCCCCGCTCACAGCCTGCACAGCCCGCCGTAGGTCTCGGGACGGCGATCCCGATAAAACTGCCACACGTTCCGGACCTCACGGATCTGGTCCAGGTCCAGCTCGGCGGTGATCAGCTCGTCCCGGTCCCGCGCGGCCTGGGCAACGATCTGACCCCGCGGGGTGCAGAAGTAGCTCTGCCCGTAGAACTCGCCGATGCGCCAGGGATCCTCATAGCCCACCCGGTTGATGGCGCCCACGAAGAATGTGTTGGCCACGGCGTGCGCCGGCTGCTCCAGCCGCCAGAGGTATTCCGAGAGCCCCGCCACGGTGGCCGAGGGGTTGAACACGATCTCGGCGCCGTTGAGGCCGAGCTCCCGGGCGCCCTCGGGGAAGTGCCGGTCGTAGCAGATATAGACGCCCACATCGGCGTAGCGTGTCCTGAAGACCGGGTACCCGAGATTGCCGGGGCGGAAATAGAATTTTTCCCAGAAGCCCGGCGCGCAATGGGGGATGTGATTCTTGCGGTACTTGCCGAGGTAACTGCCGTCGGCATCGATCACGGCGGCCGTATTGTAGTAGATACCGGTGCCGTCCTCTTCGTACAGGGGAACGACGATGACCATCGCGTGCCCCCGGGCCACTTCCTGCATGAGACGGGTGGTGGGCCCGTCGGGAATCCTCTCGACCGCATCGTACCAGCGGGTGCTCTGCTCCGCGCAGAAGTAGGGGCCGGTGAAGATCTCCTGCATGCAGAGAAGCTGAACTCCCTCCCGGCCAGCCTGATCGATCAGCTCCATGTGCTTGGCCAGATTGGCCGCGCGAATGGTCTCGAGGGGCTCGTCGGTGCCACAGGCGTGGGATGCCTGAATCAGCCCGCATTTCACGACTCGGGACATGTCGTCCTTTCGGTGGAGCGGTGTGTCGGTAGTCGGGCGTTCAGGTTGTCATAGCGAGCGGGCTGTCAGCGCACGGATGACCCGAACCGCGCTCCCCCGTCACCCATCGGCCGGCACGCTTTTGCCGCGCATCAAGCCAAGATAGACGAGCCCGCTGAGCGCGAAGGTGACGAACCAGGCGTAGGAGTAGAGCCGGTCGAAGAAGGTTGGATCCGTGACGGCGCCACCCGGGGTGGTCACCGCGCGCAGGAACCCCGGCACTACCGGCAGGATCCCGATCACCAGCGCCACGACCGCCCGCGGGTTGACTCCGCCGCGGTAGCTGTAGACTCCGCGCTCGCGGTAGAGATCGTCCACTACCAGCCGCTGCCGCCGGATGATCCAGTAATCGGCGATCAGGATCCCGCCCAGTGCTCCCATCAGGCTCGAGTATCCCAGCAGCCAGGTAAAGATGTAGGCCGCGGCGTCGGAGTAGAGCTTCCACGGCATCATCGCGATCCCCAGCACCGCCGTGATCAGGCCGCCGGTCACGTAGCTGATCCGCTTGGGGCTCAGGTTGGAAAAATCGTTGGACGGAGAGACGACGTTCGCCGCCATGTTGGTGGTGAGCTGCGCGGCCAGGACCACCAGCGCCGCAAACACGATCACCGCGGTGCCGCCGATCCGGCCAATCAGCACCACCGGATCCCAGATCGGCTCGCCAAACAGCACGATGGTCGCACTGGTGACCACCACCCCGATGAAGGCGAAGGCCGTCATCGTGGTCGGAAGCCCCAGCGCTTGACCCAGCATCTGCGAGCGCTGGCTCTTGGCATAGCGGGTGAAGTCGGGGATGTTGAGGCTGAGCGTGGCCCAGTACCCGATCGACGCGGTGAGCGCCGACGGGAACAGGGCCCAGAAGGGAGCGCCCCCGCCGCGAAGCCGCTCCGACTGGCTCAAGAGCTGGCCCAACCCGCCCCCGGCTCTGACGGCCCACAGCAGGAGGATGGCACCGCCTCCGAGGAGCAGCGGCGCCGACCAGCTCTCCAGGAGCTTGATCCCCTCGGTACCCTTGAGGATCACCGCAACCTGGATCAGCCAGAACAATCCGAAGGTGATGGCGGTGCCGCCCGGCATGCCGGCCCAGCCCGGCCAGGCCGCCCTGAAGAGCGCATCCAGCGCCAGCCCACCGATCCAGGTCTGGATCCCGAACCAGCCGCAGGCCACCACCGCGCGGAGAATGGCCGGTAGATTGGCACCCCGCACCCCGAAGCTCGCCCGGCACAGCACCGGGAAGGAGATCCCGTACTTGGTTCCCGCGTGTGCGTTGAGCACCATCGGCACCAGCACGATGGTGTTGCCCAGGAGAATGGTGATCATCGCCTGCCACCAGCTCATCCCCTGCTGCATGAGGCCGGAGGCCAGGGTGTAGGTGGTGATGACCACGCTCATGCCGATCCAGAGTGCGGCGATGTTGTAGGTGGACCAGGTGCGGCGGGCAGGCTCGGTCGGGGCGAGGTCGGGATTCCAGAGCGGGCTGCCGGTGAGATCGTCCGCGTCGGACGGCGGCGGCCCGAGGTCGATGGCGCGTCCCGCGCTCATCCGGCCCTCGTACGCGACAGCCATTTGCCCCGGCCCTCCCGGCCAACCACGCGATAGTCGTCCACGATCACCTCGCCCCGGGAGAGGGTGGTCCGGGCGAACCCCGCCAGCTCCCAGCCCAGGTAGGGCGACCAGTCGGCGTTGGTCTCCATCGTGGCGGGATCCACCGTCCGAGCGGCGGTCGGATGGATGATCGCGAGGTCCGCATCCGCGCCGACGGTGATGCCCCCCTTCCTGGGATACAGGCCCATGATCCGGGCCGGGTTGGTGCTCAGCTTGAGGCAGAGCTCCTCGATCGAGAGCTTCCCGCCGAGCACGCCATGGGTATAGGTGACCGGGAGCAGCGTCTCGAGTCCCGGCAGGCCCATCGGGATCTTGGTCCAGTCCCCGTTCCACATGGCCTTCTGCTCCCGGTTGAAGGTGCAGGTATCGGTGGAGATGACCGAGACCTCGCCCCCGCGGAGCCCCTTCCACAGGCGCTCGACGTCCTTGGGCTTCTTCACCTGCGGGCAACAGGCGAAGAGGTGCCCGTCCTCCCGCTCGAACACCGAGTCGTCCAGCACCAGGTACTGGGCGCAGGTCTCCGCCACGACCGGCGCGCCGCGGGCCTGCGCCGCGCGCACCAGATCCGCTCCCTCGCCGGTCGACATGTGCACGATGTAGAGCTTGCCGCCGGTCACCTCGCACCACTGGATGGCGCGCTGGATGGCCTCCGCCTCGACGAAGTTGGGCCGGGTCATCGGGTGCAGCCGGGCGCCATAGCGGGCCATCAGCTCCGGCGTGTGGTGCCGTGCGATGAGCTCGTCCAGCACCCGCGCCGACTCCGCGTGCACCAGGAGCATGGTGCCGTACTCCCGCATCAGCTCCAGGGTGCCGAAGAGGGCGCGATCGTCCGACTGCCACCCCTCGGACTCGTAGATCATGAACTCCTTGAAGGTGGTGAACCCGCGCTCCACCATCCCCTTCACCTGGCTCTTATGCTCGGCAAAGCGGGTGATGCAGATGTGGAAGGTGTAGTCCACCAGCGCCTTTCCCTCGGCCTTCCGCATCCAGTTGTCGGCCGCCTGCTCCAGCGACTCGCCGGCGTAGGGGATGGCGAAATCGATCACGGTAGTGACCCCACCCCGGGCACCGGCGCGGGTACCGGTACGGTAGTCGTCGGCGGAGACGGTGCCGCAGAAGGGGAGTTCGAGGTGGACGTGGACGTCGAGCACGCCGGGCAGGACATGGTGCCCGGCGGCCTCGATCACCTGGGTGCGGGCACCCGGCACGAGATCGCTGCCGAGCGCGGCGATCTTCTCGCCCACGATTCCGACGTCCCCGGTGAAGCTCCCGGCGGGCGTCACCACGTTCCCGCCCCGGACGATCCGGTCGAAGTCCATCGGCTACTCGCTGACCGCGGCCTGCGCGGGCGGGGCCGGCGGCGCGTATCCCTCGACCGCCTCGTAGCCGGCGTGATAAGCGGTGGCGTCGGGCCGACGAATCTCCGACTGCGCAACGATCCGGTCGCGCCGGAGCCCGCGGAAGTCCTCGATCCGGGTCCAGCTCTCGGCGGCGTGGCGCAGAAGAAACTCGTCCAGTCCGGCGAGGAGCCGCTTGATCACGTTGGGGCCCACCGCCTGATCCAGCATGGCGGCGGTGCAGACCTGCACTGTCCCGCAGCCGAGCAGGATGTAGGAGAGCGCCTGGCGGAAGTCGGAGATGCCGCCGATCCCGGAGAAGCTCCGGTCGGGGAACGCCTGGGTCATCTGGGCCATCTTGGCGAGCGAGAGCGGGAGGATGGCCGGTCCGCCGAGCCCGCCGCTCGACACCAGCCCATCCACGTTGATCTCGAACTCGAGGGTCTCGGAGTCGATCGGCGGCAGCGACGGGAAGGTGTTGGAGGAGACGATCGCATCCGCCCCGCCCCGGAAACACGCGGCGGCCTCGAGGACGATGTCTGACGTCGCCGGCGTCAGCTTGCACCAGACCGGCACCTTCGCCACCTCCTTCACCGCCTCGGTCACCACCGAGCAGAGCCCCTGATCTTTGCCGATGTTGGAGCCCATATCGCGCCGGTCCATGTGGGGACAGGAGAAGTTGAGCTCCAGTCCGTCCGCGCCCGCGTCCTGGCATTCACGGGCGAGCCGCTGCCAGTTCTGCAGCTCCTTGTCGTTTCCCGAGCCGGCCATGATGGAGGCGATGAGCCTCCGGTCGGGAAACGCCTCCTTGATCCGTCGGAGCCGCGGCAGCCACCAGTCGATGGTCTTGTCGGAGATGAGCTCCCAGTTCCAGGAGGAGTGCAGGGCCGCCCCGGGACGCTTCCGCATCGAGACGAAGGCGTCGTCGGGGGTGGTGCGGAGAAACTTCGCCTTGGCGCCGAGGACGTTGGTGACGGGGTGCAGTCCGATGGTCTTGGTCACCACCCCGGCCCAACCGGCCTCGAAGGCGCGCAGGATGTTGCTCTCCGACTCGGTGGGGGGTGCCGAGGAGAGGAGGAACGGGTTCTCGAAACGAATGCCGGTGAAATCGACTGCGCGATCGAGGGGCATAACGACTCCTGCAGCGTGCGGGGTGATGGTGAAGCATACGCCGCGGGCGGGTGGGGGGCAAACGGCATACGGGCCCCTGAGCGACCCCCGCCCGCTCGGGACGCCTATAATTCTCCTCGATCTCGTTCCGCGGGGACTTCCGTCCACCATACCGTCGACCTGATCCGGCAACCGGTAACTGGACCCAGGCATGAGCCAGACGACAGCCGATGCGTTTCTGGAGCTGGTCAGCAGCAGGCGGGGCCACTTCGAGTTCGAGTCCGGGTATCACGGCGAGCTGTGGCTGGATCTCGACCCACTCTTCGCCCGGCCCAGCCGGGTCGCGCCGCTGATCGCCGGACTCGCCGCCGCGCTCCGTTGCCACGACGTGGAGGGCGTGTGTGGTCCGCTGGTGGGCGGCGCCTTCCTCGCGCAGAGCCTGGCGGCCGCGCTCGACCTGGAGTTTCTCTACACCGAGCCGGTGCCCGCTCCGGCCGGGAGCGGGCTCTACCAGGCCCGCTACCGCCTGCCGGCGGCGCTCTCGCCGCGGGTTCGCGCGAAGCGGATCGCCATCGTCGACGACGTCATCAGCGCCGGCTCCTCGAGCCGTGCGACCTGGGCCGAGCTGCAGACCCACAGGGCCCATCCCGTGGCGGTGGGGACCCTGCTCCTGCTAGGCTCGGCCGGGGCGGATTTCTTTCGCCGGAACGGCCTGGCGGTCGAGGCGGTCTCGTGCCTTCCGTTCGAGCTCTGGACTCCCGCCAGCTGCCCACTCTGCGCCGGGGGCGTGCCCCTGGAGCGCCCCCGTGCAGGCGATCGAGCGATCGAATCCCGGCCCTGACCCTCCGGAGCCAGTTTCGGGCTGGCACTTTGGCCGGCCTGGACTCGTCAGTCTCCGATGCCAGCCGCCATCGAACGGCCGAACCCATCCTGAGGAGAGTGCCATGCGCGTGATTACCCTCATCCTGCTGCTCTCGTCCGCGCCAACGCTGGTCCGCGCTCAGGCCGGGCCGTACCCCGACCTCCAGGCCGACTGGCAGCGCAATCGTACGGCGGTGCTCGCCTACATCGACGCGATGCCGGATTCCGCCACCGGTTTCCGCCCCACGCCGGGCGTCCGGACCTTTGCCCAGCAGTTCGACCACATCGTGACCACCAATCTCGAGGTGGCGGCCATCGCCCTGCGCGGTCTCAAGGCGGCGCCGAGCCTGGGCGACAGCACCGTGTATCTCCGCGACAAAGCCGCCCTCCGTCGGTACGCCACGTCCACCTACGATTACCTGCTCGACGCACTCCGGCATGCCTCACCGGCGCAGCTGCGCCGTCCCGTCGCCATGTACGGTCAGCCCCCGCAGCCCGCCATCCGCCTCGCCGCGCTGTCGTTCGAGCACTCGGTATGGACCTTGGGACAACTGGTGCCCTATCTTCGGCTGAATGGGGTCACCCCACCCGAGTACAGTATGCCGTTCTGAGTCCCGAACGAGGCAGGAGGTCTTTCCCCCATGATCCGCAAACTGGCGTCCGGCGAGTACCGTCTGTATTCCAGGAAGAAGAACCCGAAGACCGGAAAGCGCCGCAACCTGGGCACCTTCAAGACACGGGCGGCCGCGGAGAAGCACGAACGGGCGGTGCAGTACTTCAAGCGTGGCGGCTGACGCCGCCGCCGCTGACGCCTGCCGATCCGCGGTGGATATCGAGCAGACGGCCGTCTGGTCCGGGCCCGCTGGACGGCGTATCTTGAGCCGTCCCCGTCCCGAGCCGTGATGGACTTCGACCTCGACTCCTCGACCACCGTACTCGCGCGCACGCCGGCCACGCTGCAGGCCCTTCTGGCCGACCTGCCCGAGCCGTGGACCCGCGGGCGAGAGGGGCCTGACACCTTCAATCCATTCGATGTCGTCGGTCATCTGATTGACGGCGAGGAGACTGACTGGATTCCCCGCGCGCGGATCATCCTTGCCCGCGGCCCGGACCCGCGCTTCGAGCCGTACGATCGCTTCCGCCATCGGGCTCGCAACGCGGGCCGCTCGCTGAGCGAGCTCCTGAAAGAGTTCGCCCAGCTCAGGACAAGGAACCTCGAGCTGCTGCACTCCTGGCGACTCACCGGTGCGGAGCTCGAGCTCACCGGCATCCACCCGACCTTTGGCCCCGTCACGCTCCGTCAACTGCTCGCCGCCTGGGTCGTCCACGATCTCGGCCACCTGGCGCAGATTGCCCGGGTGATGGCGAAGCAATATGGCGACGCGGTCGGCCCCTGGGTGCCGTTCATGCCTGTGCTCACCGACCGACTCTCGTCATGAGGAGCGCGTTCGGCCTGGCCATGGCGCTCGCATGGCTCGGCCACTCTCCCGGCCGGCTGCAGGGACAGGCGTCCGACACGGCGGCTGTCCACCGTCATGTGGTCATCCGCGCCGCCCGGCTGATCGACGGCCGGGGCGGCCCGCCGCTGCTCCATCCCGTCATCATCATCGACAGCACCCGCATCACCGCGGTCGGCAGCAACCTCGCAGTTCCGCCTGGCACCGAGGTCATCGACCTCGGCCGCGCCACCCTGCTCCCGGGCCTGATCGACTGCCACACCCACATCACCGGCGGCGATCCGGGAGACTACTACCAGAGCCTCTTCCGCCGGAGCCCGATCGACTACGCCGTGGCCGCTCCGACCTTCGCCCGCCGAACCCTGGAGGCCGGCTTCACCAGCGTACGGGACGTCGGGAGCGGCGAGTTCATCGACGTGGCGCTCCGCCGGGCGATCGACTCTGGCCTGGTGGTCGGTCCCCGGATGCAGGTGGCCACGCTCGCGATCGGAGCGACGGGGGGCCACAACGACCTGGTCGGCTTCTCGCCCTACATCAAGTTCGGCCAGTTCTCCGGGGTTGCCGATGGGGTGGACGAGATCCGGAAGCTGATCCGGTTCGAGGTGAAGAACGGGGCCGACGTGATCAAGCTGATCGCGAGCGCGGGCGTGCTCACCGAGGAGCAGTCGGCCGGGG
The DNA here is from genome assembly GCA_036265815.1 of Gemmatimonadales bacterium. NCBI lineage: Bacteria > Pseudomonadati > Gemmatimonadota > Gemmatimonadia > Gemmatimonadales > Gemmatimonadales bacterium. The sequence goes on from DATAOI010000052.1 coordinate 230,317, forward strand.
CCCCGCAGTACTCCCAGGAGGAGATGAACGCGGTGGTGCAGGAGGCAGCGGCGTGGGGCCGCAAGGTGGCGGCCCATGCCCACGGGGCCGAGGCCATCAAGCGCGCCGTCCGGGCCGGCGTCGCCTCCATCGAGCACGGCAGCCTGATCGACGACGAGGGGATCCGGCTCATGAAGGAGCGGGGCACCTACCTGGTGGCCGATATCTACAACGACGATTACATCCTGGCCGAGTACAAGCGGCTCGGCTACCCCGACCTCATTCTCGACAAGGAGCGGCAGATCGGCCGCCTGCAACGGGAGAACTTCCGAAAGGCCGTGCGCGCCGGCGTGAAGGTGGCATACGGGACCGACGCCGGGGTTTACCCCCACGGCTGGAACGCGAAACAGTTCGCCTTCATGGTGCGCTACGGGCTCACCCCGATGCAGGCGATCCAGTCGGCCACCACCAGCGCGGCCACCCTGCTCGGCTGGGAGGACCGGGTCGGTGCATTGGCAGCGGGGCTCTATGCGGATATCGTTGCGGTCGATGGCGACCCGCTCCAGGACATCACCCAGCTGGAGCGGGTGACTTTCGTGATGAAGGGTGGCATCGTGTACAAGAACCTTCGCCCGGCGGCCGCGACCAGCCGCTGATCTCCCTCGGACGCACACCTCTGGAGCACCCGATGGCCGCGAAACTCGACAAATCGATCAAACGCGAGCTGGAGTTGGACGGCAAGCTCTACACGGTCACCATCTCGCCGGAAGGCGTGAAGATCACGCCCAAGGGGGCGCGCAAGGGGCCGGAGCTGACCTGGCGGACCCTCCTGGCAGGGGATGCCGAGCTGCACCGCGACCTCAACGTCTCGGTCGACGCCTACAGGACGCCGACGGAGTAGCCCGCCACCCCGTGGGAAGGGCGAGCTACCGGAAGGTTCCGGGACTCACCTCGTAGAGCACGTGATGCACCCCGACCTCGTCCTCGGGCGCCCAGAAGCCGAGCTGCTCGGTCCAGCGGGTGGTCTGCAGCCGCCGGCCCCTGAGCGTGAGAAATCCGCCGGCCCTGGTCGTGACCACGCCCAGGCCACGGAGATCCGACAGGCCCCGGAGGCTGGTGGACGCCCGCTGAGCGACGATGCGACGCGCCGCGAGCGGACCGATGCCTGGCACGCGCACCAGCTCCTCATAGCTCGCGCGGGACACCTCGACCGGGAACCGCTCGGGATGCGCCAGCGCCCAGGCGCTCTTGGGGTCCATCGCGAGCGGGAGATTGCCACCCGGTCCGAACACCACCTCGTCGGCCGCAAAGCCGTAGTCCCGCAGCAGGTACTCCGCCTGATACAGCCGGTGCTCGCGCAGGACGGGAGTGGCCGGCAGGTTTTCCATCGGTGTGTCGGTGATCGGCCGGAAGGCGCTGAAGTGCGCATGATGCAGCCCGCCACCGTGCTGCAACCGGCTCACCGTGTCGAGAATAGTCCGATCGGTGTCCGGCGTGGCGCCGACCACGAACTGCATGGTCATGCCGGAGACCCCGCCCGGGTGGAGCGGGTCGCGGGGCCGGCCGGCGCCCCGCGCCATGCGCTCCTGAAGGACCAGTGCCCGCACCCGCTCCAGATCGCCCAGCGTGACCGGCAGGCTCTTCTCCGGGGCAATCCGCGCGAGCGTGGCGCCACACGGCGCCTCGAGATTGAGCGAGACCCGGCTCGCCAGCGCGGTGAGCCGCTCGATCTGCGACGCCTCCGCCCCGGGCACCAGCTTCACGTGGATGTAACCATCGAACCGGTGCCGCTCCCGCAACAGCTCGAGCGCCTGGATCAGATCGTCCACCACCTTGACGGGCCGGCCGGGGATGCCGGTGGTGATGAACAGCCCTTCGCACCAGCCCCGCCGCCGTGCTTCCAGAAAGATGCGGACCAGCTCCTCCGGCTTGAGCAGCGTGCGCGGCATTTCCCGGTCGCGCCGCATCGGACAGTAGTGGCAGTTGAAGCTGCAGGCGTTGGTCATGAGGACCCGGAGCAGGGATGTCTGCCTGCCCGGTCCGGGCCGGAGATTCCGGATGTTGAGCGGACCCAGCGCCCCCACCTTCTGCGCGTGGCGCAGCCGGGGTGGCGGTCCATCCCGGTCTCCCGCCGCGAGAGCCATCAGGATCTGGAGCTTGCTCTTGAGGTCCAGCACACCCTTCATGGCGGCACCCCCGGTGGTGGTCACCGACACATTACCCGAAGATATCCCGAAGATCAAGAGCGCGCGGCGCCCCGGAATTCATCTCGACCCGTAGTGCCGTGAAGGTGAGCGCCGGCCTCCTGCTCTTTCGCCGGGGAAGCGGGGGTCTCGAGCTGTTTCTCGCCCATCCCGGCGGGCCGTTCTGGTCACAGAAGGATGCCGGCGCCTGGACCATTCCCAAGGGAGTGATCGAGCCGGGCGAAGATCCCCTCGCCGCGGCCTGCCGGGAGTTCGAGGAGGAGACCGGCGTACCACCCCAGGGTCCGTTCCTCCCGCTCGGAAGCATCCGCCAGAAGGCCGGGAAGGAGATCCACGCCTGGGCCTGGGAGGGCGATGCGGACCCCGACCGGGTCCACAGCAATCTGACCCGGATGGAGTGGCCCCGGGGCTCCGGCCGGTGGCTCTCTTTTCCTGAAGTCGATCGCTGCGGCTGGTTCGGTCCGGCCACGGCGCGGAAGAAGATCAACCAGGCGCAGACCGAGCTGATCAGCCGGCTGGAGGCGGCCCTGGGGTAGGCTATCGCCCTGTCCAGATGAGGGCTTACCTTGTTCGAGCACGACCTTGTTCGAGCACCAGCCACGCGGAGCTGACCACCATGCGCACGTCGCTGCCGGGGATCGCCGCCCTCGTCCTGTGCCTGTCCGCACCGGCACTGGCCCAGGATACCGCCGCGATCACCCGTGCCGACACGCTCCGCGGCAGCATCACACCGGAGCGGATCTGGTGGGACGTCACGTTCTACGACCTGCACGTGGCCGTGAGTCCGGCGGACAGCAGCATCCGAGGCTGGAACGGCATCGGGTACCGGGTGGTGGCGGGCGCGCGGGAGATGCAGGTCGATCTGATGACCCCGCTCCAGGTCGACAGCATGGTGCAGGACGGACGCACGCTCTCCTACCGCCGCGATGGCGATGCGTTCTTCGTCACCCTGGCCTCGCCGCAGCGGCAGGGAGACCGGAAGACGCTCACGGTGTACTACCACGGCCGGCCGCGCGTGGCCAAGCACGCACCCTGGGACGGCGGGTTCGTCTGGGGCGCAGACAGCCTGGGCCACCCCTGGATCGCGACCGCCTGCCAGGGCGTGGGCGCCAGCATCTGGTGGCCCAACAAGGACACCCAGGCCGACGAGCCGGATAGCCAGCGGGTGGCGATCACCGTCCCCGATTCGCTGGTCGATGTGTCCAACGGCCGGCTTCGCGGAGTGACCCTCCACCCCGACCGGACCACCACCTACGAGTGGTTCGTGGCCGATCCGATCAACAACTACGACGTGGCCGTCAACGCCGCCAGCTACGCCCATTTCGCCGAGCTCTACCAGGGCGAGGACGGCACGCTGACACTGGACTACTGGCCACTGGCATACAACCTGGACGCCGCCCGCCGGCAGTTTCAGCAGGTCAAGCCGATGCTCAAGTGCTTCGAGCACTGGTTCGGACCGTATCCTTGGTACACCGATGGCTACAAGCTGGTGGAGACCCCGCACCTCGGCATGGAGCATCAGAGCGCCGTCGCCTACGGCAACCACTACCAGAACGGCTACCTGGGACGCGACCTCTCGCGCTCCGGCGTCGGGCTCCGCTGGGACTTCATCATCGTCCACGAGAGCGCCCACGAGTGGTTCGGCAACAGCCTCACCACCGCGGACGTGGCCGACATGTGGGTGCACGAGGGCTTCGCCAATTACTCGGAGAACCTCTTCACCGAATGCCAGCAGGGACGCGAGGCGGGCTCGGCCTACGTGATCGGCAGCCGGAGGAACATCGTGAACGACCGGCCCATCATCGGCCGGTACGGCATCAACCGGGAAGGCTCCAAGGACATGTACTACAAGGGCGGCAACCTGTTGCATACGATCCGGCAGATCGTGGGCGACGACGCCCGGTGGCGGGGCATCCTGCGGGGTCTCACCGCCACCTACCGACACCAGATCGTCACCAGCAACCAGGTCGAGAGCTATATCAGCCGCGAGGCCGGAATCGACCTGAGCAAGGTGTTCGATCAGTACCTGCGCACCGCCCGAGTGCCGGTGCTGGAATACCGGATGGCCGGGGCGACGCTCAGGTACCGCTGGACCGACGTGGTGCCCGGATTCGCCATGCCGCTCAAAGTGACGCTGTCCGACAGTGGGTACGCGCTGATTCATCCTACCGAGGCCTGGCAGAAGACGCGGCTTCGGCTGCGCCGGCGGGCCGACTTCCGGGTCGACCAGAACTTCTACGTTTTCGCCCAGGACGCGGACTCGCTGCCCGGCTCGATCGGCGCGCGGTAGGCCCCGCCGGGTGGTCTTGGGCCCGGCGGCGGTCTAGATTGGTCTTTTCTCCGACCCGCGCAGCATGGTGAGTCCCAGCCTTCAGCAGCAACTCCAGACCTCCCTGGGCGATGCGTACCGGCTCGAGCGCGAGCTCGGCGGGGGCGGCATGTCCCGGGTGTTCGTCGCCCAGGAGCTGGCTCTCGGGCGTGAGGTGGTGGTCAAGGTCCTCCTCCCGGAGCTCGCCGCCGGCGTGAGCGTCAGCCGCTTCCGCCGGGAGATCCAGCTCGCGGCCCGCCTCCAGCATCCCCACATCGTCCCTCTCCTGGCGGCGGGCGAGTCCGACGGGCTGCCCTACTTCATCATGCCGTTCGTGGTCGGCGAATCGCTGCGGGGACGGGTGGCGCGGGAGGGCGAGCTGCCGGTGGGCGAGTCGGTGAGAATCCTGCGCGACGTGGTCTCCGCGCTGGCCTACGCGCACAGCGCCGGCATCATGCACCGCGACATCAAGCCGGACAACGTCCTCCTGTCCGGCGGCGTGGCGGTGGTGACCGACTTCGGCGTGGCCAAGGCAGTCAGCGTCTCGGCCGAAGGTCAGGAGACGGCGGGGCTCACGTCGCTGGGCGTGGCGCTGGGCACGCCGGCCTACATGGCGCCGGAGCAGGCCACCGGAGACCCTCAGATCGACCATCGGGCGGACATCTACTCGCTCGGTGCCATGGCGTACGAGATGCTCACCGGACGCCCACCGTTCATGGGGCGCTCGGCGCAAGCCGTGCTGGCCGCCCAGGTGGTGGAGATGCCGGAGCCGGTGGAGCGCCTCCGGCCCGCCGTTCCATCCGCCCTGGCCACGCTGGTGGCCAGCTGTCTCGCCAAGCGGCCAGCCGACCGGCCGCAGTCGGCACACGAGGTGATGAATCTGCTGGACACGCTGGCCACGCCCAGCGGCGGCATGGCACCGACTCTGGCCACGACTGTGCCGACGATCGCGGCAGTGCCGCCACGCCGCCGGCGCGCTGTCCTGGCCGGTGCTGCCGCGACGTGCGTCCTGTTGCTGCTGCTGGCCGCCACGCTCTGGCTCCGGCCTTCGCCGCCGCCTCGTGGATCTGCGGCTCCAATTACCCCGACCAAAGCCGAGACCACGGCCATGGCGCCCCAGCCGGCCCAACCGGCGGTCCCACCGCCGGCCGCACCGCGGGCCACGGAGCCGACGGTGCCAGTCCGCACGATGGAAACGAAGCCGCCCCGCAAGCGGCAGCCTGCCGTTGCCCCCCAGCCACGTGAGGCGGTTCCGGAGCCGGCCGAGTCGGCTGCGCCGAGCCCAGCATCCGCACCCGCGGTTGTCGTTGCGCCGGCCGCACCGGCGCCGGCGCAGGACACGGTCGAGAGCGTGACGCCATCGCCCAGGCCCGCCCCGGCGCCCACTCCGCCTCCGCCGGTCGATCCCCGTCCGGAGATCCGCCGCGTGGTGGCGGACTATGCCGCAGCGATCGAGTCCCGGAACATCGCCAGTATCCGGCGGGTCTATCCCGGAATGACGCCGGTGCAGGAGCGCGGGTGGGATCAGTTCTTTCAACTGGTCCGCGAGGTCAAGGCGCAGCTGGATGTGAGCCAGCTGGAGACCGCGGGCGGCAACGCCATGGCACGGATTACCGGCAACTACACCTACCGCAACGGCAGCACCGGCCGGACCGAGCGCCAGCCGGTCAGCTTCCAGGCGATCCTCCATCGCACCGACGCCGGGTGGCGCATCGGCGAGGTTCGTTGATCGCCTAGAAATTGTATTCCAATCCGAAGGTCCAGATGAGGTCGGGTCGGAGGCCACCGCGGTTGAGCGGCCATTCGCCGTTGGCGATGGCGATGAGCCCCCGTGCCGCCTCGAGCTTCACGCCCAGGGATGCGTTCACCTGGTCGTCCCGCCGGTCGGGAATCGTGGTCGGCGTGATCACCCTCCGGTAGGGCGACTGGATCACCACCGGGCCGGGGACCTGGAGCGGGCTGTCTCCCACCTGGAGCTCGGTGACGAGGTCGGCCGCGAGGGTGGCCCACGGCGCGAGCAGATGATCGAAGCCGGCCGTGGCGAGCACCTCATCGCTCTCGAACGCGCCGCCCCGGTAGAGGTAGCCCAGGTTGGCGTGGGGGGAGAAATCGCCGAACCGAGCCGAGACGATGCCCAGGCCGCGCACCGCGAAGGAGCCTGAGCCGAGGAGATCTTCGCTGCTGCCGGTGGGGAAACGGGTATCGGCCAGGATCGCGACCGACACCGGCATGCCCCGGCTCAAGTTGATCTTGACCCGGGCGGCGACATCCCCCACACCGGTGGCGGACCCCTCCACGAACCGGGAAGCGCTGAGCACCGGATTCTCCGGTGTGCCACCGAAGAAATGCACCGCCGGCGGCGGACCGAACGGCACGATCTGCGCGTTGCTGGTGCCTTGCAGTGAGGTGGAGACGATCGGGAGGACCACGCCCAGGTCGATCCGATCGGTCAGCCCGTAGCTGAGGAGGAACGAGGTCACCGTCAGCCGGACATCGAGTGCCAGGCTGAGGTCGATCGTCTCGTTCTCTAGCAGCGGCACCCCCAGCAGGGAACAGTCCCCCCCGGCGATCGAGTCACACCCCTCGAAGTCGGAGTTGGCGTGGGTAAAGGTGAACGACAGATTGTCTAGGTCCACCCCCCGCAGCGTCTTGAAGCTGACCCCGGTCCGGGTGAGGCTCGCGAGGATCCGGCCCCGTCCCAGCGTCTGCGCCCGCTCCCCGAAGATGGGACCGGCGGAACTCGAGGTCCGCACCGGTACGCCCCCTTCGAAGCTGAAGGTCGACCCGCCGCTGGCCGCGCTCACCGGGACGTTGGCGACGTTGCTGCCGATGGAGTTGGTGAGGAACGAGATCACCGTGCCGTTGCTGGCCACCGCAGCCGGAACGAAGTGGTTGCCGTGAATGCGGATCGCTTCGGGATTGTTGGGGTCACCGGTGCCGCCGAGAAAAAGCGGCTGGTCGCCCTCGCCGAAGATGAACAGCTGGGAGAGCTCGTGCTGCAGATGCTGGGCCTCGAGGGTACGGGCCGCGCAGCCGAACAGGGCGGCGGCCAGGAGCAGGTGGCGCATGGGAACTCCGGCAAGAGAGTCCCCGACATTGTCGGTGCGTCGGTCGAATTTCGCAACGGCTTGCGCTCCCAACGGGCCGGGTCTTTCTTCTCGCGACTCCGTCTCGTTTCCCGCCGCCACCAGGACGTCCGCATGCCTCGGCGCATCGGTTGGGTCGCTGTCCTCGCTCTCCTGGCGTCCTCCCCGCTCGAGGCCCAGCGCCGGTCAGACCCGGGGCCGGGCTGGTCCGAGTTCACCAGGACGTTTCGCGTCTTTCTTGCGACGGACAGCGTTGTGGGGGCGAGCGCGCTCCTGCTGGGCGACGGTCAACGGCTCGCCCATGTCGAGGCGGGATCTGCCGACCGCGACCTCCGGCAGCGCATCGACGAGCGCACCATCTATCACTACGCCTCGATCACCAAGACGTTGACCGCCGTCGCCATCATGCAGCTGCGCGACCGCCACCGGCTCTCCCTTGACGACCGGGTCACCAGCTACATCCCCGAGCTGCGGCAGATCCACAACCCGTTCGGCTCGATGGATGCCATCACCATCCGGATGCTCCTGTCCCACACTGCGGGGTTCCAGGATCCCACCTGGCCGTACAGGGCGGGGAAGCCGTGGGAGCCGTTCGAGCCCACCCGGTGGGAGCAGCTGGTGGCGATGATGCCGTACCAGGAGATCGCCTTTCCGCCAGGCAGCCGCTTCAGCTACAGCAACCCGGCGTTCATCTATCTCGCGCGCATCATCGAGGCAGTCACCGGCGACCCCTACCCGACCTACATCCAGAAGAACATCTGGACTCCGCTTGGCCTCACCCGCAGCTACTTCGGTGCGACCCCGTACCACCTGGCCGACCAGCGCTCGAACAACTACACCCTGGTCCGGGACAGTACCGGCCGTGAAGCGGTGGTGGCCAACGGGCGGGACTTCGATCCGGGTGTGACCATCCCCAACAGCGGCTGGAACGCGCCGTTGGCCGACCTCGCCACCTGGGCCGATTTCCTGACCGGCGCCCCGCGAGGGGACAGCGCCGCCGCCCGGCGGTACCAGGGGGTGCTCGCCCGGACGTCGTTGCTGGAGATGTGGCGGGCGGTGCGGCCGATCACCGGCGACTCGGCGGGCCGGAAGGCCGTGGGACTCTCGTTCTTCCTGTTCGACGATGGCGGGGCCCCGCTGGTGGGACACACCGGTGATCAGGCGGGCTTTCGCTCGTTCCTTTACCTCAACCCGCGGACCGGCGCCGCGATCCTCGGTGTGATCAACACCGGGAACGACGTCGACCCCGAGGGCACGGCCGCGCGGTGGAACGAGATGAATCGCGCGGCACGAGCGGTCATTGCCCCATAGTGATCACATGTCGATTTCGGCGCGTCCGGTTCGTCGGAGCAGTAGAACCGGAGCTCAGCCGAAAGGAGACACCGCCGAGATGAGGTACCCAACGATCTCGAAAACCGAGTCGAATGCCCTGAAGGTGCCGGGCGCCACGATCTACTATGAAATTCGGGGATCCGGCCCGACGCTGGTGATGATCCCTGGTGGGCCCGTGGACGCCGGTATTTTCGCCGGTCTGGCCCGAAGCCTGGCGGATCGCTATACGGTAGTGGCCTACGACCCGCGCGGAATCTCGCGCAGCACCCTGGACGGCGCGTCCGAGGACCAGCAGGTCGACGTTCTCGGCGATGATGCCGCGCAGCTCATCGAGGCACTGGGCGGCGAGCCGGCCTATGTGCTGGGGACCAGCGGCGGCGGGCAGATCGGGCTCAACCTTGCCGCCCGACATCCCGAGCGGGTGCGCCTCCTCGTGGCCCACGAGCCGCCCTGCGCAACCCTGCTTCCCGACGCTCAGCAAGTGCTGGCTCAAATCGAGGAGGTCTACGCCACCTATCGCCGGGAGGGCGCCAGGCCCGGCATGCGCAAGTTTACCGAGCTCGTCGCATCGGGTGGCACGCAGCAGCGGCAACACCGGTCATCGCGGGTCGAGCCGGCCTCCGAGCTGGGTGAGACGTTTGCCCGGATCGGAGGCAACCTGGACTACTTCCTGGAGCACCTGCTCAGGCCGATCTCGTTCTACCTCCCCGACGTCGAGGCGCTGCGTGGCTTCCCGGAGAAGGTCGTGGTGGGCATCGGCCAGGAGTCGGGGGGACAACTCGCCAGCCGCAGCGCGCTCGCGCTGGCCAGCAGGCTGGGAACCGAGCCGGTCGTCTTCCCCGGCGACCACGGCGGCTACGGCGCTTACCCCGACAGCTTTGCGGAGACCCTGCAGGGCGTGCTTCGCAGCGAGTGATCGCATCGAGGATCTAGCGGGTACGTGATCTTCGGGATATCTTCGGGTGGTCCGGCGCAGTGGCCGGCAGACCGAGGAGTGTCCCCTATGGATGTGGATGTGCGTCAGGCATCGCGGCTGCGCCCCGCCCGCCGAGCCGGCTTGCGGTTGGCCAGCGGGGTGCAGCTCAAGTACTTCCTGCGGTATCAGCGGCTTCCGGCCGGGATGGGCGACCCCCGGATGCAAGTGGTCCAGCGGATCCTGGACTACATCGAGGCGGGCCGGCTGGCAGGTGACCTGGTCGACCGGGCCATCGCCGAGTTCCTGGAGTACCGCAACAAGCGGGTCTACTTGTATCGGGCGGAGCCCTCCGCCCTGGTCCGGATCGATCTGGCGCGCTACCCGCTCCGGATCCGGACCTGGTCGGAGGCGCGTATCGAGTCGCTGCCCGACACGCCACAGGCCAACTACTCCTACATCGATGCCGAGCAGGTTCGGGTCACCTTCAGCGAAACCCATCGCCACCCCACCGTCGACCTCACGGCGGAGCGGGTCGGCTGGCGCCGCGCAGGGAAGATCATCGTGCTCGACGTGGATCGCCGCACCGGCTTCGTCACACTCGCGCTCGATCCGCCGGGCCTGATCCACCCTCACGGCAGCCGGCCGGTCGACTACTACGCCTTCTACGCCGGACAGGCGGAGGTCCTGCTGGGTACCCCGCTGGTCCCTTTCCCACTGCAGGGCCCGCTGTTGCGGCTCGAAGCCGGAAACCTGGTGCGGGTGCAGCAGGGCCGCGGCTCGACCATCGACGGCAGGATCGACATCCTCGCCTCGGGGCCCGACGTCCGTGCCATGCCGGCGTTTCAAGCGGTCCGGCCCAGTATCGCGGTGCGCGACTCGGGCCGATACGTCTGGCTGCCGGGCCACTCGACTCAGAACGGAGCGCCCCGCCTGCTGCGCGAGGTGCCGACCGAAATCCATGCCGGCACCAGCATGGTCCGCTTCACCCGGGACTCGCTGGTGCAGGAGGTGCGGTATGTTCTGGGACAGATTCAGGCGCACAGCTGAGCCCGGGGTCCCCGCCGAGTGGGCGGACGATCTGGCCAAAGTCGAACAGATTATCGAGGGAGCGCCCCGGGGCGCGGCGGTGGACCCCATGATCGTCGCCGCGCTCACCGGGGTGCCGCTTGGCGCGGTCATCGCGCTCCTCCAGGTACTCGCCCGAGGGAAGCGGGGCCGCCTCGAGCTCCGGGTGATCGACGCGCGGGGCCAGGAGGTCGCCGCCTATCCCACTCTCCGTGACATCCCGGCCCAGGTGGAAGATCAGTTCGGCGACCTGACCCGGGTGCATCCCGAGAACGTCGAGCTGGTCTTTCGGGTGCCAGCGTGAACCTCTCTCAGCTTCCCGATCTCCATCGTCTGAGGGCCGACTGCCGGAACGCGCGTCTCAAGGCCTACTATGACGAGGCCATCCGCCAGACGCTCGCCGGGGTGCAGGACGAGCGCCTGCCCCACCATTTCATGCGCGCCGTCCTCTGGGTGCTGCTCGGCTTCTTCGCGGTTTCCGGCGGGATCGGAATTTTGGCAGCCCTCCGGGTCCTCCAGGTCGACCAGCCTGGCATGACCCTCATCTGGCGCACCTTCGTGACCAGCGTGGTCGGCCTCGCGGCGGCCATGATCCGGGCAGCCTTGCCGGGTCGGCCTTAGTTTGCATGGCGGAGAGGGATGGTGGTGCCGCAACCTTTTCCGGCGTCCGCACGTCCAATCGACGGCTGAGTTGCTTCCACGCCTCCTCTGCTCGAGTGCCCCATGGAAACCTTGCTCCAGGACCTCCGGTACAGCCTCCGGCGTCTGATCAAGTCGCCTGGCTTCACCCTCGTGGTCATCCTGACGCTCGCCCTCGGCATCGGCGCCAACACCGCCATCTTCAGCGCGGTGAACGCGGTGCTCCTCAGACCGCTGCCCTACCACGAGCCGGAGCAGCTGGTAACCATCCAGCATTTCTATCCCTCGCTCAACGACCTCAAGGCGCCGGTGTCGGTGCCCGGCTTCCGGGACTACCAGCAGCGGGGACGATCCTTCGCCTCGATGGCGGTGCAGACCAACTGGGCCGTCAACCTGACCGGCGTCGGCGAGCCGGTGCGGCTGCAGGGCGCGCGAGTGACCGGGCGGCTCTTCGCCACCCTCGAGGTCCCGGCGCTGCTGGGCCGCACCATCCAGCCGGGAGAGGACAGCGCCGGACGCGACCGGGTCGTGGTGCTCAGCTACGAACTCTGGCAGCGGCTCTTCGGAGGCGAGCGGAGCGTGGTCGGGCGGAGCCTCTCGCTCAACGGTGAGAACTACCAGGTGATCGGTGTCATGCCCCCTGGATTCCGGGATTTCTTCAATCGGAACGGGGAGATCTGGGCCCCGCTGGTCTTCACTCCGGATCAGTACGCGGACAACGCGCGGACCCAGGAGTATCTCAATCTGACCGGGCGTCTCAAGACCGGCGTTCCCCTTGCCCAGGCCGCATCCGAGATGAAGAGTCTCGCGGAGCGGCTCAAGCGACAGTACCCGGACGTCTATGCCCCCGACTGGAGTCTCACGGTCACGCCGCTCAGTCAGCTGGCCACCGGCGACATCCGGCCGGCCCTGCTGGTCCTGCTCGGCGCGGTCGGGTTCGTGCTGCTCATCGCCTGCGCCAACGTGGCCAACCTGCTGTTGGCGCGCGCGGCGGCGCGGAGCAAGGAGATCGCGGTGCGCACCGCACTCGGCGCCACCCGCGACCGGCTGATTCGCCAGCTGCTGACCGAGAGTGTCCTCCTGGCGCTGGGCGGTGGGGCCGTGGGCCTGGGGCTCGCCTTCTGGGGACTGCGTGCGGTGGTGGCGGTCAACGCGGCCAACCTTCCCCGGGCCGACGAGATCGGCATCGACCTCAAGGTCGCGGGTTTCACCCTCATCGTCTCCCTGGTGACGGGCCTCCTCTTCGGACTCGCGCCGGCGCTGCAGCTCTCGGTCGCGGACCTGCACGGCTCGCTCAAGGAAGGCGGCCGGGGGTCTGCCGGCGACCGCAAGGGCCAGGCTGTCCGCCGGTCACTCGTGGTGGCCGAAGTAGCGCTCGCGCTCACTCTGCTCACCGGCGCGGGGCTCCTGGTGAAGAGCTTCGCCCGGCTGCAGGGCGTCGATCCAGGATTCGCGCCCGACCACCTCCTCACCTTCAACCTTTCGCTCCCCGCCGCGAAATACCCCGCCGACACGCAGCAGATCGCGTTCTTCGATCAGGCGCTGCCCGCCATCGGGCGGATTCCAGGCGTACGCGCCGTGGGTGCGACCTCGGTCATGCCCTTCAGCGGCTCCTGGACGACCGGCAGCTTCCAGGTCGAGGGCTACCAGCCACCCAGGAACCAGCCGGGCCCCTGGGGTGACATCCGGATCGTGAGTCCCGGTTTCTTTCAGACGCTGCGGATCCCACTCATCCGGGGTCGGCTGCTCTCCGACGAGGACCGCGCGGGCTCCCGGCCCGTGGCGGTGATAGACGAGGAGTTCGTCCGGCGCTATTGGCCCCGGGAGGATCCGCTGGGTAAGCGGTTCACCTTCGGGCCGCCCGCCGGCGCGACGGACACTTCCGCGCGGGAGTGGATCGAGGTGGTGGGGGTGGTGGGGCACACCAAGCACGAGGGGCTCGACGCCGAGGCACGGCTGCAGCTCTATCTCCCATACCGGCAGGCGGGGCGGCAAGCCCTCTGGGCCGCTGTGCGGACCGCGGGTGACCCGGAGCGCTACACCAACCTGGTGCGCGCGGCGGTTCGGTCGGTCGACCCGGACCAGCCCATTGCGCTGGTGCGGACCATGGACGACCTGATCGCGTTGTCGGTGGGCCAGCGGCGGCTCTCGATGCTGCTGCTGAGCCTCTTCTCCGGCATCGCCCTGGTGCTGGCATCAGTCGGCATCTACGGAGTGATGAGCTACTCGGTGAGCCAACGCTCCCGCGAGCTGGGCGTCCGGATCGCCCTTGGCGCCGCCCGGCGCGACGTGCTGAGGCTGGTGCTCAGGCAGGGGATGACGCTCGCGGTGCTGGGGATCGGGATCGGAGTTGGGGCGGCTTTCCTGCTGGCCCGGCTGATCCGGAGCCAGCTCTATCAGGTCGGGACGGGCGATCCGCTGACCTTCATCGGCGTGGCGCTCCTGCTGGGCCTCACCGCGCTGGCCGCAAACCTGATTCCGGCGCTGCGGGCCACGCGGGTGGACCCGGCGGTGGTGCTCCGGGAGGAATGAATGCTGATTGTGCATCAGAAACAGCCTGATTTGCGACAGTATTGTGACTTTAGGTAGCAAAATCGCTCGAATCAGCAGGGGTGCTAACGTAATCGTGCATAAAATGCACGATTTGCGTGACAACGCCTTGCGCCTGCCGGTCCGGGGGAGTACAATGCCGTAGGCTCCGCCATCCGGGGCGGGCCGCCACCCCGAACGCACAGGATGCAAGGTGACTCGGATCCCTCTGCTGCTCGCCCTCCAGGATGCCACGCCCGCCGTGGTCCCGGCCGATACCGCCTGGATGCTGGTGTCCACCGCGCTGGTGCTGCTCATGACCCCCGCCCTCGCCTTCTTCTATGGCGGGCTGGTCCGCTCCAAGAACTCGCTCAACACCATGATGATGAGCTTCGCGGCGCTGGGCGTCGTGGGAGTCACCTGGGCGCTGTTGGCCTATACCCTCGCCTTCGCCGACGGCAACGCGCTGATCGGCGGCTGGGGAAACGCGCTCCTGAGCGGCGTCGGGACCGAGGCCAAGGGCACCATTCCGCACGTCCTCTTCATGGCGTTCCAGGGCACCTTCGCCATCATCACGGCGGCGCTCATCTCCGGCGCGGTGGTCGAGCGCATGCGATTCGGGCCCTATCTGGTGTTCATCGCGCTCTGGACGCTGCTGGTCTACGCTCCGGTGGCGCACTGGGTGTGGGGCGGCGGCTGGCTCATGACCCGCGGCGTGCTCGACTTCGCCGGCGGCACGGTCGTGCACATCAACGCCGGCGTCTCCGCGCTGGTGGCGGCGCTCGTTCTGGGAGTCCGGAAGGACTACGCCCGCCAGGCCATCCTCCCCCACAACGTGCCCTTCACCCTGCTGGGCGCAGGGCTGCTCTGGTTTGGCTGGTTCGGCTTCAACGGCGGCAGCGCACTCGCGGCCAACGAGCTGGCCGCGCTGGCGTTCACCAACACCTTTCTGGCCCCGATGGCCACGCTGGTGGTCTGGGTGCTGCTGGACTATTTCCGCACCGGACACGCCACTGCGGTAGGCGGCGCCACCGGGATCGTCATCGGCCTCGTGGCCATCACGCCCGCCGCCGGATTTGTGAGCCCGGCCAGCGCCCTCCTGCTGGGCGCCCTGGCTGCGTTCCCCAGCTACTTCACCATCGTGCTGCGCTCCCGCACCCGGCTGGACGACTCGCTCGACGTGTTCGCCGGACACGGCATCGGCGGCATGACCGGCGCGCTGCTCACCGGTGTGTTCGCCCAGAAGGCCTGGAACGCCGCCGGCGCAGACGGGCTCATCGCCGGCAACGCCGCCCAGCTGGGCATCCAGGCGCTCGGTGTGGTCAGCTCGATCGCCTATTCCGCCATCATGACGTTCGGCATCCTCAAGCTCCTGGCACTTGTCACTGCGCTCCGCACCGAGCCGCGCACCGAAGGCGTAGGTATGGACGTGAGCCAGCACGGCGAAGAAGCGTACAGCAGCGGCGAGGGGTCGATCCTGGTCATTCCCGATGCGGGCGCGGCACCGGCGCCGGCCCGCGCCCTCACCCCGCAGACCGTGGCGCGTTGACGCCGAAAGGACCGTGGCATGAAGCTCATCGTGGCGATCATCAGGCCCGACCGCCTGAATGAGGTGCTCGAGGCGCTCTATCGGGCGGAGGTGAGGGGACTTACTGTTTCGCGGGTGATGGGGCACGGCGGCGAGACCGACCGGGTCGAGACCTATCGCGGCACTACCGTGAAGATGGAGTTGCAGGAGAAGGTGCGGCTCGAGATCGGTGTCTCCGAGCCGTTCGTCGGGGTCACCGTGCGGGCGATTCTTAGCGCCGCCCACACCGGCGAAGTGGGCGATGGCAAGGTCTTCGTCCTCGACGTGGAGCAGGTGCACCGGATCCGCACCGGCGAGCGGGACGAGGGCGCCGTCACGCCGGCCTTGGCGCCGCTTCTCTGAGGTCCGGACGGCTTACTTGAGATCCCCCGGCAGCCGCGGCGAGGCGAGCAGGGCCCCGAAGGCCCGCCACCGCGCCGCGGTCGAGTCGTGGCCCTCCCGCTCCACCCAGGCCGCCACCAGGTCTTTTCCCAGGTTGTAATTGATCACGTAGCTCCGATAGGTCTCGATGAATCGCAGCGTCTTGGCCGCCTGCTCGGGGCTCTGGAGCCAATAGCGCCCCATCGCCGCTGTGGCACCCGCCGAGTCCAGCTCGCCGTTGAGATAGCGGCGGGCCACCTCGTTCCTCGCGTAGTTGAGCCGCTCCATCACTACCCGCACCGCCGCGTTCCGCTCCGCCAGCGCCGGATTGAGCCCCGCCAGCGGAAACAGCGAATTCCGCTCGAAGTTGGTCCGCTCCGCCGCGGGGAAGGCCATGTCGATCCCGAAGTTGGCGCTCCCCTCGGCGATGAGCGACTGAGGGCTGAACAGCGGATACACCGACAGCTCGACCCATCCCCGTCCCCGCTCCAATGCCCGCTCGAGCATCGCGTTGTAGACGTGGTGCCCGGGATATCCCTCGTGACAGGCCAGATCGATGGCACGGTCCACCGCGATCGGAAAGTCCTGGTTCACCTGGATGATGCTGTGGTACCCACCCTTGTACCAGTTGTAGGCGTTCCAGGGCGTGCCCTTGACGTACTCCAGGTCGAAGCGCTCGCCCTCAGGCAGCGTGAGATGCGCCATGGTGCGCGCCCGGCACGCGGCAATGGCGGTCTTGAACACGGTGTCGACCCGTGCCGCGGGAATCAGCGTACTGTCACGGAACAGCGCGTAGCGCCGCGCCAGCGGGGCTCGGCCCGGGAGCAACAAATCCAACCGGGCGAGCAGCGAATCGAAGTGGGCATCGGAGAGATGTGGCGGCCTGGCGTCGTACAGCGCCACGGCTTCCCGGTCGAACTTCAACCGCTTGCCTTCGAGCATCCCCGCCCGGGCCGAAAGCGCGCCGAGCTGGGTGCGGAGATACCGGTGCCGCATCTGGACCAGCGAGTCAGTATAGGCCGGCACGCTGTCGCCCAGGATGGCGATGAGCGAATCCGCCGCCGTGCGGAGCTGCCCGACGGTCAGTGACTCGCGTTCCGCCAGGGTCTTGAGCGAGTCCGGGCCGTAGTACGCATCGACGTAGTTGGGATCGTGCCGGCCGAGGCCGAGGACCAGGGTGACGTAGCGGCGGGCGACCCTGTCGAGCACGACGGGGTCGGCGGCCTTGGGTCCGCGTAGGCACCCGGTCAGAATGGAGAGGAAGAGGATTGGGCCCAGGAACCACCGCATCGAACGACTCCGGTGAAGGTGCTCAATAGTAGCGACCACGGAATGCTTCAGGGATGGAGTGCCCAGGCGAGAAACCGTTCGGTCTGAAACAGCGCGAGCTGGGCGCTCAAGCCGTTGGAGATCGCGTCGAACCCGTGCTCCGCCCAGGGAATCTCCAGCAGGACCGATGTGGTGCCGGTCCTCTTGAGCCGCGCCTGCAGCATCGTCCCGAAGCGGGCCTCCACGATGTTGTCACGCCCCGCGTAGACCAGCAGCGTGGGTGGCAGCGGCCGAGTCACGTAGGTGATCGGCGACGCCTCGCGATACCGCAGCGGCTCTTCCGCCGGGGTCCCGCCGAGGTAGGCTTCCTCGATCGTGCGGACATGCAACGGATCGGGGCGGGGCGGGTGCCGGTACCCTTCGGTGAGATCGACCGGACCGTAGTAGATCACCACTGCCTGGACCGGCGGTGCCCCGGGTTCGTACGCGGCCAGCATCGCGAGCTGACCGCCCGATGACCGGCCCAATAGCGCCAGCCGGGCCGGATCGGCGTCGTAGCGTTGGCCGCTGTCCCGGACCCAGGTGAGCGCCGCCCGCACGTCCTCGATCTGCGCGGGCCACTGCCAGCGGGGCGCGTGACGGTAGTCGACGGCGAAGACGACGTAGCCGTGACCCGCGAGATACCCGGCGAATGCCGCGTTGGCCGACGGCGAGCCGGTCTGCCAGGCACCTCCGTAGATCTGTACCACCCCAGGGTGCCGGCCTGCCTTCGCCGGGCGATACACATCGAGCGTGAGCCGCGCGCCATCGTGTATGGCGAACGGAACGCCCCGAGTGACGCGTGCGTCCGCCCGATCGACCCCCCGCACGAGCTCCGACACGACCAGCGGCGTCCGCCGCATCTCGCTCCGGACGCCGGCCGGTACGTGGGCCAGGTAGTGCTCCCCGAGCGCGGAGCGCATCGCGGCGTCGAACCCTGCGGCCACGCCGGCAAACTGGAGCAGCGGACGGGACGCGAGCGCCAGCGCGAGCAGCGCCAACCCCAGTGCGACGCGTGCCGCCTTCGAGCGGCCCACGTCCATCAGCGCGAGCCCAGCCGCGAGGGTCGCGAGACTCGCCAGCCAAACGCTGACCTCGGGTGCTCCCACTGCCAGGAGCAGCAGCGGGTACGTCGGCGGCGGCAGCACGATCCACGACGCGAGGAACAGCGCGATTGCCGCCAGCCCGAGCTTCACGGCACCTCCTGCGGCAATGGGACGAGCCCGGCCTATATTGTGATCCGAGCCCGGTGCGTGGTGCAACACGGAGGGATGTAACGATGGTCGGCTCGTTCCCCGATCACTTCTCGCGGGTGGCTGGCGGCTACGCGAGCTACCGTCCACGCTACCCGGAGGCGTTGTTCAGCTTCCTGGCCCGGCTGCCCGCGCGCCGCGAGCTGGCCTGGGATTGCGCCGCCGGCAGCGGCCAGGCCACCGTCGGACTCGTTCCCCACTTTGACCGGGTCATTGCCACCGACGCGAGCGCAGCCTTGCTGGCGAGCGCGCCGGCTCATCCCAGAATCGCCTACCGGGTGGCGCCGGCCGAGGCGAGCGGGCTCGAGACCGGCTCGGCTGACCTGATCACGGTGGCCCAGGCGGCGCATTGGTTCGACCTCGCCGCCTTCTACCGGGAAGCCCGTCGGGTGCTCGCGCCGGGAGGCGTATTGGCCCTCTGGACCTATGGAGTGTACCATCTGGACGACCCCGGGGTCGACCGGATACTCCAGTATTTCTACCACGACGTCGTGGGTCCCTACTGGCCCCCGGAGCGCCGCCTGGTGGAGGACGGCTACCGAAGCCTTGCGTTCCCATTCGAAGAGATCACTCCGCCGGAGATCGCCATGACGGCCGACTGGAGCTTGCCCGAGCTACTCGGCTACCTGGGGACCTGGTCCGCCACGACGCGATGCCGTGAGGCGACCGGACGAGATCCCGTCCAGGCGCTCGTGCCCGAGCTCGAGGCGCTCTGGGGACCGGCCGATCTGGTGCGCCGGGTAACCTGGCCCCTCGGTCTCCGGGTGGGCAGCCGCCCATGACCGCATCCATCCTCGGACTGCACCACGTCACCGCCACCGTGGCCGACGCCCAGGACGACCTGGATTTTTCTCTCGGCGCTCTTGGCCTTCGTCTGCTCAAGAAGACGATCAACTTCGACAACCCGAGCGTCTACCACTTCTACTACGGCAGCGAGACCGGCGCGCCGGGCACCATCTGGACGACGTTCCCGTACAAGGGCTGGGGCGTGCCGGTCGGGGCCAAAGGGGCGGGGCAGATCACCGCCACCGGGTTCTCGGTTCCGGCCGGCTCGCTCGGCTTCTGGACCGAGCGGCTCCGCCGGTCCAGCCTGGAGGTGGAGCCGCTCCCGCCTCGCTTCGGCGAGGATCGGATCGGGGTGCGGGATGCCTCGGGGCTCGCCTTCGAGCTGGTGGCCGGTGAGCGCGATCTCCGGCCGCCCTGGAGCCGCGGGGGCGTGGATCCGGCCGCCGCCGTGCGCGGGCTCGCCAGCGTGAGCCTGCTGGTCCGCTCGCCGGATGCGACACTCGAGCTTCTGACCGGGCTCCTCGGGTGGCATGTGGTGGGGGAGGATGAAGAACGCATCCGCGTGGCCGTGGCCGGTGGAGCTCCGGGACAGGTGCTCGACGTGATCGCCGCCGCGGATGCGGCTCCGGGGGTGAACGGTCTCGGAACGGTGCACCACGTGGCGATGGCGGTGTCCGACGGCGCGGAGCAGCGGCGCCTCCGGCAGGAGCTCATCGAGCTGGGATACCGGGTCACCGAGGTGCTCGACCGGAACTACTTCCAGTCGATCTATTTCCGGGAGCCCGGCGGCGTGCTCTTCGAGCTGGCCACGGTCCAGCCGGGGTTCACCGTCGACGAGCCACTCGACCAGCTCGGCAACGCCTTGAAGCTCCCCGCCTGGGAAGAGCCGAATCGGGAGCGGATCGAGGCCGCGCTTCCCCGCATCAGCACTCCTCCGTGATCCGCGCGAGCCGATGGGCCTGATCGCCCGGCTGGGACGCAATCTCACCTTCCGCGTCCTCCTGGCCATCGCCCTGGGCGTGCTGCTCGGCGTGCTCGCGCCCCGCACCGCCACGGCGATGAAGCCGCTGGGCGACACCTTCGTGAACCTGGTGCGGATGGTCATCGCGCCGATCATCTTCCTCAGCATCGTGCTCGGCGTAGCCCACACTACCGACCTCAAGCAGGTGGGACGGGTCGGGCTCAAAGCGTTCGTGTACTTCGAGCTGGTGAGCACCGCCGCGCTCGCCATCGGCCTGATGGTGATGAACGTCGTGCGGCCGGGCGAAGGCATCGACGCATCGCGGATCGCGCGGGGCGACGCGACCGCCTTCACGGCGCCGGGCCAACAGCTCCACTTCGTCGATTTCCTCACCCACGTGGTGCCGTCCAGCGTGGTCGGCGCGTTCGCCCAGGGGGAGATCCTCCAGGTGGTGTTCTTCTCCATCCTGTTCGGCGTCGCCCTCGCGTCGCTCGGCCGGGCGGGCCGGCCAGTCACCCGGATGCTCGACAGCCTGGCCCAGGTGTTCTTCCGGATCGTCGGCATCGTCATGGTCGTGGCGCCGGTCGGCGCCTTCGGGGCCATGGCGTACACCGTCGGCAACTTCGGGGTCCAATCGCTGCTCACGCTGGGCCGGCTGATGGCCTGCGTCTACGCCACCATGGCCCTGTTCATCTTCGGCGTCCTGAACCTGATCGCCCGTGCGTATGGCTTCAGTCTCTGGCGGCTCCTGCGGTACATCAAAGACGAGATCCTGATCGTGCTGGGAACCTCCTCGAGCGAGGCGGTGCTGCCGCGCATGATCGACAAGATGGAGCGCTACGGCTGCGCCCGGCGGGTGGTGGCGCTGGTGATCCCGGCGGGCTACTCCTTCAACCTCGACGGCACCTCGATCTATCTCTCGATGGCCACGCTGTTCATCGCCCAGGCGTACGGGGTCCCGCTCACCCTGGCGCAGCAGCTCGGCGTCCTCGGAATCCTGATGGTCACGTCGAAGGGTGCGGCCGGGGTGACGGGCTCCGGCTTCATCGTGCTCGCGAGCACGCTGGCGGCGCTCCGGGTGGTCCCGGTCGAGGGGGTGGCGCTGGTGCTGGGGGTGGATCGCTTCATGAGCGAGGCCCGCTCCATCACCAACCTCATCGGCAACGCGGTCGCGACGGTGGTGATCGCCAAGAGCGAAGGCGCGTTTCACGCCGTCGGCGCGGAGCTCAGCCGTGGGGTTCGGGGATCGGCCGCGCTCGGTATGGGTACCAGTAGTACTTCCGCTCCATGACGTAGTCGATGTGCACGTGCTTGGGCTCGCGGAAGGCATCGAGGCCCTCCTCGCCCAACTCCCGGCCGACCCCGCTCCAGCGCATCCCGCCGAAGGGGCCGGCATCGTTGTCCGTCAGCGGATCGTTGACCCAGAAGGTGCCCGCCTTGATGTTTTCCATCGCCCGCATGGCGGTCTCCAGACTGGCGGTGAAGATGCTGGCGCCGAGCCCGTACCGGGAGTCGTTGGCCAGCGCGATCGCCTCGTCGGCATCCCGGGCCACGGTGACGGAGAGGACCGGCCCGAAGATCTCCTCGGTGGTCGGCAGGGAGCCCTGGCGCACACCGGTGAGCACGGTCGGCTCCAGGTAGTGGCCCCGGAGTCCGCCCGGCTGGATCCGCCGCCCGCCCAGTGCCACGGTGGCGCCCTGCCGGACCGATTCGGCGAGCTGTCGCTCCACCCGCGCCAGCGCCTCCTCGGAGATGAGCGGACCCACGTCGGTGGCCGGGTCCATCGGATCGCCCACCACCACGCTCTTCACGAAGTCGATCAGTCTCCGGGTGAACTCCTCCGCGATCGAGGCCTCCACGTAGATCCGCTTCGACGAGGTGCAGACCTGCCCCGCGTTGAGCAGCCGGGCCCAGGCGGTGCCCGGTACCGCGGCATCCAGGTCCGCGTCGGCAAAGACGATCAGCGGATCCACGCTGCCGAGCTCGAGATTGATCTTCTTGAGCGCGGCGCCAGCCCGGGCGGCGATCTGCCGGCCCGCATCCACCGAGCCGGTGAATGCGATCAGGTCCACCCCCGGATGCTCCACCAGCTGCTCGCCGGTTTCGGGGCCGCCGGTGATCACGTTGACCACGCCTGGCGGCAGGCCGTCGTAGGAGCGCGCCATCAGCAGGTTGGACAGCGGGTTCTGATGGGGCGGCTTGCAGACCAGCGTGTTCCCCGCCATCAAGGCGGGCGCCACCTTCCAGGCCATGAGCAGCAGCGGGAAGTTGAACGGGACGATTGCCGCCACGACGCCGTAGGGCTCCTTCACGGTGAAGTTGATCTGGTGCGGGAGCACCGGCGGCATCGAGTTCCCCCAGCTCCGCCGGCCTACCTCCGCGTAGTAGTCGAAGCACGCCGCCACCCAGTCGATGCAGTCGATCGCCTCGATCAGCGGCTTGCCGGTCTCCCGGGCCATGAGCGTCGAGAGCGCCCGCTCGCCGGCCCTGAGCTTGGCGGCGATCTCGTGGAGATGCCGGGCCTTCTCGATGCCCGGGAGCTTCCACCAACCGTGCTGGGCGCGGGAGGCGGCCCGAACCGCCGCGTCGACATCCTCAGCCGCGGCGTCGGTTACGCTGTCGATGCATTCGAGGGTCGCGGGATTCCGGATGTCGCGGGTCCGCGATCCCCGGCTCGGCACCCAGGCGCCGTCGATCAGGATAGGCTGTGGCATGGGTCGAGAACTTAGAGGCCCGCGAGGACGGTCGCAACGCGCATGGCCGATCAGGAGCCTCGAGTCCGCGCGGTACGCTCGATCCATGAGGCCGTGCGAGGAGCACACATCGGCGGTGTCGCGGCCGACCTCGGGACCGCCGCCGGCTGCGACGGGCTCATCAACGAAGTGCTCACCGTGGACATCCTGGTCAACAACGTGGGGATCTTCGAGCCCAAACCTTCGAGGAGATCGCCGACCACGATTGGCTGCGATTCTTCGAGGTCAACGTGATGAGCGGGGTGAGGGAGGGTGGGCAAGGTGGGCAAGGTGGGGCAACGTGAGGCAGGGTGAAAAACACGCCCCCTCACGACCCCCACCTTGCCCACCTTGCCCCACCTTGCCCCACCCTCCCTCACCCTCCCCCATACCCCGGGGGCGGAGTCATCGTACTGTCTTTCGTGCTGTCCGACGAGGCCGGTTGACTGTTCGGCGCGCTGTAGCTGCCGCATCCCAGCGCTCCCAGCAGCGCAGCCAGTGCGGCGCTTGCGGCAATCAGGTGAATACGCATGTGACCTCCTGCGTCGTGCGTCGTCGGGGAAGTCCCGCAGTGACCCCGGTGGACTGCTGATCCGGTCAGCCTACCAGGTTCCGCGCCAAGGGGTCGGTGAGCCCAGTCACGTCTGTTGTAACAGATGAATGAAGGGGAGTCAAAGGTGGGGCAGGGTGGGGCAGGGTGGGGCAGGGTGGGGCAAGGTAGCTCCCAGTTGCTTATGTTTCCCCCACCTTGCCCCACATTGCCTCACCCTGCCCCACCTTGCCCCCTTCCCCGAGGTCCCGTGCCGTTCGCTGAACTCAAGCTGCATCCAAATCTCCTCAAAGGCATCCGGGAGCTCGGCTTCGCCCGCCCGACACCGATCCAGGCCGATGCCATCCCGCCGGCCCTGGCCGGGCGGGACGTGCTGGCCTGCGCCATGACCGGGAGCGGCAAGACCGCAGCCTTCCTGCTGCCGATCCTGCACCGGCTGATCGACCAGACTCGCCGCACGACGCGTGCCCTAGTACTCACGCCCACCCGTGAGCTCGCCGCCCAGATCCTGGAGGATCTCAACGATCTCGCGGTGCACACGCCGGTCACCGCCGCGGCCGTGTTCGGCGGGGTCGGCATGGGTCCCCAGGAGCACGCCTTCCGCAGCGGGGTCGACGTGCTCATCGCCACGCCGGGTCGCCTGCTCGACCATTTCAAGGCGCCGTACGCCAAGCTCCCCGGCATCGAGTACCTGGTGCTCGACGAGGCCGACCGGATGCTCGACATGGGCTTCCTGCCGGACATCCGCCGAGTGCTGCGCCACCTGCCCTCGCGCCGCCAGACCTTCTTCTTCAGCGCGACGATGCCGCCGCCGATCCTGGCGCTCACCCGGGAGATGCTACGCGACCCCGCCATGATCCAGCTGGAACGGAAGGCGGCGCCGGCCGTGGGGATCACCCAGGCCGTGTACCCCGTCCACCAGGAGCTCAAGTCCGCCCTCCTCCTGACCCTGCTCAACCGGGGGGAGATGCAGGACGTCCTGGTCTTCACCCGCACCAAGCACCGAACCAACCGGCTGGCGGAGTACTTGGTGCGTCACGGCATCAAGGCGGAGCGAATCCACGGGAACCGATCGCAGACCCAGCGGACCGAGGCGCTCGCCGGGTTCAAGAGCGGGAAGCACCGGGTGCTGGTGGCCACCGACATCGCGGCGCGCGGCATCGACGTGGTGGAGCTGGGCCACGTGGTGAACTTCGACGTGCCCACGGTGCCGGAAGACTACATCCACCGGGTGGGTCGCACCGCCCGGGCGGAGGCCATCGGGGACGCCTTCACCTTCGTCTCGCCGGAGGAGGAGGGAGACCTGAGAAACATCGAGCGCGCCGTGGGCAAACGACTCCCGCGAGTGACCGTTCCCGACTTCGATTACAGCGCCAAGCCGGAGGGAAGATTCGAGGTCCCCCTGGCCGAGCGGATCGCGGGGATCAGGGCCAAGAAGGCGGAGGACCGCGCCCGCGCCAAGGCCAAGGCCGAGCGGCGCGAGGGTCAGCGGCTGGCGGAGCGCAGCCGGCGCGGCCCGCCGCGGGGACCCGCGGGACGCGGCCGGGGGCACTGAGCCCACGCGCTCACGCGCCGATCGCCGGGAGCGAGTGGCTCACCATCACTCCGCAGAGCCCGCCGTGCTGCGCCACGTTCACCACCTGCTTCTGGGACGCCCGGGCCAGGATCGCCACACCCTCCTGGTTCGCCGCGAAGCCCATCACCGTATAGAACGGCTCGGCGTGCACCGTGCCGTCGCCCCCTAGGATGGGGAACTCCCGCACCGGAATGGTCGCGAGCTGCTGGGCCACCCAGCGCTCGTGGGGATCGGCCAGCGCGGCCTCCAGCGCGGCTTCCCATTCGCCGGAGGTAACCGCTGGCCCGATGACGATCCCCTCGCCCCCGTACGACCGGTTGGGCTTGAGGACCAGCTGCTCGTGGCAACTCCTGGTGTACTCCAGCAGATCGCCCACCCGGCCGTCGGGGAGCATCGTCCGGCGGTCGGAGAGCACCCGGGTCCAGAGGATGTGCCGCTGGAACAGTTGCCGCTCGTCGGGGCTGAAGTAGCGCCGGCAGAGATCGGGGTCGGTGAGCACTTCCCAGCAGCTCTTCTGATCGAGGTCGGCCGCGATCGAGGAGATGAGCCGGTTCTCCCGCAGCAGTACGCGCATCGGCTCGACGTCCACGCCCTCCGCCTCGAGCTCCAGCAGATCGGTGACTCCGTAGTCCCGGTAGCCGAGGTCGACGTTGGTCCCCTGGTACGCCACTCGCCCGTGGTACAGCTCCAGCTCCGATGGATCCGCGTGATCCACCGACAGGCCGTGGCGGTCGCGCAGATAGCGCGCGATCTCCTCCTGCTCGTCGGGACCGGTCCCGGAATACTTGGGCTCGATGAAACAGAGATGGGGGCCACAGCCGATGGCGGCCATGTGATCCAAGATCTCCCGGGTGAGCAGCTCCCGCATGTCATGACCCAGCCGGAGGTCGAGCTCTGGATCCCGCTCCCGGAGCGCCGGCACCACGATGTCGGCCAGGAGCCGCTCGGCGGTCGGCACCATGTGGAGGCCGCCGATGCCGCTCAGGTTGGGCTCGACGAACCGGAGCGACTCCTTCCACATCGGACTGGTGAAGTCGATCAGCGCGTCCAGCCGTCCGAAGATCGGATTGTGCAGCTCCTGGCTCGGCCCCCAGCATTCGCGCAGCCAGCGCTCTTCCTCCGCCGGCAGCCGGAGGATTTCCCGCACCGCGGGGTCGCTGAAATAGAGGGGCGCCAGCCGTTTGAGCGCGTTCTGGACGCTGAGAGTGATATGGTGGATGTACGCGAGCTGGTCGGGCACCACGGTGATGGGGCAGGGCAGGATGCGGACGGGGTCGATGGTGCCGTCGTGGAGATAGATGACGTGCCGCTCGATCGCGCCCTGCCGCAGCCGCTCGATCAGCTGCAGCAGCTCGGGCTCGGGAAGGCCGTAGAGCGCGCGCTGCACCCGGCTGCTCAAAGCCAGTCCGCCGAGGCCCAGCTCTTCGGCAGCGGTCAGCATGATCGTCTCGGGGCTGGTGTCGGCTCGGTCGGGGCGTGAACGTGTATGTTACTGCCTGACCCTTGACCACGGGAGATCATGCGCGGGGACAAGGCCTACGACGAGCTGATCCGCCGAGTGCGGGAGGAGGCCCTCCTCACCACCATCGACGCCTTGCTCGAGTGGGACGAGGAGACGTACATGCCGGCCGGGGGGGTGGAGAATCGTAGCGAGCAGATGGCCCTGGTGGCCGGCCTGCTGCACGAGCGCGGCACCGATCCGCGGGTTGGCGAGCTGCTGGCTGAGCTGGAGGGGTCCGACCTGCTGGCCGACCCGGCTTCGCCTCCCGCGGTGAACGTGCGCGCGCTCCGCCGGGAGTACGACCGCTACGTTCGGCTCCCTCGTCGCCTGGTCGAGGACGTCGCCCGCACCACGGCCCTGGCCCAGAAAGCGTGGGCTGGGGCCCGGCAGAATGCGGAGTTCGGCCGCTTCCGCCCGTGGCTCGAGCGCATCGTCTCGCTCAAGCGCGCCGAGGCGGAGTGCGTGGGCTATGAGAGCGAGCCGTATGACGCGCTGATCGAAGACTACGAGCCGGGTCTCAGCAGCGCCGTGGTGGCCCGCCTCTTCGATGCGCTCCGGCGGGACCTCGTCCCCCTGGCGGCCCGGATCGCCGGGGCCACCCGCCAGCCCGACCGCTCCATTCTCCGGCGGCCGTTTCCCCGCGACCGGCAGCGCCGCTTCGGTGAGACCGTCGCCGCGGCGGTGGGCTTCGACTTCAGCCGCGGGCGGATGGACCTGGGGGTGCATCCCTCCTGCACCAGCATCGGCTCGGGTGACTGCCGGATCTCGGTGCGGTACGACGAGCGCGATTTCGCGTCCGGGCTGTTCACCATTCTCCACGAGGTGGGGCACGGACTCTACGAGCAGGGCCTCGATCCGGCCCATTACGCCACCCCGATGGGGGAGGCGGCGTCGGTAGGAATGGACGAGTCGCAGGCCCGGTTCTGGGAGAATCGGGTGGGACGGAGCCGGAGCTTCTGGGAGCACTTCTTCCCCGCCGCTCGCCGGCTCTTTCCCGAGAGCCTGGGCGACGTCGAGCTGGACCAGCTGCACTTCGCGGTGAATGGCGTCTCCCCTTCGCTCATCCGGGTGAACGCCGACGAGGTGACCTACAACCTCCACACGCTGGTGCGCTTCGACCTGGAGCGGGCACTCATTTCCGGCAAGCTCGCCGCCGCCGACGTTCCCGACGCCTGGAGCGACGGCTACCGGCACCACCTCGGCGTCACCCCCGAGAACGACGCGGAAGGCTGCCTCCAGGATGGCCACTGGGCGGACGGCCTGATCGGCTATTTCCCGACCTACACCCTGGGCGATGTGTTCGGGGCCCAGCTCTTTGCCAGGGCGGCGGCGGAGCTGGGTGATCTGGACGAGCAGTTCGCCCGGGGAGAATTCGCCGAGCTGGTGCGCTGGCTCGGCGAACGGGTGTATCGCCAGGGTGGGCGGCATCCGTCGACGCGATTGATCGAGGTGGTGACGGGATCGGCGCCGGACCACCGGCCCCTGGTGGACGCGCTCGCTGCCAAGTACGGCGCACTCTACGATCTCTAGGTTCCGGAGCTTCGGCCCACTGGTGCGCCTCTCCCTCAAGCCGGTCGAGCACTTCGTCCGACGGCGCCTGCTCCGGAGCGGGCGGCGGCAATTCACCGGAGCGATGGCGACCGGGGCGGAAGACCTGCTGCGGCTCCCCGCCGCACCGGCCATTCTGCTGATGCGGCAGGAGCGGATCGGAGACGTGCTGGTGGGAATTCCGGTGCTGCGGGCGCTCCGGCAGCGTTACCCGGCCGGCCGGATCCATCTGCTGGTCAGCCGCAACAACTACGCGGCGCGGGACGCCGTGGCGCCGTTCGTGGATCGGGTCTGGCGCTACGACAAGACGCTCCCGAGCGCCCTGGCCCTCCTGCGCGCGCTGCGTCGGGAGCGGTACGACGTGGTGGTCGATCTGGTCGACAACCCGTCGGCCATCTCCCGGGTGGTGATCGGCTGGTGCGGCGCGCGCCTCGCGGTGGGACTGGCGCACGCCGATGCCGGCTACTATTCCCACGCGGCTCCACTGCTGGACCGGGCGACCGTGCACCCTGTCGAGCGCCTGGCGCAGCTGCTGCTGCCCTTCGGCATCGACCCGGCCACGGTGCCCCTCGACCTGGAGTACCGCCTGAGCGAGGCGGACCAGCGGCGCGCGCGCGAGCTGCTCGGCCCTCGCAGCCGGCCGCTCCGGCTGGGCGTCAACATCTCGGGCCGCGGCCCCGAACGATACTGGGGACGGGACAACTTCGTCGCGCTGATCCGGCATCTGGCCGCCACTGACGAGCGCTTCGAGGTCAGCGTCTGCGGCGCGCCCCGAGACGCCGAGGAGGTCGCGGCGGTCGCGGCGGCCACGGGGCTCGAGCCGGTGCCACCGCTGACATCGCTCCACGAGTTCGCCGCGGTGATCCACGAGTTCGATCTGGTGCTCACGCCCGACACGGCGGTGGTGCATCTGGCCGCGGCGTGGAAGATCCCCACGGTGGGCCTGTACCACGGGCAGCCGGGGATCATGCCGTGGCTGCCGTACCGCTCGCCCCACCGCTCGGTCATCGACGATCGCGGGATCGGGTGGATCCCGCTCGACGAGGTGACCGCCGCACTGGACCAGCTCAAATCGGAGAAGTTCGGCTAGCCTACGCGCCACGACGGGAGACGCCATGCCGCTGGAGATGCGGAGTCAATGCGAGAAGTGCCAGCGATCGTTGGAGCACGAGGACCTGGCCTTCATCTGCAGCTACGAGTGCACCTTCTGCCCCGGGTGCTCGGTGGCCATGGAGCAGCGCTGCCCCAATTGCGGCGGCGAGCTGGTGCGGCGTCCGCGCCGGGTGGCCGGCTGAGCCCGCAGATGCTCGCGTTCACCCGCGAGGTCAGCCCCGCTATCGCCGATTGCGAGCTGACCCATCTGGTCCGCCAGCCGATCGACGTGAAGACGGCCGCGCGGCAGCACGAGAGTTACGAGCGCTGCCTCACCGAGCTGGGCTGCCGGGTGTGCCGGGTGCCCGGCGGCAGGGACAAGGCGGATGGCGTCTTCATCGAAGACACGGCCGTAGTGCTCGACGAGCTGGCGGTGATCACCCGGCCAGGCGCCGAGTCGCGCCGAGCGGAGACGGCGGACGTGGCGGACGCGTTGCGGCTGCACCGGCCGCTGCTCAGCATCGAGCCGCCGGGCACTCTCGACGGGGGAGACGTGCTGCGGGTCGGACGCTCGGTCTATGTGGGCCTCTCCTCCCGCACTAACCTGGACGGGATCCGCCAGCTGGCCCGTCACCTGGCGCCGTTGGGCTATGGGGTGTCTACGGTCGAAGTATCGGGCGCTCTCCATCTCAAGTCGGCCGTCAGCGAGGTCGCCGAGCGGACGCTCCTGATCAACCGGGATTGGGTACGGCCGGAGACCTTTCCGGGGCTGGAGCTCATCCCAGTCGATCCAGCCGAGCCGTTCGGAGGGAATGCGCTCCAGATCGGCGGGACCGTGATCTACCCGTCGGCGTTTCCTCGAACTCGAACCACGCTTGAGTCCCGCGGCATTTCCGTCCGAACGGTGGACGCGTCGGAGCTCGCCAAGGCGGAAGGCGGCGTCACCTGCTGCAGCCTGATCCTTCGGGAAGCAAGCGAGCGATGAGCCCCGGACGCAGTGGCACGCCGCACTACGCCTGGCTCGTCCTCGGCGTCACTTTCGTGGTGCTGCTCGCCGCCGCCGGCGTCCGGGCCACGCCTGCGGTGCTGATCATCCCGCTGGAGCAGGAGTTCGGCTGGTCGCGCTCGACCATCGCGCTCGCCATCTCGGTGAACATCCTGCTGTACGGGCTCATGGGACCGTTCGCCGGCGCGCTCATGCAGCGGCTGGGCATCCGGCGGACGACCCTGGTCGCGCTCGCCCTGCTCGCACTCGGCGTGAGTCTCTCCACCCTGGTGAGCCAGCCGTGGCAGCTGGTGCTGCTGTGGGGCGTGGTAGTGGGCATCGGCAGCGGGATGGCGGCGCTGGTCCTCGGGGCCACCGTGGCGAACCGCTGGTTCCGTGCACGGCGGGGCCTCGCGATGGGACTGCTCACGGCCAGCGCGGCGACGGGACAGCTCGTCTTCCTGCCGCTCCTCGCCTCGATCATCCAGCACTACGGCTGGCGACCAGCGGTGCTCACGGTGGCAGGCGCCGTGGCGCTCGCGGCGCCCCTGGTGGCCCTGTTCCTCCGGGAGCGTCCGCGTGACCTGGGCCTGGCCCCCTACGGCGCCTCGGCGCTGGACCCGCAGCCGGCGTCGAGCGGCAACCCCGCGCGCGCGGCGGTCATGGCCCTGGCCCAAGGCGCCCGTTCCCGGGACTTCTGGCTGCTCTTCGCGACCTTCTTCATCTGCGGGGCCTCGACCAACGGACTCATCGGCACCCACCTGATCCCCGCGGCGCAC
Organism: Gemmatimonadales bacterium; assembly: GCA_036265815.1. Classification (NCBI taxonomy): domain Bacteria; kingdom Pseudomonadati; phylum Gemmatimonadota; class Gemmatimonadia; order Gemmatimonadales; species Gemmatimonadales bacterium. Next base: position 261,394 of record DATAOI010000052.1, read on the forward strand.
GACCACGGCATCCCCGAAGTCCGGGCGGCGAGCATGCTGGCGCTGATGGGAATGTTCGACCTGGTAGGAACGACCGGCGCGGGCTGGCTGTCCGACCGCTGGAGCAGCCGGCACCTGCTCGCCTGGTACTACGGGTTGCGCGGGCTGTCGCTCTTCTATTTGCCGTTCGCGCTGGCGGGCCATGACGCGGGGATCTGGGTCTTTGCGGTGTGGTACGGCCTGGACTGGATCGCCACGGTGCCGCCCACGCTCCGGCTCGCAACCGACGCGTTCGGAGCGGAGCGCGCTCCCGTCATGTTCGGCTGGATCGCGGCGGGACATCAGGTCGGAGCCGCCCTCACCGCCTATTCCGCCGCCTGGGTGCGGACCACGGTGGGCGACTATCGTCCGGCGTTCTGGGCATCCGCCGGCCTCTGCCTGGTGGCCGCGGCTCTGGCCCTCCGGGTGGGCACGACGGCGGGCGGCCGCCGTGGGTACCGGGTCGCGCCGGAGCCCGCAGCCGTACCCGAGCTGTGAAACCTCAGCCCGCCAGCGCCGGCATCCGCTCCTCCGGAACTTCCGCCCTGGGCGCCTCATCGCGCCGCTTCCGTCCGCTGGCCCACGACTGGAACGCGTCGAGATAGGTGTACACCACCGGCGTGATGTACAGCGTGATGATCTGCGAAAAGGCGAGTCCGCCCACTACCGCCACGCCAAGGGGCCGCCGCGACTCGGCACCCGCGCCGGCGCCCAGCGCGATGGGCAAGGTGCCCATGAGCGCGGCACAAGTGGTCATCATGATCGGCCGGAATCGCACGCTCGCCGCTTCCAGGATGGCCGCGCGGGCACTCTTGTGCTCCTGGCGCTCCGCCTCGATGGCGAAGTCGATCATCATGATCGCGTTCTTCTTGACCAGCCCGATGAGCATGATGATGCCCACGAACGCGTAGACGCTGAGGTCGAGCTGAAAGATGACCAGCACGAGCAGGGCGCCGAACCCCGCGAAGGGAAGCCCCGAGAGAATCGTGAGCGGGTGGACGAAGCTCTCGTAGAGAATGCCGAGGACGAGGTAGATCACCACGATCGCGAGCACCAGCAGGATCAGCAGCCCCTGCTGGGCCGACTGGAAGGCCTGGGCGGTTCCCGAGAAGCTGGTGCCGATGCTCGCGGGCAGCGACTGGCGGGCCAGCCGATCCACCTGGCTCACCGCCGCGCCCAGCGATGTGCCGGGCGCGAGATTGAACGAGAGCGTCACCGACGGAAGCTGCCCCGAATGGTTTACCGTCAGCGGACCGGTGGAGGGGGTCACCTGCGCCAGGCTCCCCAGCGGCACCGGAACGCCGTTCCGCCCGGTGATGTGCAGCAGGTTGAGGGCCGACAGGTCGCGCTGGTATTGCGGCAGCAGCTCCATCACCACCCAGTACTGGTCGTTGGGGGTGAAGATGGTGCTCACCTGCCGGGCGCCATAGGCGTCGTACAGCGCGCTCTCGATGGTGTTCACGTCGATGCCGAGGGCGGCGGCGCGGTCGCGGGCGATGGTCACCTGCACCTGGGGGTTCTTGACCTGCAGATCGCTGGTGATGTCGGTCAGCCCGTTCACCTCGTGGAGCTTCTGCTCCATGGTGCCGGCCGCCTGGTACAGCGTGCCGATATCCGACCCCTGCAGGGTGAACTGATACTGACTCTTGGAGGAGCGCCCGCCGATATTGATCACCGGCGGATTGGTGAGGTAGACCCGCATCCCCGGCACCGCGGCGAGCTTCTGTGTCAGTGACCGGGCCACCGCGTCCGCGTCCATCGAACGCTGGGCGCGCGGCTTGAGGTGGATCAGCAGGCGGCCCTGGTTGGTGGTGGTGTTTCGCCCGCCACCGCCCACCGCCGACATGAAGCCCTCGACGTTGCGATCCTCCTTCACGATCGCGGCCGCGGCCCGCTGGTGCTGCACCATGTTGTCGAAGCTGGTGCCTTCGGCCGTCTCCGTGGTCCCGAACAGCTGGCCCTGGTCCTCGCTGGGGATGAACCCCTTGGGCACCACGAGCCCCAGGAGCACCGTCCCCACCAGGATGAGCCCGCTGAATGCCATCGCCAGTCCCCGCCGGTCCATCACCCAGGCGAGGCTCCGCTCATACCCGGAGAGCGCCCCCTCCCAGACCCGCTCGCTCATCTGGTAGAGTCGGCCGTGCCGCTCGTTCGCCTCCGCCGGCTTGAGCCAGCGGCTGCAGAGCATCGGGGTGAGGGTGAGCGAGACGAAGCCGGAGACCAGGATGGCCACCGCGATGGTGACCGCGAACTCCTGGAACAGCCGCCCGATCAGCCCGCCGAGAAACAGCACCGGGATGAACACGGCCACCAGCGAGAGGGTCATCGAGATCACGGTGAAGCCGATCTCCCGGCTGCCGGCCAGCGCCGCCTCCATCACGCTCTCCCCCCGCTCGATGTGACGCACGATGTTCTCCAGCACCACGATCGCGTCGTCCACTACGAAGCCCACGGCCAGCGTGAGCGCCATCAGCGAGAGGTTGTCGAGGCTGTAGTCCAGCAGGTACATCACCGCGAAGGTGCCCACCAGCGACATCGGCAGGGCCAGGCTGGGGATGATCGTGGCCCGGAGGTTCCGGAGAAAGAGGAAGATCACCAGCACCACCAGGCAGAGCGCGAGGAAGAGGGTGAACTTGACGTCGCTCACCGACTGCTCGATGGATTGGGACCGGTCGTACAGCGTGGAGACGTCCACCGACGCCGGCAGATCCGGCCGGAGCTTGGCCAGCTCGGCTTTCACCCGCTGCGCCACGGCCACGGTGTTGGTGCCGGGCTGGCGCTGAATGGCGAGCACGATGGCCCGGTCGCCGTTGAACCAGCTTGCCTGCTTGGTATCCTGGACGCTGTCCACCACCCGGCCCAGGTCCCTGAGCCGGACCGGCGCGCCATCGCGATAGGCCACCGCCAGCGCGCCGAAGTCCGCCGCGTTGTTGAGCTGCCCGTTGGACTCGACGGAATAGGCCTTATCCGTACCCCAGAGCGTGCCGGTCGGCAGGTTCACGTTCCCGTTCTGTACCGCCAGGGAGACCTCGTCGATGCCGATGCCACGGGCCGCGAGCGCCTGGGGGTCGAGCTGGATGCGCACTGCGTATTTCTGCGACCCGTAGACCTGCACCTGAGCCACCCCGTCGATGGTGGACAGGCGCTGGGCCAGGGTGTTCTCCGCGTACTCGTCGAGCTGGGAGAGCGAAAGCGTTGTGGTGCGGAGCGCGAAATACAGGATCGGGCTGGCAGAGGGGTCGACCTTCTGGTAGCTCGGCGGCAGCATGTCCTGGGGCAGGGTGCGCTGGGTCTTGGAGATGGCGGATTGAACGTCCTGCGCCGCATCGTCGATATTGCGGCTCAGGGCGAACTGCAGGGTGATCGACGTGCTCCCCTGACTGCTGGTGGAGGTCATCGCGGTGACCCCGGGGATGGTCGAGAACTGTTTCTCCAGCGGCGTGGCCACCGAGGCGGCCATCGTTTCCGGACTCGCCCCCGGCAGGCTGGCGCTCACCGACACCGTGGGGTAGTCCACGGTGGGAAGGTCGCTCACCGGCAGCAGCCGGTACGCGACGATGCCGAAGATCAGGATGCCCGCCATGACCAGCGTGGTCATGACCGGCCGACGAATGAAGAGTCCGGTGAAGTTCATGATGCTCCTGCCCCCGACCGGACGCTGTCGCCCGGACTGTTGATCTGTACCTTCGACCCCACCCGCAGGCGGAGCTGGCCGTCCGTGACCACCTGGTCCCCCGGCTGCACTTCTCCGCTCACCACGCTCACGTCCCCCGCCGAGCGCTCCACCTTCAGCTTCCTGGTGCCGGCGGTCCCGTTCGGCTGGATCACGAACGCATAGGTGCCCTGTTGCCCGGAGACGACCGCGGACGACGGGACCACCAGCGCGTTCTCCTCGGTATAGAGCCTGAGCCGCACGTTGACGAACTCGCCCGGCCAGAGGGCGCCGTCCCCGTTGGCGAACGTCCCCTTGAGCAGGATCGTGCCGGTAGCCGTGTCGACGGCGTTATCGACGAAGGAGAGCCGGCCCTCGCTGCCGGCTTCGCCCCCGGTCGGCTCCGCCCGGATCACCAGGTCTTTCTGCGCCCGCGATTGGATCACGCCGAGATTCGACGCCGGCACGGCGAAGCGCACCAGGATCGGGCGGATCTGGTTGATGGTCACCAGCGGCGCATCGTCGGTGGTCCGCACCAGGTTTCCCTGCCGGACCCTGAGACTGCCGGTCCGCCCGGCGATCGGCGCCCGGATGGTGGCGTACTGCAGGTTGAGCCGGGCCTGCTCGACCGCGGCCTGGCTCCCGGCCAGGGTGGCGCGGGCGGCCGCGTCGGTGGTGCGGGCCTGATCGTACTGCTGCGTCGTCACGTACTCCTTCTCCGAGAGTGAGGCGTAGCGCTTCGCGTCCTGCTCGGCGTTGGTGGCCTGCGCCCGGTCGCGATCCAGGGCCGCCTGGGCCTGGTCCAGGGCGGCCTTGAACGGCCGCGGGTCGATCTGGAAGAGAACCTGCCCTTTTTCGACCTCCTGGCCCTCGGAGAAGGCGATCCGGACCAGCGGACCGCTCACCTGCGGCAGCACGGCCACCGTCTGGAGTGGCTCGACGCTTCCGGTGGCAGCCAGGTCGAAGGGTACCGGCCGCCGCTCGGCTCTGGCGACGGTCACCGGGACGCTCGCGGGCGGCGGGGCCTGTGTCTTCCGGCAGCCTGCCAACGTGACCAGCACGAGCGCGGCATGGAGCCGCATGGAGGGGAAGGTCGTCATCGCGGTTCCCGGCCCGTGGTGTCGGTGGTCAGGCGAAGCGGGTTGCCGCCTCGCGGGTCGAGCACGCCGGAATCGTGCGCCAGCTGGGCGAGTGCCACACTCCAGGCCAGCCGGGCGTCGACATGCTGGGCTCGCGCGCCGGCCAGCGCCGTCTGCGCCTGGAGCAGGTCGAGCACGCTTCCCACGCCTCCCTTGTAGCGCCCCAGTGCGACCTCATTGGACTGCTGCGCGCTGGCCACCAGGTCCTCGGCGGTGCGAACCCGGCGGGTGGCGGTCTGCAGCGCGTAGTAGGAGCTGAAGACCTGATAGACCACCTGCTGGCGAAGCGACTCGGTCTGCGCCGACGCGGCTTCGGCCTGGAACCGGGCGGCACGGACGTCGTATTGCCGGGAGAACCCGTTGAACAGCGGGATGCTGAGCCCCAGGCTCACGTTGTAGCTGTTGGCGCCGTTGGGAATGCTGCCGGCGTAGGTCCGGCCCCCGGTCGCCGACAGGTTGAGTGAAGGGAGCAGGTTGGCCCGGCTTTCCGAGATGCCCGCCCGGGCTGCCTCGGCCTCCGCCCGGGCCGCGGCGAGGTCGGGGCGGCCCTGCAAGGCTGTCGCGATGAGCGCGTTCACGCTGTCGGTCAGCGCTGCCACCGGCACCGCCGCCGCGGTCGAATCGACGTCGTACGGCAGGTTGGCGGGGAGGCCCAGCGAGAGCGCGAGGGCGCCGCGAGCGGTCTGCAGGTCTCCCTCGGTGGTCTGCAGGTTGAGCTGCGCCTGGCTCGCAGCCGTCCGCGCCTGGAGCACGTCCGCGATGGTGGCCACACCCACCCGGCGCCGCTCCTCCGCGGCCGCGAGATTGGCCTGGGCTTCCTCCAGCGAGGTCCGCTGCGCACCCAGCAGGGAGCGGCTGGCCAGATACTGGAAATAGGCGACCTCGATCTGCAGCACCACCGATTGAATGGTCGCGTTGTGGGTGAATCCCGCGGAGTAGAGCCGCTGCCGCGCGCCTTCGATCCGGCCGGTGCGCCCGCCGAAATCGAGCAGCAGGTAGGACAGCGTGAGACTCGGCGTCAGGACCGACTGCTCCACCGAGATCCGGCCCGAGGTGGCGACGGTCTTGATCCGGGAAGCGCTCACGTCCGCATCGAGTGTGGGCAGCCACGCTCCCCGCTCCGAGCCGTAGGTGGCGGCAGCCGTCTGGGCGTTGGCCCAGGCGAGGCGGGTCGCCGCGTTGTTGCTGAGTCCCAGGTCCACGATTTCGGCCAGCGTGAGCCTGGTGATTCGAGCGGCCAGCCCCGCGGGCAGCGCGGCACGGGCAGCGGTGTCCGCCGGGTGGATGGGACGGGTAATCGCGGTGGGCGGAGTCCAGGGCACCTGCGGTGCCGGGGAGGCGGCGGGCACCCCCGCCACGCGCGGGGTGCCCACACAGCTGGACAGCAGCAGGATGGTCGTGCCCGCCAAGCCTCGCGGGAAGCGGCGCGCGAGCGTGCGGCCCATCCGATCGATCCACCGAGCGGTCGGTGCGTCCATGGTTCTCCGTTTCGATTTCCGCCCACGCATTTAGCCCGGGGGCACTGTCTCAATAGTAGTGGGGTGCTCGTCACGGTTGTGTGATGCCCGTGCGATCTCCTATCTTCGATCGACTCTCCACATCTGGGACAGGAGGCGGCATGCGGCTCCGATGGGCGGCCCCGGCGCTGGCGGGCGTGGCCTTGCTCCTGCTGCTGCTCGCCGGGCCGGCCGTGCGCCTCCGGCTCTGGGACTTCGGAACCGGTTTCAGCCTGCTCCGCTGGTCGGCCTACATCGGACTCGCCGCAGTAGCCGCGGCGCTGGTGAGCCTGCTGACCCGGACGGGTCGGCGGTCCGTCCTGCTTCAGGCAGCGGCACTGATCGTCGGTGGCGGCGTGGCTTACGTGCCGTGGCACTGGCTCCAGCAAGCGCGCCGGGTGCCGCCCATCCACGACATCACCACCGACCTGGAGCATCCGCCGGAGTTCGTGGCGGTTCTGCCGCTGCGGGCCGGCGCCCCGAATCCCGCCGCTTACGGCGGTCCCGAGGTCGCGGCGGCTCAGCGCAAAGGGTATCCCGATCTCCATCCCCTGCTGGTACACCTCGCCCCCGGTCCCGCGTTTGTCCGAGCCCTCGCCACCGCACGGGCGATGGGGTGGGAGCTGGTGGCTGCGGACTCGACCGCGCACCGCATCGAGGCTACCGCTACGACCCCCTGGTTCGGCTTCAAGGACGACGTCGTGATTCGGATCGAGCCGGATCCGGCCGGGAGCAGAGTGGACGTGCGGTCGGTCTCGCGGGTTGGAGGAAGCGACGTCGGCACCAATGCCCGGCGGATCCGGGCGTATCTGGCACGGCTCGCCGCCCCTGCCAGCGGGTGAGCCGGAACCATCCCTGACCCACTCTCCCTTTCCGGAGGCGGCCCATGGCATCCCGCAAGCGGTATCAGCTTGACCGAGTGGCGGTGAAGGCGGGTGAGTCGCGCGCCGCGACCTGGACCTTCGCGGGCGAGGCGGTCTCCGGCACCGAGCAGAGCTACGCGGTGACCGACGGCAACTTCGCCAACCGCAACGAGTGGGAATTCGTGGTGCGGGTGCCCAAGGTCAGGGGCCAGCGGCTGGAAGTGCGGCCCCGCACGACCCCCAACCTCAAGGTGTGGGCCGAGCTGACCGATCGCTCCCTCACGTTCGCCCGGGCTACCAAGGGAGAGGCGCGCGGCAGGTGGTACTGCCAGGTGGCTCTGGCCGACCCCAGTGGCGCCCGCACCAAGGACGTGGTGCGGGGTGAGGAGCGGAACGACCTGCCCGCCTGGTTCGACGCGCTGCGTGGCCGGATGCGTCTCAAGCAGAACGTGCGTCCGACCAAGGGCACCGATGGCCAGGCGCTGGTCGTGCTGGTGACCGCCGCCGACTACCGGTCAATGATCCGTCTGTTCTTCGCGACCAAGGTCTGGGTCCTCAAGGAGGGGATCTCGCTGGCCTGAGTCGCCCGTGGAGATCAAGCGATGCGTTGCGCGGGCTCTTGCCTGCTGATCTTGGCGCTCGCCTGCGGAGGGGCCGGCCCCCCGCGGACACCGGACAGGGTGGCGCCCTGGCTGCGGGCGGACCCGCACCGGTGTCTGCTCACGCGTGACCTGCGGGAGGGCATGGAGATCATGGCGCGCCACTGCGCCGAGCAGTTCGTGCTGGAGAACGGCTACACCGACCGGCCGGCGGCGGATGACTCGACCCGCTGGGTAGAGGAAGCGGGCGACCGGAGGACCTGGCCGCAGGTGCTCTCGACCCGAAGCGGCACCCTCGAGGGAAGCGCGGCCACCGTCCAGTGCAGCGTGCGCAACTGTACCGTGCTGTTCCGTGCCCGCCGGTCGGTGCTGGCCTGCGCCTACCGATCGGTGACCATGACACAGGTGTTCACCCACCTGCGGCTCGAGCCCGGGCTCATCAACGTGCGCTGCGACGAGCGGAGCAGCTGATGGTCGACGCTCCCGAGCTGGCAAGGATCGGCAGAACACCGGTTTAGGGCAGAAGCCAAAAAATCGCGCAAGTTGCTCGACGAATATTGTTGCGCGCTCGTGCAACGGCCCGCATGGGCGCGCACCGGGTGAGCCGCGGTGGCCGAGTTCAATGAAATCGATGCATTACGGGAATCGATGCATCACGGGAAGAGACGGGATCGGGGGAAAAAAGAGAGGTAGTTCCCGGAGCCGTACTGCCTTGGCCGCGACCCCGGGAACCGGGTACTGCGGGGATGCTGCAAGGATTTGGATGCGGGAGCGATGACAATGGTTGCGCGCTGACGCGCCCGCACCGGAGAAGAGCTAGATTTGGGCCATGCGAGAGGCCCGGCTGCGCCCGGAGTTTGCCCACCTGTATCCCGCGCTCACGCCCGGCGAATGGGAACCAGCAGCCCGAATAGCGGAAGCGGTGCTGGCCAACCTTCTTCTCCAAAAGATGACCGACTCACCCTCGCCCGACCGGCTGCTGCCGGAGGCCCACTTCGAGTTCCGTGGCGGTGCCCGCCAGGAACGCGACGACCTCCGGGAGCGGGTGGACGATGGCGAGTAGCCCGCCAGGACAGGCAGCACCGGAGAGCATGCCCGATCTACGATACCCCATCGGCCGGTTCAAGTTCGAGACCCTGACCGAGCGCGGGCGAGCGGAGTGTGTAGCCCGGATCGCGGGGGCACCTGGGCGGATGCGCGCGGCCGTTGTGGGGCTCAGCGACGACCAGCTCGACACGCCGTATCGTCCCGGCGGGTGGACCGTCCGGCAGGTGGTCCACCATGTCCCCGACAGTCACCTCAACGCCTATACCCGGATGCGCCTGGCGCTCACCGAGCCGGCGCCGACCATCAAGCCCTACGAGGAGGCGCGCTGGGCCGAGCTGCCCGACGCCCGGACCGCCCCGATCGAGATCTCGCTGGCGTTGCTGGAGGCGCTGCATGCGCGCTGGCATCTCCTGCTCAGACAGTTGACGCCAACCGACGGGGCGCGAACCTTTCGGCATCCCGAGCACGGCCGGGATTTCACTGTCGACGAGGTGATCGCGATGTACGCCTGGCATGGTGAGCACCACGCCGCGCACATCACCTCGTTGCGCGGCCGCATGGGTTGGTGAGGCGCATCGGAGACGCGGCGGTGCGCGCGCGCACCGGGAAGAGCTGGGCGGAGTGGTTCGCCATCCTCGACCGGGCCAGCGCCGCCAGCAAGAGCCACAGGGAGATCGTCGCCCTGCTCATCGCCCGCTACGAGCTCGCCTCGTGGTGGCGGCAGACGATCACGGTCACCTATGAGGAGGAGCGCGGGCTTCGGAAGCGCCACCAGAGGAGCGACGGCTACGAGATCACCCGCAGCAAGGTGGTCCCCGCATCGCTGGTCACTCTCTACCGCGCGTGGACGGATGGCCGGCAGCGGGCCCGCTGGCTGTCGGGAGTTGCCTTCCGGGTCAGCACGACAACCCGGGGAAAGTCGCTCCGTATGGTGTGGGAGGATGGCAGCCGGGTCGATGCCGGGTTTGCCTCCAAGGGGCCGGGCAGGAGCCGGGTCAGCGTCCGGCATCGGAAGCTCGCCAGCGCCGCGGATGCCACCCGGGCCAAGCGATACTGGACCGAGCGGCTGGCCGTGCTGGCGGACGTCCTGGCAGTCGTCACTTGAATCAGCCGCAGAGAGTCAGTGACCGGTCCGTTTCGGACCACTGGAGACCGCATGCCGGAGCCTGGCACGCCGCTGGAGATGTCATCCGAGGAGTTCCGCCGGGCCGGGCGCGAGCTGGTCGACCGGATCGCCGACTTTCTCGGCTCCTTGCCGGAGCGCCCGCTCACCCTGGGCGAGACCCCGACGGAGATCCGTGCGCTGCTGGGCCGGAGGCCGGTTCCCCGGAAGGGCAGCGAGCCCGCGGCACTCCTGCGGGAGACGGCGGACCTCCTGTTCGGCCACTCGCTGTTCAGCGGCCATTCCCGGTTCATGGGGTACATCACCTCGTCCGCCGCGCCGATCGGGGCGCTGGCTGACCTGCTCGCCGCCGCCATCAACCCCAACGTCGGCGGCTGGGAGCTCTCGCCCATTGCCTCGGAGATCGAGGCCGAGTCGGTGCGCTGGATCGCCGAGCTGGTGGGGTATCCCAGTGACTGCGGTGGCCTGCTGGTGAGCGGGGGCAACATGGCCAACTTCGGCTGCTTCCTGGCCGGACGCCGGGCCATGCTGGGTGAGGAGGTGCGGCGGGCCGGCCTGGCCGGCGCCGACGCCGCCCGGGCCCGGGTCTACGTCTCCCAGGGCACCCACACCTGGATTCAGAAGGCCGCGGACCTCTTCGGGCTCGGCACCGACGCGGTCCGGTGGATCCCCACGGACGCGCGGCAGCGCATGCTGCTCGCTCCGCTCCGGGAGCAGATCCGGCAGGACATCGCCGCCGGCGACCGGCCGATCATGGTGGTGGGCGCCGCCGGCACGGTGAGCACCGGCGCCATCGATCCGCTCCGCGAGCTGGCGGCCATCTGCCGGGAGCACGGCCTCTGGTTCCACGTGGACGGCGCCTACGGGGCGCCGGCGGCAGTGCTCTCCGATGCACCGGACGACCTCAGGGCGCTCTCCCTCGCCGACTCCCTGGCGGTCGATCCCCACAAGTGGCTCTACGCGCCGCTCGAGGCCGGATGCGTCCTGGTGCGGGAGGCCCACCGCCTGAGTGACGCGTATTCCTACTCGCCCGCCTACTACCGTTTCGACACCGAAGGCGAGGAGCCGCCGATCAATTATCACGAGCTCGGCCTGCAGAACTCGCGTGGATTCCGGGCGCTCAAGGTCTGGCTCGGAATCCGCCAGGCCGGACGGGACGGCCTTGCCCAGATGATCGGGCACGACTGCCGGATGGCGGAGGCACTGTACCGCGGCGCCGAAGCCCATCCGGAGCTCGAGGCGGTGACCCTCGGCCTCAGCATTGCGACCTTCCGCTACGTGCCGGCCGACCTCGCGCCGGGGACCCCGTCCGTCCAGGCGTACCTCAACGCCCTGAACGAAGCGCTGCTCGCCCGGCTCAAGCGGTCGGGCGACCTCTTCGTCACCAACGCGGTGCTGGACGGGACCTTCCTGCTCCGGGCCTGCATCGTCAACTTCCGGACGTCCGAGGCCGACGTGAGCGCGATCCCTGAGATCGTGGCCCGAGCCGGGCGGACACTCGATGCCGAGCTGCGGCCCCACGCGCTGCAGCCCGCGTGAACACCTGATCTGGCGGAGGGCTCATCCGGAACGATATCGTCGCCCGAGCCGCGGTACTCCTGGTGTGCTCCAACGTCTTCATGACGTTCGCCTGGTACGCCCATCTGAAGAATCTGGCGGACCGGCCGTGGTACATCGCCGCCGCCGTGAGCTGGGGTATCGCGCTCTTCGAGTATCTGCTTCAGGTCCCGGCCAACCGCATCGGATACACCTCGCTCTCGCTGGCGCAGCTCAAGATCATGCAGGAAGTGATCACCCTGGCCGTGTTCGTCCCGTTCGCCGTGATCTACATGCGCCAGACCCTCAAGCTGGACTATCTCTGGGCCGCGCTCTGCATCGTGGGCGCGGTCTATTTCATCTTCCGCTCGCCGGCCACGCCCTGATCCGACGACTCAGCCTGACCCTGCTGTTGCTGGCCGCCGGCGGGGACGCCGCGGCGCAGGGCCGTCCCGAGCGGGCGCGCGACATCGGTATCCCCCTGGACGGCAGCCCCGGGGCGCTCGACGCCATCACCGACGTGGCGGGCGTGACCGTGGGCCATTCCACCATCATTCGGGGCGAAGGCAGGCTCCGCGTGGGAGAAGGTCCGGTGCGTACCGGCGTCACCGTGCTCTTCCCCCGGGGGCGCGACGACCTGGCGCCGGTCTTCGCCGGCTGGTTCAGTCTCAACGGCAACGGCGAGATGACCGGCACCGCCTGGATCGACGACTACGGGATCCTGGCGTATCCGGTTGCGCTCACCAATACCAACAGCGTCGGCACCGTGCGGGACGGCCTGATCGAGTGGGCCCGCGAGCGTCTGGGCGACGCGTTCTACTGCTGCCTGCCGGTGGTGGCGGAGACGTTCGACGGCGACCTCAACGACATCTTCGGCTTCCACGTCCACAAGGAGCACCTGCTCGCCGCCATCAAAGCGGCCGCCGCGGGACCAGTGGCCGAGGGGAATGTCGGCGGTGGGACCGGGATGACCTGCCTGGGCTTCAAGGGTGGCATCGGAACCGCCAGCCGCCGGCTGCCGGCCAGCCAGGGAGGCTACACCGTCGGGGCGCTGGTCCAGTGCAACTTCGGCCTCCGGCGGCAGCTCCGGATCGCGGGGGTGCCGGTGGGGGAGGAGATGCCCGATCCGGCGGCGTGCTACGCTACCAGTGCGCCGCTCGATTCGGCACGCGCACGGGAGCGCTGCGCGCGGGAGCCGCGGTCGACCATCGCGCCGAAGGCGCGCGAGCGCGGCTCTATCATCGTGCTCCTGGCTACCGACGCGCCGCTGCTGCCGCACCAGCTCCGCCGGATCGCGCGGCACGCGGCGCTGGGCCTTGGCCGCATGGGAAGCGTGGCCGGCGCGGGCTCCGGCGATCTCTTCCTCGCCTTTTCCACCGCGCCCACCGGCATCGCCGATAGCACGCGAGTGGCCACCGTCCGGATGGTGAGCGAGGATCGGATCGATCCGCTCTACGAGGCCACGGTGCAGGCGACCGAAGAGGCGATCATCAACGCCATGCTGGCCGCCCGGACCATGACCGGCGCCGACTGGTACCGGGTGCCGGCGTTGCCCCACGATCGGCTCCGGGCCGTGCTGGCGGCGCACGGGCGGCTGGTCGGTCCGTAGGAGCCGTCCCGGGCCCCGATCTGGTCATCGCGGCGCTCCTCGGCGGCCATCTTCTCCAGCCCCCTGCTCACCCCCGCAGCCCCGCCGCCCGCCCGTCCTCCCAACTGCCCGCCGTCAGCGGATGGAACCCACGCCAGATCGCAGCGTAAGGCTCCATCATGAGGCGGATGAACCGCTCCAGCGCCGCCGGAAAGGGAAACCGGCTGCGGAATTCCAGCGCGGTCACGCCCAGCATGGCGCGGAGATGCCGGCCGAAGCTCTGGGGCGACGAGTACTCCAGCCGATAGGCAACGTCGGCCACCGAGAGTCCCGCCATCTCGAACAGATGGGCCGCGTGCAGCAGCCGGATGGCGGCCAGATAGTTCTTGGGCGACGGCAGCCCCGACCGGGCAAAACGCGACATCAGCGTGCTCGGTCGTACGCTGAGCTGGTCTGCCAGCCGGGTGACGGTGGGAACCTCCGGGGCCAGGCGGATCATCGCCTCGAGAAACAGCCGGGCATCCGGCGGCGCCTGGGCGACGCTGTCGAGAATCGGCCCCTGGATCCGAGCCACGGCCCGGGTGGCCGGTTGCCCCACCACCTGCCGGAGCCGGCTCCACCCGGAAGGCGACGTGACGTCCACCACCTGGCGGACCCCGGACGCGCCCAGGCGGAGAAGCATTTCGCTGGAGCCGGCGTCGTGTTGGGAGAGGAGCGCGACCGTAGGGATGCCGGGGAACTTGCGCACCAGATGCCCCAGCACCTCCATCTGATCCGGACCGCAGCGGTGGACCGAGACCAGCACCGCATCCACCGGCCGCTCCCGAACCGCCCGCATGGCATCGGGAATCGAGTCCCGGTGAAGGACCGCGAAGCAGCCGCTGCCCGCCGCATCGACCCGGAGACGCTCCCCCGGTAGCAGGACGGCCGCCACCGTGGCGGCTGATTGGTCGGCTCCGTATGACACCCCGTTCCCCCGGCGATATGGTGCATGAGGATGGGAGTGGCACGTCAACCTGGATTCAACCTGACACACCCCGAAAGCGCGCCCCGCGCAACCATATTCGCGGGGCACGCATCCAACCGGACACCCGGTCGGCCCGTGTGCCGCGCGCGAGGATCGGGTATATTGCTGGTCCGGTTTCCCATGCCGGTTGGACCATGAACAACTCGACTCTCGATCTCTTCGCCGCGCTTCAGGCCGCCCTGGGGCCGCAATACCGACTCGAGCGCGAGCTGGGCCGCGGTGGCATGGGAGCCGTCTTCCTCGCCACCGATGCCACGTTGGACCGCCGGGTCGCCATCAAGGTGGTCCACCCCGAGCTCACCGCTCACCCTTCGATCGCCCGCCGCTTTCTGGCCGAAGCGCGAACCATCGCCCGGCTGCGGCATCCCAACGTCGTCGCGGTGCACACCGCGGGCAGCACCGACGGTCTGCTCTACTATGTGATGGACGAGGTGGCGGGCGAGAGCCTGCGCCAGCGGCTCACCCGTGAGCCCCGCCTGGATCCGGCACTGGTGGGCCGGATCGTGGCCGACGTGGCAGCCGCCCTGGACGCCGCCTCGCGGGCCGGCATCGTGCACCGGGACGTCAAGCCGGAGAACGTGCTGCTGGAGGAGGCGAGCGGGCGCGCCATGCTCGCCGACTTCGGCATCGCCCGGGCAATGCTGGGCGACGGGTCGGGACCGACCACGGGTCAGGGGGTGGCGGTGGGAACCCCGGCCTACATGAGCCCGGAGCAGGCCGCAGGTGAGGAGGTCGACGGCCGCAGCGATCTCTACGCGCTGGGCGTCGTTGCCTACGAGATGCTGGCGGGGCACCCGCCGTTCCAGGGACCCAACCGGGTGGTTGTCTCCAAGCATATCGCCGAACGCCCCGTACCGATCGAGCGGGTGCGCCCCGACGCTCCCCGCCGCCTGGCGGCGAGCGTCATGAAAGCGCTGGAAAAGCATCCGGCCGAACGGTGGCAGAGCGGGGAGGAGCTCCGCCAGGCGCTGAGCGGGGAGCGCCCCGTCGAGTCCCCGGCCAGGCGTCGCCGTCGGCCGCTTCTCACGGCAGTCGGCGTCGGCCTGGCGGCGCTCGCGGCCGGCATTGGCCTGATTCACCGGTCGCCCGGGCCGCCGGCGGGCGTGAACCCCCGCCATTCGATCCTGGTGCTCCCCTTCGACAACCTGCGGGACGATCGCTCGGTCGACTGGCTGCGCGACGCCAGCCCCAGCATGCTGGGGCTCAACCTCTCGCAGTGGAACGACCTGTCGGTGGTCGATCACGAGCGGCTGCACGATCTGCTGAGCCGGCACCGGCTGCGGCGGGGCGCGGATATCGGCCTGGACATGGCACGCCGGCTGGCCCGGGAGGCCGGGGTCTGGACCGTGGTCCTGGGCGACTTCTCCCAGGCGGGCGACTCCCTCCATCTGGCCGCGCGAGTCTACGACGTGGCCAGCGGCGCACGGGTGGACATCGCCCGGGTGGACGACCGGACCGGCGCCGACGTGCGGCCGCTGTTCGACGAGCTCGCGGCCAAGCTGCTCGACCTGTCGGGCGCGCCGAACGAGGTCCGCATCGGCCTGGCCCGGTCCACCACCGCCTCGCTTGAGGCATACCGGGCGTACCTCACCGGCGTGGAGCAGCTCAATCGTTGGGATCTGGCCGGCGCGGAACGAGAGTTTCAGCGCGCCAGCACCATCGACACGACTTTTGGTCTGGCGTACTACAAGCTCGCGCTCACCCGGGGCTGGCTGGTCGGCATCAAGGATTCGACGGCCGATCGCGCCATCGTGCGTGCCACCACGTACTCATCCAATCTGCCCATTCATGAGCGCACCATCATCAATGCGTATGGAGCGTTTCTGGCGGGGGAATTTCCCCAGGCCCGGGGCCTGTACCAGCAGCTCATTCGCCGCGACTCGACCGACGCGGATGCCTGGTACGGACTGGGCGAGGCATGGTTCCACGATACCGCCGGAGTCGATGAGGCGCCCTACTGGACGCAGGCGATGCGGGGCTTCAAGCATGCGTTGACCCTGGACCCGGATTACGCCCTGGCCTACGAGCACGTGCAGGCCATGTTGGGCCTGGCCGCCGGCGCCCGGCCGTCCGTGGCACTGGTCGCCCCCGACTCGTTCGCTCCGGCACGGGGTCGCGAGGGCCAATCGCTGATCGACAGCACCACGCTGGCCGCCGCGCTGCGCCGGGCCAGGACCGAGGTGCAGGCCAGCGCCCGGACCTGGGTCACCATCCAGCCCACCACCTTGCGGGCGCACGGCGCCATGGTCGACGCCTACCTGGCCGCTCGCAACTATCCCGCGGCGTTCGCCGAGGTCGACCGCTTCAAGCAGACCTCACCAGAGCATCCGGAGTCGCCCTTCGTCGAGGCGCGGATCCGTTTCGCCTCCGGCGAGGTGGACCGGGCGGCCGCCGAGCTCAAGACCACGCTCGATTCGGTCGCGCCGCAGGATTTTCGCCGCTACGAGGGGGTACCGACCGTGGTGCAGGACATCGCCGCGGCGGCCAATGTCTTCGCCTATCAGGGCGACCTGGCGAGCGCGGCCAAGGCGATCGACCTCGCCGATCAGGTGCGGCGCGAGGTCATCCAGCACCCGGGGAGTCCCACCGACGGCCCGTTCAACTCCTCCTGGCGGCGGATGGCGCTGGGCGACCTCTATTACGCCACGGGCGGCCCCGCGGCATCTCTCCGCCAGGTCTGGCAGAGCGCGGCGGAGGCGGGGCGGGTGGCACCGACGGACCAGCGCCGGCACTTCGCCCACACCGGCGCCTCCGCGGCCATCGGCCTCTTCACCGGCCTGGCGGCGGACACCACCGCGCTCACCGAATACCGAGCGATGACCGATGAGCCCCTGGGCCGCGAGGTCCGGGCACTCCTGGCGCTGAGCCGCGGCGACTCGACCGGAGCGCGCCGCACCCTGGCCGAGCCGGACACGGCCGACAAGTCGGAACACATGTACATGGACTTTCGCCGGCCCCTCGCCGCCCAAGCCTATTACCTGCTCGGCGACTATCAAGCGACCTTGAGGGCCCTCAAGGATTTCGAGCCCGATGCGTTCTGGACCCACGGATTCGACGCCCGTTGGGGCATGCTGGGCCGGGTCCGCCTGCTCCGCGCCGCCGCCTACGAACAGCTCGGCCGCCGAGCCGAGGCAAGGCTGGAGTACCATCAGGTGTTGACCCAGTGGCGGTCGGCCGACGAGGCGCTCCGCCCGTTCGTGCGCCAAGCAGAGCAGGGCCTGGCGCGGCTGGGGGCGGCCGGCTGAGCCGGCCGGCCGCTTACCCTAACGCTGTGCCCCGGTTACATTTGAGGTGCCTCTGGTCGGGCGTGATGGTCGCGGGCGTCGCAAGGCGCTCCGAGGAAAGTCCGAGCTCCACAGGGTAGACTGCCAGGTAACGCCTGGGCGCCGAAAGGCGACGGACAGGGCCACAGAGAATAGACCGCCTCGAGCCCCCGCAAGCGGGTAGAGGTAAGGGTGAAACGGTGGGGTAAGAGCCCACCGCGGCGCTGGTAACAGCGGCGGCACGGTAACCCCCAGTCGGAGCAAGGCCAAATAAGCGGCGTGGTGTGACCCACACCGACAATACAAGCCGCGGGTAGGCTGCTAGAGGTGGCCGGCGACGGCCATCCCAGACAGATGACCATCCCCCGCGTTCCGAGCGCAATCGGCTCAGAGGCGGGGAACAGAACTCGGCTTACGGCCCGACCAGCGGCGGCCCTCCGGACCCGGTTCGGAGGGCCGCTCGCATGCTGAGAGCCGTCCCGAATCCACGGCCCTCGGGTTACCTTTGCTTCCGAACCTTGAGGGGGAAACCCGATGCTCGCACAGTCCGCCGCGGTGACGATCCTGGCAACCCTGCTGGCCGTCCACGCCGGCACCGAGGCGCCGCTCACGGCCAAGTACCGGGTCGATCAGACTCTGACCCAGGAGATCGACGCCACCTCGGCGGGGAAGGGAAAGCAGAGCCTTTCGTTCACCACCTCGAGCTTTCTCACGCTGACCCTGACCGACAGCGTCGGCGGCAAGGCCGTCAAGGTCGTGGTCGACTCGATGCGGGCGGACAGCACCGCGCCGATACCCGCCAACGTCTTCGACAGTGCGCGGGGATCGGAGTATCATGGCTTCCTGAGCGCAGCGGGAAAGCTTTCCGAGCTCGAGCTGGTGAGCTCGTCGGCGGCGGCCGCCAAGGTTCAGGGATTCCTCTCCGATTTCTTCCCCTGGGTCAAGGCAGGCGTGAAAGTGGGCGAGCATTGGGCGGATACCAGCTCCAAGACTACCGCGAACGGCTCCGATAGCGTCGTGGTCAAACGGATCGTGGCCTACCACGCGATGGGCAACGAGACCCGCAACGCACGCAAGGCGGTCCGCATCGCCAGCCAGTACAGCTCTAATGTGCTGGGTACCCAGCCGACGCCGAACGGCCCGGCAAAGATCGAAGGTACGGGCAGCGGCACGGGCGTCTACTTCGTGAGCCCTGACGGCACCTATCTCGGCGGCGACTGGCGCCTGCAGTCCGCCCTCAAGATCTCGGGCGCCTTCGCGGACAATCCCCTTCCTATCACGATCACGCAGACGACCAAAGTCACGGCGCTCAAATGAAACGGAGCCGCCCATGAAAGCGGGACGGCTCCTGGCCACGGGTCTGCTGCTGGCCGGGTGCAGCTCCAGCACCAGCGGCAAAGAGGCCGGCGCGCCCGCGCCCGCTCCGGGGCCGCCGCGCGCGGGTGCGGTGACGCCGACCGCGGGTGGCAAGGGTCCAGCGGTCACCTACCGTCCCGCGCGGAGCGTGGGATATCGGCTGGAGCGGCACGACAGCCTCACGCTGCAGTACCCCGGCGGCGCCACCCAGGAGCAGATACGCGATCGGATCGCGCACCTCCACCTGACGGTGGCCGAATCGGGCACCCCTGGCGCTTATCAGGTGGTCATCGTGCTGGATTCGCTGCAGGCGCTGGAGAATGGTGTTCCGGTCCCGCCCGATTCCGTTGCCGCGGCCAGCGGCGCACGCTGGACCGGCAGCTTGACGCCCAACGGCGATCTCTCGCCGCTCAAGGCCGACCGCCCGGGCACTCTCACGGATGAGCTGACCGGAAGGCTGCAGCTGCTGTTCCCCAGGCTCCCCGCGGGCGGGGTGCGCGACGGCATGGAGTGGACCGACAGCACCAGCTACAAGCTCGTGGCCGATGCGTTTCCCGGCACCGAACACGTCATCACCAGGTATCGTGCCGCCGGTGGGGCCACCGAGGGGAAAACGGTCACACTCCAGAGTGCCGGGTCCTACAGCAGGTCGGGGACACGGCTACAGGGTGATCAGGAGCTGCAGATGACGGCCACGGGCGCGCGTCACGGGGCGCAGCAGATCGGATTTGACGGCATCATGCTCTCCTCCCGGGGCAACGACGCCGGCGACATGACCATCACAGTGCCCGCCGTCGGTCAGACGGTCCCGGTCAAGCAGTCGGGCAGCTATTCGATCGTCTCCACCACCTCCCACTGAGCCGGCGGCAGCCGCCTGATGTCAGTGCACCGGCTCGAACGGTCGCTCGGATTCCCGGGCGGCCGGTTGACGGGCAGCGATGTCGTCGATCTCGGTTTGGGCCGCGTCCCGACTCGCCAGCGGCCGGAGGAACGCGCCCAGTCCGCCACCCACCACCAGGCCAATCAGGGCGTACAGGCGCTTCTCCCGGCGTTCGCGGGTCCGCCGTCGGTGCACCTCGCGCTGGATACGGGCCACCGTCTTGGCGGCACCGCCCCGGAGCTCCTCCAGCTCGCGGCCGAGGCGTTGACGGGTCTTGGTGCCTTCCGCCGGGGCGAAGAGCAGAGCCGACCCCGCGCCCAGCGCAAGCGCGATCAGGGCCAGCGTGAAAAATCCTCCGCCCCCCTCCGCCTCCGGGGGCTCGAGGTCGAAATCGTTGGTATCCATTGGCATATGAACTCCCAGACCGAACTGATGGTTCGCATCGGACCTAACCCGCCGGAAAATAAATGTGCCCGCAGCGTCCTGCTGCGGGCACCGTCACCTCGTGCCGCTCGGCTCAATCCACCAGCCTCAGTGGCATGACCAGCGTCAGATAGCTCGACGGATCGTCCCAGCCCACCGGCTCGCAGGTGGCCGCGCGCTCCGGTGCCTTGAAGGTGAGGCGGACCTCGTCGGTGGGAATGTACTTGAGGATCTCGAGCAGATACGCCGCGTTGAAGCCGATCTCCAGCGGGTCGCCCTCGTAGCTCACCGTCAACTCCTCCTGGGCCTCGCCCAGGTCCGGCGTCTGGACCGAGAGCTTGCAGGACCCGTTGGCGAAGGCCATCCGGATCCGGTGGGTCTGGTCGCTCGCGACGATGCTCATCCGCCGGAGCGCGGACGCGAACGCCGCCTTGTCGGCCGTGGCGGACTTGTCGTTCTCCCGCGGGATCACCTGCTCGTAGTTGGGATACGGCCCCTCGATGAGCCGGGTGAAGATCTGGGTGCTGCTGGAGCGGAAGCCGAGGTGGTTCTCGCTCCGCGCGATATCGACCTCTTCGTCGCTGCCGAAGAGCCGGCGAATCTGCTCCAGCGCCTTGGGCGGCACGATGAGATCTGCCTGGGCCGAGCTGCCGGCTGGCGGCGTGGGCACGTCCATCCGGGCGAGCCGGTGACCGTTGGTGGCCACCATCCGCATCCGCTCGGGCCGGAGCTCCCAGAGCACGCCGTTCAGGATCGGCCGGCTCTCCTCGGTGCTGGCCGCGAAGGCCACGTGCCCGATCAGCTTCTGCAGGTCCTTGGACGAAGTCCGCCAGCCACCCTCGAACTTGACCGACGGGAACGCGGGAAACTCTTCCCGCGGAAGGCCCAGGAGCCGGAACCTGGAGCGGCCGCACTCGATAGTGACCCGCTGCTCTCCAGAGGCAGTGAGCCGGATGGCCGCGCTGGGCAGCTCCCGCACGATCTCGACCAGCTTGCGGGCCGGCAACGTGATCGCACCCTCCTGCTCCACCGAGGCCGACACCGTGGTGCTCACCGCGATGTCGAGATCGGTGCCGGAGAGACGGATCCCGTCTTTCGTGGCTTCGAGCAGGATGTTCGAGAGGATCGGCAACGTCGTCTTGGCGGGTACGCTGGCCGCCACCGCGACGAGACCTTCCTGGAGCTGCTCCCGCGTGATCGTGAGCTTCATGCCGCTCCTTCAGACGAGGCTCTAAGTAAGACTGCTTTTCTATTTATATATACTAGCAGCAGTAGTAGAGGGTCTGGAAATGTGGAGCGTCGCGATAAAGCACCTGCGGATCCGCACTTATCGCGATCCATCCGTGTCGAGAGCGTGTGTGCCATGGGGACGGGCACCGCGTACTCTCCACCACAATCCAGAGTTCCCACATCTCCCGCCGCTCGCGGGGATCATTCTGCGCACAACTCCTGGCGCGCATGCTCGACCCGCTCCCGAAAGGTGCGGTCGCGCGACATCTGCCGGCTCACCTTGTCGACGCTGTGAATGACCGTCGAGTGGTCTCGACCGCCGAAGGCCTGACCGATCTCCACCAGCTGCATCTCCAGCAGCTCGCGCGCAAGGTACATGGCAATCTGCCGCGGTACCGTGAGGGTCTTGATGCGCGCCTTGGAGCGGAGCCCGTCCGGCGTGACTCCCCAGCGCCGGGCCACCACCTCCTGCACCTTGTTGATCGAGGGCATCGCCTTGGGGATGCCGCCGGTGTCCTCGCCGGGCCGGATCTTGTCCGACAGTGCCTCCCGGGCGAGCTCGATCGAGACTTCCTTGTGCTTGAGCGAGGCGAACAGAAGCAGCTTGATGATGCAGCCTTCGAGCTCCCGAACATTGGAGCGCACGTGCTCTGCGATGAAACGCAGCACATCGTCCGGGATGGTGAGCTCCAGGTGGTCCTGCTCCTGCTTCTTCCGCAGGATGGCGATCCGGTGCTCCAGATCCGGCTGGCCGATGTCGGCCACCATGCCCCACTCGAAGCGGCTCACCAGCCGGGCCTCCAGCCCGGGGATCTCCTTGGGCGGGCGGTCGGAGGTGAGCACGATCTGCTTGTTGCCCTCGTACAGGGCATTGAACGTGTGGAAGAACTCCTCCTGGGTCATCTCCTTGCCTTCCAGGAAATGGACGTCGTCCACCAGGAAGAGATCCACGTCGCTGCGGTAGCGCCGGCGGAACTCCGGCATGGTCCGGCTGTGGATGCTCTCGATCACCTCGTTGATGAACTGCTCGGCGCCGACGTAAAGGATCCGGGTCTCCGGTATCCGCTGGCAGACGGCCTGGGCGATCGCCTGCATCAGGTGGGTCTTGCCCAGCCCGGTGGCGCCATAGATGAAGAGCGGGTTGTAGGTCTTGCCCGGCGACTCGGCCGCCGCGTGCGCCGCGGCGGCCGCCAGCTCGTTGGATTTGCCGATGACGAAAGTGTCGAAGGTGTACCGCTCGTTCAGCGGCTGGGTACTGGGATTCGTTGGGACGGCGGCCACGGGAGCCGGAGTAGCGGGCGCCACGAAGAAATCCATCTGGGGACGCTTCTGCCGATCCTCGTGCACTCGGAACACCACCGAGGTCGGCTGGCCGAGCACCGGCTCGGCGAGTCGAGAGAGGATGGTCGCGTGTTTGGTCTCGTTCCACTCGACGGCGAACTGGTCAGGCGCTCCAACGATGAGACGGCCCTCGTCCAGGGCGATCGCCTCGGTCGGCTCGAGCCAGGTCCGGATCGTGTGATCAGGAAGTTCGCGGTGCGCCTCATCGAGGATCCGCTTCCATGCGTCTTTCGCGGATAGCTGCATCAGTACTCGAAAACGGTGGGAGATTTTTCAAGGGCAGGAGATGTTACGGATCGGCTGTGGAAAAGTCAATGCGGGCTTGACAGCGGAAAAATCACCTGTCGGAGTGGGACTCGCGGCGCGCGTCTCATCCGCGGCGCTCCGAGACAGCAGTGTCATCGCACCAGAGGCTCGCCGACGAGAAGTCGCCCGCGCGACGGTGAGCCGTGGCTTGACCGAGGTCGAGTCTCTAACTAGCTTCCCCGGCTCACTTTGGAGGGACGCTCGCATGAAACCATCGTATCGGCCGCGCAATAAGCGCCGGATCAACACGCACGGCTTCCGCGCCCGCATGGCCACGCGGTGGGGACGAGCGGTTCTCTCGCGCCGACGGAAGAAGGGCCGCAAGCGGCTCACGGTCTCGCTGCCATCGAAGCACGGAGGCTCCTGACGCCGTCGGCGCGCCTCCCGCGAGCTCATCGGCTGGCGCGCGCGTCGGACATTCGCCGCTGCCTCACTCAGGGCCGCCGCCGCCGCTTCGAACATCTGGACATGATCTGGACGGACAACACGACGGGCCACCCGCGGATGGGACTGATCGTTGCGAAATTTCAGTCGTCCGCGGTGGCCCGCAATCGTCTGCGGCGGCGCCTCCGGGAGCTCTGGCGTCTGGAGCTCCAGCCCCACCAGCCCGCCTGGGATCTCGTCATCCGCGCTCGCCGCGAGGCCTACGGCGCTCCTTACCCGGTCCTGCGGGACGAGCTCCGCGCCTGGCGCCACGCCGCTCTCGCCGCGGGCTGAACGGTGTCATCGCTCCTGCGGCTGCCCCGCCGGTTCCTTGCCCTGCTGATCCGCGGTTACCAGCGCACCCTGTCACCGCTCCTGCCGCCGAGCTGCCGATTTCATCCGTCGTGCTCCCAGTACGCGCTCGAGGCGGTCGGCCGGCACGGCGCGGTCCGGGGCACCTGGCTGGCTCTCCGGCGTCTGGCCCGCTGCCACCCGTTCCATCCCGGCGGGTTCGATCCCGTCCCCTGACCCGGTGACCTGACGCCATGGACCGTCGTACCGTTTGGGCGATTCTGATCATGATGGTCATCGCCATCGCGCCCGCCCTCTTCATCAAGCGGCCCCCGCCCAAGCCGGGCAGCGCCGGCGCGGGAGACAGTACCGCGTCCGCGCCGTCCAAGGCGCCGCCTTCCGGCCCGGCACAGGTGCCCGCCCAGGGCGTGCGCCCGGACAGTGTGCGCTCCGACAGCGGGCGCGCACGTTCCGACAGCAGCCGCGCGGATACCGTTCGGGTCAGCTCGCCGCTCTACACCTTCGGATTCAGCACCCGGGGTGGACGAATGGTCGAGGCCACGCTGGCGCAGTACCGCTCGATGGACCCCGCCGAGCGGGGCCGCCCCGCCCGGATCATCCCGCCCGGCAGCAACCTGCTCGGCCTCACCCTGGTGACGGGCCGGGACACCGTTTCGCTCGCCAACTGGCCGTTCACCATTCAACCCGAGAGCCTGCGCGTCGGCGGCCCCGCCGAGCTCCGGCTGTCGGCCACGCGTGGCGCGGTGACGGTCGACCTCACCTATGCCTTTCGCCCGGACGATTACCGGGTGGCCATCTCGGGCCGGGTGACCGGCGTCGGCCCCAACGGAGGCCAGCTCCTGGTCGGCATGGGTCCCACCCTGGGGAACACCGAGGCCAACGAGGTCGAGAACCACCATGCGCTCGCGCTGGTCACCAAGCAGCGGAGCGCCGACCGGACCGACTTCTCCAGCCTCAAGGTCGGCGAGCCCACCACCATCAGCGGCCCGCTCGAGTGGGTCGCGGTCAAGTCGAAGTACTTCGTCACGGCCGTCTTCGCGTTCGACAGCACGGGCGGGGCGATCAGCGGAGTCACCGCCACCGGCCTCCCCACCACCGAGAAGCGCACCACCAGCGCCGACGTGCGTCTGAGCATTCCGGTGCCTCCCAGCGGCGCGTTCGAGTTGAGCGCGTACGCCGGGCCCATGGAATACGACCGGTTGAGCCGGATCGGCCACGACTTCGACGACGTGAACCCCTATGGCTGGCCCGGCTTCCGCACCATCATCCGGCCGGTGGCGGTGGGGGTGCGCTGGCTGCTGGTCTGGATGCACGAGCACCTGCACCTGGCGTACGGCCTGGTGCTGGTCTTCTTCGGGGTCCTGGTGCGGGTGCTGCTCTGGCCGCTCAACCAGAAGGCGATGCGCGCCAACATGCAGCTGCAGGCGGTGCAGCCGCTGATGAAGGACATTCAGGAGCGCCACAAGAACGATCCGCAGAAGCTGCAGCAGGAGATGTTCAAGCTGTACAAGGAGTACAACGTCAATCCGCTGGGCGGCTGCTGGCCGATGATGCTGCCGATGCCGGTGCTGTTCGCGCTCTTCTTCGTGTTCCAGAACAGCATCGAGCTCCGGGGCGCGTCGTTCCTCTGGCTGCCGGACCTCTCGCGGCCCGATCCGCTCTACATCATCCCGCTGGTCATGGGGCTCTCGATGTTCGGACTGAGCAAGGTGGGCCAGATCGGGATGGAGCCGAACCCGCAGATGAAGATGATGCTGTACGTCATGCCCGTGATGATGACGTTCCTGTTTCTCAACTTCGCCTCGGGGCTCAACCTGTACTACGCCGTGAGCAATATCGCCAGCATTCCGCAGCAGTGGATGCTGGCCCGGGAGCGGGTGAAGCGGGGCGGCGGCACCGGAGTGGGAGCCAAGCCGGCGCCCGTCGCGCCAGCGGTCAGGAAGAAGAAGGGCTGACCCGGGTGGACCCGGAGTCCGGCCGGGTGAGACGAACCGACATCGAGCGCTGGTCGATGGCCACCGAGAAGTCGTGGAGCACCCGGGTCCCGATGGTGATGTGTGAGGGAATGTCCGCCGGCAGCGGATGAACGGCGATCTCCGGCTGATGCATCGTGTATCGGCCCAGCCGGACATCGCCACGCAGAACCCCCAGCTTCACCTCGACCGGCGCCCCTCCCCCAACCACCGCTCGTCCGACCACCCGCAAGGGGCTCTGGAACGCCAGCCGGCCGGCCACCTCCGGTATCGCTTGGAATCCCACTCCCCCCTGCGTGTCGATCACGCCAGTTTCCCGGACGCCTCCGAGCTCCACCGGGATTCCGATGAAGGGCCCCACCCGTACGGCGCGCAGTATCTGCCGACCGTCGGGCCGTGGCAATCTGGCCGTGGTCAGGGACAACCGCCGGTTCGGGTAGTCGATCGTCAGCACCACGTCGCGGTAGGCGATGAGGCCGAGCACGCCATCGACCCCCAGCATGGCGAAGCCGCTGTCCCGCCCGACCGGGAGCCCGCTGACCACCGCCTGCCCGATCCGCAGCGAATCGAGCCGGAACAGCGAGTCGGTCTCGCCCTTTCCGATGGCGCGGAATGACAGGTCGGCGACCACGCGAGGCGAGACCAGTACGTCGGGTGAGCCGGTCTCCACGGCGAGCCGGTAAGGCCCTCGCCCGTTGAGCATCACCGGCACGATGGCCCGGCCGTCGGGCACTTCCATGGAGACGGATGTCGAGTCGGTGAGCGCGATGGTCTGCGCGGCGGCGTGCTGGCCGGTCCAACAGACCAGCAGCACGTGGGCCAGCTGCACCAGTTGCCTGCGAGTCCGCATGCGTCGCGATACGAACACCGCTCCGGTATAGTTTCCGGCCATGCTCTCCGATCCCATCGCCGCCCTCGCCACCCCAGCCGGCCGGTCCGCGCTCGCCGTGATCCGGGTGAGCGGCACCGGGGCATTCGCCGTAGCGGCGAGAGTGATCGCCGGGTTCCGTGATGACCGGCCGCGGTCGGCCCTGCTGGCCAGCTTCCACAACGCCGCGGGCGAGACCCTCGACCGCGGCCTATACACCGTGTTCCCCGGGCCCGCCAGCTACACCGGCGAAGACCTCGTCGAGCTCTCCTGCCACGGCGGGCTGCTCGCCCCGGCGCGAGTGCTGTCTGCTTTGCACGAGGCCGGCGCACGGCCCGCGGCCCCCGGCGAGTTCACCCGCCGGGCGGTGCTCAACGGCAGGCTCGACCTGGTCCAGGCGGAGGCCGTCGGCGACCTGATCGACGCCACCGCTCCGGCTCAGGCGAGGGCCGCGCTCCGGCAGCTGGGCGGCGACCTCTCCCGCCGGCTGGCGGACCTCCGGGAATCGCTGCTGGAGACCCAGGCGCTCTTGAGCTACGAGATCGACTTCCCCGGGGAGGACGACGGGCCGGTGCCGCCGGAGCGGATCATCCAGCAGCTGGAGGGGGTGCGTTCCCGCATCGATCGCCTGCTCGCGAGCGCCGCCTCGGCCGAGCGTCTGCGCGCCGGGGCGGTGCTGGTCCTGGCCGGCCGACCCAATGCGGGAAAGTCTTCACTCTTCAACGCGCTGCTCGGCGCTGACCGGGCGCTGGTCACCGAGATCCCTGGGACCACCCGGGACGCGATCGAAGCCCACACCGACTTTCTCGACTGGCCGGTGCGACTGATCGATACCGCCGGGCTGTGGGACTCGCCCCACCGGATCGACCGCATGGGTGTCGAGGTCAGCCGGCGCTATCTCGCCGCGGCGGACCTCGTGCTGCTCTGCGTCGAGACCGGCCGGGAGCCGGGCGAAGACGAGCGGACCATCGTGGCCCAGCGGCCGACGATGGTGGTGCGAACCAAGGCCGACCTGGCCAATGGAGCGGCCGGCGTGCCGTCCGACGGTGGGCTCGCCGTGTCCGTAGTGACCGGTGCCGGCCTGGGCGAGCTTCGCCGGGCAGTCGCCGAGCGGGTCTTTGCCGACAGAATCGCGCTGGCGGACCTGGAGCCGGCGCTCACCCGCGAGCGTCATCGCGTGGCGCTGGCCCGCGCGCAATCGGCGCTCGCCGAGGCGAGGCCACATCTGGAGCCAGGGAGCGACGCCGTGCTGGCGTCCCATCACGTCCGCGAGGCAACGGCCGCCCTGGAGGAGCTGCTCGGTACGTTCGATGTGGAGGAGGTGTTGGACCGGGTGTTCGGGAGCTTCTGCGTGGGGAAGTAGCCGGAGAGTACGAGCGAGCCTGCTCGAGCTATGCCGTCTGGATGCCGCGCGCCACGTCCTCCGCGGCTTGAAAGTCGTGGGCCGATGCCCGCACCGCAGCCGCCAGCCCCCGTTCGGCCACCAGCGCCTCCGTCATGCGGTATCCCAGGTAATACCCTGCCCGTTCAGGCAGCACGCGACCGCCGACCAGGCGGGCGGTCGGGCTCATGCCGCCGGTGAGATAGCGGAGCCGAAGGCCCAGCCCGCTCTGCTCCAGGTCCGGCTCCACCACGCGCCGCAGAAACGCCTCCATCTCGCGCAGCCGGTGATACTGGCGGCGGGGATAGCCGAAGTAGTCGGCCGCATCGAACCCGGGAGCCACCGCCTGCGCGGCGTGGACGGCGAGACCCTCGTTCACCAGCAGCTCGCGGAGGCTGGTCCGACTGCCGGTGGACCAGTAGTCGTAGTATCCGCCGGCGTCGGTCACCAGCCGCCGCATGTCGCTGGCGCTGGCCGGGGAGGTGTACCGCACCGTGTGGGCGAGCTCGTGCCCGATCCAGAGCGGCACCAGGTCGGGTGGGAGGCCCATGCCATAGGTCTCGGGGTTCACCCGGCCGGTGAAGTGCTCGAGGCAGATGAACGCGACGCCCCGGCCGCCCACCACCAGCTCGCCGGCGTTGGCGCCACCCAGCCCCACCATCAGGTACGTATCGGTAGGCCGGTCGATGCGCAGCACCTCTTCCGCCCTGGCGATCGCCTCCTCGGCGAGCTGCACTACGTCCACCGTGCCGGCCAGCGCCAGCAGATCGCTGCGATCGGCGTTCAGCGCGGACGCGACGATCTCGCCCGCGTGCGGACTGTCGGGATCGAGGACGTAGTTGCGCCAGTAGGCGTCGAGGATGAGGCGGTGGGAGTCGTGATACTGCCGATAGGCCGATTCCCGGTTCTCGGCGCCGAGCACCGCCAGGAAATCAGGGAGAAGATTGATCAGCACGCGGGACAATACGAAACGGCGAACTTCAATGCAAGTAGTCCCGGTCAGTTCTCCTGCTTCTTCTGCTTCGCGACTTCGTCGAGGAACTTCCGCTCGGCCTGCGTCAGACTGCCGATTCCCTTCTCGTTGATCTTGTCGAGCACGCGATCGACCTCGGCCGCCACCGGATCGCCGTCAGGGCGGCGGCGTGGACGAAGCGGCACCGGCGGGGTCCGCCGCTCGGGCTCCGCCGAGCCGGACTGGACCATCACCACACGCTCGACCGCGCGAGGCGGCGGATGCGGGCTCCGGCGCGAGAGCGCCTGCAGCCGGAAGAACAGGTAGCCCGACAGCGCGCCGCCCAGATGGGCCACGTGCGCTATCTCGTCGTGCCAGTAGATCGCGCCGAGGAAGTCGAGCGCGAGGAGAGCGAAGACGAAGGTGCGCGCCTTGAGCGGCATCGGAATCGGGAAAACCAGCAGCTCGGCGTCCGGCCAGAACATGGCGAACGCCACCGCGACGCCCAGCACCGCACCCGAGGCACCCACGAATGGTCCTACCGACACCAGGCCTCGGAGCCCCACGGAGAAGAGCGCCGCGCCCAGCCCGCACGCCAAGTAGTACAGCAGGAACGTCCGGCTCCCCATCCGGCTCTCCACTGGAGCGCCGAAGACGAAGAGCATGATCATGTTGGCCAGGAGGTGCAGGAGCCCCACGTGGACGAACATGTAGGTCAGGAAGGTCCACGGCTGCTGCAGCGCCAGCGAGGGCGTGAACTTCAGAGCATCGAGCAGGGCGGGCGAGGTGAACACCGTCATGCGCAGGAGCAGCACCACCGCGTTCGCGATGATGAGGCGACCCACCCAAGGGGTGATGCGGCTGGAAGGAGACAGATTCATCGAACCACGCCTTTGAACGCTGAGACCCTGCCCGACCCTACCAGGGCTCTGCCTGCCGGCCGAACCGGGCGCCGCGGCAGATCCGCTCGCACAGCTCGGGGAACTCGATACCCGCCGCACCGGCCGACTGGGGAAGCAGGCTGGTGGCTGTCATGCCCGGGAGGGTATTTACCTCTAAACAGAAGAGTTTCCCTTCCGGTGTCAAGCGAAAGTCGACCCGGGAATAGCCGCCCAGCTTGAGCGCCTCGTGGGCCAGCACGGCGAGCCGTCCGCATTCCGCCGCGACGGGGGCCGGCAGGTCGGCCGGGAAGATCTCCTGCGACAT
Source organism: Gemmatimonadales bacterium (assembly GCA_036265815.1). Classification (NCBI taxonomy): domain Bacteria; kingdom Pseudomonadati; phylum Gemmatimonadota; class Gemmatimonadia; order Gemmatimonadales; species Gemmatimonadales bacterium. The sequence goes on from DATAOI010000052.1 coordinate 291,396, forward strand.
TCCTGGGGTGTACTTGCATTCGTAATCGAAAATTTCATGCCGTGGAATGATCTCCCCGGTCGCGAGGGGCCGGCCGTCAAGCACACCGGTTGTCAGCTCCCGCCCGGGGACGAACCGCTCGATCATGACCTCGTCGTCGTATTGCCGGGCCAGGGTCACCGCGGCCTGGTAGTCCTCCACCCGCTTCACCACCGTAAGTCCCACCGTGGAACCCTGCTTCGATGGCTTCACCACCACCGGCCATCCAAAATCGCGCCCCACCCGCTGGGTGTCTGCGGGGGCCATCACCCATTCCGCCGTTGGCACGCCCGCCATCTGGAAAAGGCGCTTCGATATGTCCTTATCCATGGCCATCCCGCTTCCCAGGCGACCGCTGCCGGTGTACGGCACGCCCACCATCTCGAGCAGGGTCTGGAGGGTGCCGTCCTCTCCCCGGCCCCCGTGCAGCGCAAGGAACAGCACGTCGGCCTCGCGGACCACGCCGAGGTTCCCCAGGCCCGAGAGGAGCAGCCCGCGCTCCAGCGACTGGAGCTGCTCGATGGACGGGGGCTCGACCCCGACCGCGCCGGAGAGAGTCGAGGCCTCCTCCGCCGCCGGGATGAAGCCGCGCGCGGTATCGACCACTGCCACGTCGTGACCGCGCGAGCGTAACGCTGCCACCACTTGCACCGCCGAGGCCAACGCCACGTCCCGCTCGCTCGAGGTGCCTCCCGTCAGTACGGTGACCCGCATCTATCGGGTTCCGATCATCTGCTGGAGCACGTCGTAGCGGCTCACGATCCCGATCAACTGGCCATTCTTCCGCACCAGGGCGGCCGGGCTCTCCCGGGTGAGCATGGAGCCGACCCGCTCGGTGGGCGTGCTGGCATCGACCTCGGGGAACGGCGCCTCCATGACCTCCCGCACCGGTCGGTCGAGCAGGGCAGGCTGGGAGAGGGCCCGGGTCATGAGGGATCCCTCGATCAAACCGCCCACCGACTCGCCGTTGTCCACCACCGGGATCTGGCTCACACTCCAGGTGCTCATGAGGTTGAGCGCCTGCCGCACGGCCGCGGCGGGCGCCACGCTCACCAGCGCCGGGGCATTGGCCGGCCGGCGCTCCAGCAGCTGCTCCACCGTCACCCGGGGTGCCTCGAGCATCTGGTTCTCCTGCATCCACTCGTCGCTGAACACCTTGGAGAGGTAGCGCTCCCCGGTATCGGCCAGGATGGTCACCACCAGCGCGGCCGGGTCGTCCACCTCCCGGGCCACCTCGAGGGCCAGCCACACGTTGAGGCCCGCCGAGCCGCCGGCCAGGATCCCCTCTTCGCGGGCGAGCCTCCGCGCCATCGTAAGTGACGTTCTGTCAGGAACTTGCCGGAATTCGTCGATCCAGTCGAACCACAGCGTGGTGGGGATCTTGTCCCCGCCGATTCCTTCCACCTTATAGGGATGTCCCTCGCCCAGCACCTTGCTCTGGTGATACTGGGTGTAGAGCGATCCGACCGGGTCTCCGGCGATGACGCGCACCTTGGGATTCTTCTCCTTGAGGTATTTGCCGGCGCCGCTGATGGTGCCGCCGGTGCCCGCCCCGGCCACGAAGTGGGTGATCTTCCCACCCGTCTGCTCCCAGATCTCGGGGCCGGTCGTCGCGTAATGGGCCTCGGGATTGATCGGGTTGTAGAACTGGTTCGCCAGGATGGCGCCGGGAGTCTCCCGGACCAGCTGTTTGGCCTTCATTACATAGTGGTCCGGGTGATCGGGTGGAACCGCGGTCGGCGTGATCACCACCTCCGCCCCATAGGCCTTGAGCAGCCGTACCTTCTCTTGCGACATCTTGTCCGGCATGGTGAAGATGCAGTGATAGCCTTTGAGGCTGGCAGCGATCGCCAGCCCGACGCCGGTGTTCCCGCTGGTGCCCTCGACGATGGTTCCGCCCTGCTTGAGCTCACCCCGCCGCTCCGCATCTTCGATGATCGCGAGGCCGATCCGATCCTTGACCGATCCGCCCGGGTTGACGTATTCCGCCTTACCGTAGACCGGCGTCCTGATCCCCCCGCCGATGCGGCCCAGCCGGATGAGCGGAGTCCATCCGATCGTCTCGAGCACCGAGTCATACGGGCGGAGATGCGGGTGGCTCATGGGGCCGTGCTCCGGGTCCGCGGGATGCGGAAGTGAATCGGCTGCAGGAAGGCGCCGGCGACCGGGCGGCCGTTCCGGAGCGCCGGCGAGAAGCGCAGCTTCGGCGCACCGGTCGTGGCCGCCGAATCCAGCGCGGGATATCCGCTCGACTCCGCCACTTTGGTTGATTCGGCCACGAGCGTTCCCCGTGAATCCGCGTACAGCCGGAGCACCACCCGGCCCTCGATCCCCTGCTCCCGCAGCGCCGCAGGATATTCCACCGGTGATACCGGGTTCACCGCCACCGGCGGCTGGTCCGCCGGATCGACGCTCACCGCGGCGGTCTCACCGGTGAGCCGGATCGTGCCATCATCCCGGGTGCGGCACGCGAGCCCGATCCCGAGGGCCAGCGCCGTCAGGATCACCTGGCGGCTCACCGACGATCCTCCGCCCGCCGCTTGAGATCCGCCAGCCGGTTGAGGGCCTCCAGCGGCGTCAGGGTGTCGACATCCAGCGCCCGGAGCTCGGCGAGCATCGGATCCGGCGGCGGCGGATCGACGAAGAGCACCAGCTGTCCCGGATCCCGCGGGGCGGGCGGGGCGCCGGGCACCACCCGGTGCTCACCTTCCAGGGTCGCCAGGATCTCCCGGGCCCGCAGCACGATCTGGTCCGGCAGCCCGGCGAGCTGCGCCACGTGGACGCCATAGGACCGGTCGGTGCCGCCCGGCTCGAGCCGGTGCAGGAAGATGACCGTATCGCCGGTCTCCCGCACGGCCACGTTGAAGTTTCGGGCGTGCTGCAGCCGCTCCGGAAGCTGCATCAGCTCATGATAGTGGGTGGCGAACATGGTCTTGCAGCCCACCCGGTCGTGCAGGTGCTCGGTCACGGCCCAGGCGATCGCCACGCCGTCGTAGGTCGAGGTGCCGCGGCCGATCTCGTCCAGCAGCACCAGGCTCCGGGCGGTGGCGTTGTGCAGGATGGCGCTGGTCTCGCTCATCTCCACCATGAAGGTGGACTGCCCCCGCGCCAGGTTGTCGCTCGCGCCTACCCGGGTAAAGAGCCGGTCTACCACCCCCACCGAGGCTTCGGCGGCCGGCACGAACGCACCCATCTGCGCCAGCACCACGCAGAGGCCGATCTGCCGCAGAATGGTCGACTTGCCCGCCATGTTGGGGCCGGTCACCAGCGCAACCCGCTCCGACTCGGTGAAGCGCGCGTCGTTGGGCATGAACGTCTCGCGCGGCATCATCCGCTCGATGACGGGATGCCGGCTCTCCCGGAGCACCAGATCGAACTGCTCCGACACCACCGGCCGCACGTAGCGGCCCGCCACCGCGCGATCGGCCAGCGCGGCCCACACGTCGAGCCGGGCGAGCACCCGGGCGGTCCGCTGAATCCGCCCGATGGCCTGGCCCACCGCCGCGCGGAGCGCGCCGAAGAGCTCCGCCTCCCGCGTCCCCATCCGCTCCTCGGCGCCGAGCACCTTGGCCTCGTGGTCCTTGAGCTCGGGAGTGACGTACCGCTCGGCGGACGCGAGCGTCTGACGGCGCTCGTAATCGGCCGGCACCTTGGCCGAGTGTGCGTTGGTGATCTCCAGGTAATAGCCGAAGACCTTGTTGAAGCCGACCTTGAGTGAGGAGATGCCGGTGCGCTCCCGCTCCCGCTGCTGCAATGAGGCGATATACTGGCGCCCCCCGTCCCGGAGCGAGCGAAGCTCGTCGAGCTCCCGATCGTAGCCGTGGCGGATCACTCCGCCGTCGGCGAGAGTCGGAGGCAAACGCGTTTCCAGCGCGGCCGTGAGCTCGGTCCCGAGATCGGCCAGGAGATCCAGCTCGTCTCCGGCGTCGCTCAAGGCGGCGGCGCGACCGCCGCCGGGGAGGGTCGAGGCGGCGAGGGAGCTCAATGCTTCGGCCACGTCGGGCAGCCGCTGAAACGAGTCCCGGAGGGCGCCGAGCTCCCGCGGGGTCGCGCGACCGGCCGCGGCCCGTCCGGCCAGGCGCTCGATGTCGCGCACACCGTCGAGCGCCTCCCGCAGGCGACCGCGGCCGCGCCCGTCCCGCACTGCCACTTCGACGGCGTCGAGTCGCTGGTTGATCTGCGCCGGGTGCCTGAGCGGAGAGAGCAGCCACTGACGCAGCAGCCGGGCGCCCATTGGCGTCACCGTGGCATCGACAGTCTCCAGCAGCGTGCACCCCCGGGCACCGGCCTGCAGCGGCTCGACCAGCTCCAAGTTGCGCCGGGTCATCTCGTCGAGCCAGAGGAACGCTTCGCTGCGCCGGACCAGCGGCCGGGCCAGATGCGGAAGCCCGGCGGGCTGCAGCTCGGTGAGGTAGCGCAGGAGCGCCCCCGCGGCTCCCAGCGCGGCGGCGTCGCCAGCACCGATGCCGAGCCCGTCCAGCGCGGCGAGGGAGAAGCGGCGGGCCAGCTCCTCGCGGGCGAGCTCCGGGTCGAACTCCCAGTGCTCACGCGGAGTGCGGAGGATGCCATCCGCCAGCGTCAGGGACAGGTCGGCCGGCAGTACGACCTCCGCCGGCCCCAGCCGTCCCAGCGCCTCGAGGAGATCGGCTACGGCGAGCGTCTCCAGCAGGAACTCGCCGGTACTGAGATCGATGGCCGCGAGTCCCATGGCCTCCTCGCCGCCGGACACCGCCACCAGGAAATTGTTCTTCGCGCCGGCGAGCCAACCCTCCTGGAGCAACGCGCCCGGAGTGACGGTCTCGACCACCTCGCGGCGAACCAGACCCTTGGCCAGCTTGGGATCCTCGACCTGCTCGCAGATGGCCACCCGGTGGCCGGCGCCGATCAGCAGCCGGAGATAATCGGCGGCCGCCTTGACCGGCACACCGGCGAGCGGCACCCCATCGCCCCGCGAGGTGAGGGTGATCTCCAGCACCCGGGCCGCGAGCTCGGCGTCCTCGTGGAACATTTCATAGAAGTCGCCGACCCGATAGAACAGGATGGTGTGGGGATGCTGCGCCTTCACCTCGCGCCAATGCTTGAGCATCGGCTGGGCAGAGCTGCCGGCCGGCTCGCGGCTCACGGCGGGGACAGGGTGGTTGAAGGGGAGGAGCGCGGCATGGCCAGGTGAATATAACAGCCGCCGCTGCGCCCTCACTGGGCCCGTTGGAGGCAGGAGGTTCCGCCACGATCCGCGGCCGCGGCGGGCCGCAGGGGACATCCCGGCTGCAACATAGCGGTATAGTTCAGCGAACCATCGCTCACCCCCTCTCCGAGACGCCGATGCCCCAGCCTTTCCACTTCGCCTTCTTCGTCCACGATCTCGCGTCCACTCGACGATTCTACGGCGAGATCCTCGGCTGCCGCCAAGGGCGCAGCACCGACACCTGGGTGGACTTCGATTTCTTCGGCAACCAGATCTCGGCCCATACCACCGGCACCGTCACACCGACCCAGAACACCGGACAGGTCGAAGGTATCAAGGTGCCGATGCCACATTTCGGCGCCCTCCTCCAGTGGGAGGAGTTCGGCGCGCTGCAGGAGCGCATCCACGCCGCCGGCCTGCCGTTCATTCTCGAGCCGCGGATCCGCTACGCCGGACAACCCGGCGAGCAGGCCACGATGTTCCTCCTCGACCCCAGCGGAAACGCACTGGAGTTCAAGAGTTTCCGCCACCCCGAGCACGTCTTCACGGCATGAGCGGCACCCCGGTCGCCGTGGTGGGCGGTGGCGTGATAGGAGCGAGTGTCGCGTATCACCTGGCCCTCCGCGGGATGCGCGACGTGGTCGTGCTGGACCGGAGCCCGGGGCCCGGCGAAGGCAGCACCGGGCGCGCCACCGGCGGATTCCGAGCGCAGTTCGGTACCGGCATCAACGTCCGGCTGTCGCTCCTCGCCCGGGAGAAGCTGCTCCGGTTCAGCCAGGAGATCGGGGTCGACCCGGGATACCTGCCGGCGGGATATCTCTGGCTCGCCACCACGGAAGCCGAGCTCGCGGAGCTCCGGGCGGGACGGCTGCTGCAGCGAGCGGAGGGGCTGCACGAGGCGGTGGAGGTCGACGCGGCGGACATCGCGCGGCTCAACCCCGCGCTCCGGCTGGACGGCGTGATCGGAGGGACGTTCTGCCCGACCGACGGCTTCATTCAGCCGAGACGCATCCTCGAGGGATACCTGGCGGCGGCCGAGCGGTGCGGCGTCCGGATCCAGTGGGGAACCGAGGTCACCGGCTTCGTCCAGCGGGAGGATGGCCGCATCGCTGGCGTCGAGACATCGCGCGGGAGGATCGACGTCGATGCCGTGGTGAACGCCGCGGGGGCCTGGGCTGCGTCGGTTGCGGATCTGGCCGGGATCGATCTGCCGGTCGTCCCGCTCCGCCGGCAGGTCGCGGTCACCACTCCCTGCGACCTGCTGCCGGCTACGATGCCGATGACACTTTTCGCCGGGGACGGATTCCACTTGAGGGTCCGCGACGGCCGGGTGATGCTGCTGCAGCCGAGCCCTGGGGTGCCGGGCCGTCCCTTCGACACTCGCGTCGATCGGGAGTGGATCGATGCGGTCACCGAGACCGCCCACCGTCGGCTGCCGGTGCTCCGGCGGGCCGCCATCGATCGAGCGGCGTGCTGGGCGGGCCTCTACGAGGTCTCCCCTGACAAGCATGCCATCGTGGGCGCGGCGCCGGGCTGCGGCAATCTCTTTCTGATCAACGGCTCCTCCGGACACGGCGTGATGCACGCTCCGGCCCTGGGTCAGCTGCTCGCCGAGATCATCTGCGATGGCAGGGCGTCCGCCCTGGATGTGACGGCGCTCCGACCGTCGAGGTTCGACGAGGGAGCGGCGGTGAGGGGACCGGGGATGCTCTGAGGAAGGTGGGGCAGGGTGAGGCAGGGTGGGGCAAGGTGAGGCAGGGTCACTGAACACACCGACTGGTTCAGTTGCCCTGCTCCACCCTGCCCCACCTTGCCTCACCTTGTCTCAACCGAATCCGTTTGCGCTGAATCGCTCGGCGCGCTGGTGTTCCGCCACTGCTCTACCTGCGATTGGAACTGGCTCGACAGCGCTGCCAGGTCCACCGTCGCGCTGTCCGAGCCTCCCTCCAGGCTCTTGACCCGCTCGAGCGCGACCGAGGCCTTGGCATAGCTGCTGTCCGCCTGCAGGGCGGCCTCATACGCCTGGCGCGCGGCTGCGGGGTGACCGGTGCGCTCCAGCGCGGTGCCGAGATTGTTCTGAAATACCGGGACGTTGCCGCGGATCTCGACCGCGCGGGCCAGCGGCGGCAGGGCCTCGTCGCTCCGTCCCTGCTGGATGTAGATGAAGCCGAGGTTGTTCATCGCCCAGGTGTCCTTGTCGTCGATGGCGATGGCGCGCTGGTAGGCGTCGATCGCCTCGGGGATCTCGCCCAGCTCGTGGTGGACCCGACCCAGCAGGCGGAGCCCGTCGTTGGACATCGGCTCGATCGCCAGCGCCTGCTTGACCCGCTCGAGCGCCTCCTTGGGTCTCGCGGTCTCCAGCAGTACACGCGCCGAGTTGAGCAGGCTCTTCCGATGGTTGGGATCGAGCCGGAGCGCCTGGTCGAACGCCTCCAGGGAGCTCTCCTGATCGCCGGCCTTCCAGGCGGAGAGTCCGAGCATGTAGAAGCCCCAGGCGTTCTCCGGATTGTGCGCGGTGTAACCGGTGAAGAGATCGGTGGCCTCGGTGTAGTTGCCCTGCCTGAACGCCAGCTCGGCGTCGTCGTAGGACACGTTCGCCGGCGCGCGCGTGGCGGATCCGGTGGTGCTGCTCGCTTCGGGGGTCGACGACGTCGCGGACGGCGTGACGGCGCCGCTCGAGATCGTGGTCGTGGCGGTTGTCGGCTTGTCCTTCCCACCGCAGCCGGTGGCGAGCGGTGCGAGCACGGCGGCGGCGAACAGGGAGAGACGGGTGGCGTTGCGGGACATCTGCTCCTCCTCATGGTGTGGCGCCTGGGGCGCGGTGGACTGCTGGCGCCTACCAGAAAGGCAAGCCGGCGGCCATCCTGGAGCAGATTGGCTAAGTGATCAATTCACAAGCTGTTGACTGGAGTGCCGCGAGCCGGCGGCGGGGTGTTAGTGTCCTCGTGGACACGCGTGCTGGATGGTGCTTGTGTCCGCTAGGACACGTCCTCCGAGGGCCGCCTCACGCCGTGGCGGCGCATGATCTTGAGCAGGCTCGCGTGATCGGCCAGCCCCAGCTCCTCGGCCGTTCGGGTGATCTGCCAGCCGTTCCGCTCCAATGCCGTGATCAGGATGCGTCGCTCGGCTTCCGCCTTGAGCTCCTGGAAGGTGCCGCCGCCCGCAGGAGTGCCTCGCCCGGTCTCCGCGCTCCGCATCTCTGGCGGCACCTCCGCCGGGCCCACCACCTCACCGTCCGCGGCGATGATCATCCGCTCCACCACGTTGCGGAGCTCGCGGACGTTGTTCCGACGCCACTCCCAGGCACTCAGGAGCTCGAGCGTCTCCGGCGCCAGGCGCTTCTTCCGAATGCCGAAGCTGCCGCAGATCGCGCTCGCCAGCTTCTGGGCGATCTCTGGCACGTCGGACAACCGGTCCCGCAGCGGCGGCACCTGCACCTGGTGGACGTTGAGCCGATAGTAGAGATCCTCCCGGAAGCTTCCCGCCGCCACCGCGGCGTCGAGATCGCGGTTGGTGGCCGCGACCACCCGGGCCTCCACCAGGACGGTGCGCGAGCCGCCGAGCCGGGTGACCCGGCGCTCTTCCAGCACCCGGAGCAGCTTGGCTTGGGAGGCGAGCGGCAGCTCTCCGATCTCGTCGAGGAACAGCGTCCCGCGCTCCGCCGCCTCGAAGGCACCCTTCCGGGTGGACGCGGCGCCGGTGAAGGCCCCGCGCTCGTGCCCGAACAGCTCACTCTCGATCAGACTCTCGGGCAGCGCCGCGCTGTTGATCGCCACGAACGGTGCGGCGGGATTGGGGCCGAGCCGGTGGAGCTCGCGGGCCACCAGCTCCTTTCCGGTGCCGCTCTCGCCCAGGATGAGCACGGTGCTGGGCACCGGTGCCACCCGGGCCACGACCTCGCGGAGTCGCGCCATCGCGGCGCTGCTTCCCACCAGCGAGCTGCCGGCGTCGAACCGGCGCCGCAGGGCGTCGACTTCGGCACGGAGGCGTCGGCGCTCGACCGCGCCCGCGATCTCCTGCGCCACCCGCTCCATCGGCTCCGACTTGTCGATGAATCCGTATGCGCCAAGCCGGATTGCCTGGATGCAGCGGTCGTAGTTGCCGGTCCCGGTGTACACGATGACGGGCACCTCGGAACCGCGGTGCTCCAGCACTCGCAGCACTTCGAAGCCGTCCATGCCCGGCATCTCCAGATCGAGCAGGATGCAGTCCACCGCCTCGCCGCCGAGGCGCTCGAGCGCCTGCCGCCCGTCCCCGGCAACGATGACCTCGTACCCCGCGATGCGCCGGAGATCGTAGGCGTACTGTTCGGCCATCGCGGGCACGTCGTCCACCACGAGAATGAGGGTCACGAGCCGGCTCCCCCCGCCGCGGGCAGCTCGATGACGGCCCGGGTGCCGGCGCCCGGGGCGGTCTCGATCCTGAGGCGGCCGTTCAGATCGAGCACCAGGCGGCGGACGATCGACAGACCGAGCCCGGTGCCGCCGTCCTTCGTCGTGTAGAAGTCGTCGAAGGCACGATCGAGCTCGGCCCGACTCATGCCAGGCCCATCGTCCGCCACCGTGATCCGCACCAGCCCGCCGCCGCCGTCCGCTGTGGCGGACTCGGTGATGACGGTGACGCCGCCGAATCCTCGCCCTGCCAGGCTCTCCACCGCGTTACCTACCAGGTTCTGCAGAACTCGCCGGAGCACGAGCTGATCGCCGGAGACGCGGGGAAGCTCGGGCTGCAGCATCATGCGGAGCGAGACCGCGCCGGGCGCGGCGATGCGCACGACTTCCTCGACCACGGCGTTCACGTCGCACGGCTCACGGGTGAGTTCGGGCGCCAGCCGGGCGTAGTTCCGAGCGAGGGTGTCGAGGTAAGAGAGGCTGCTCTCGAGCGTGCCCTCCCGCTCCTGAAACACCGCCGCGAGCGCCTCCGGCTGCTCCGTGGCGACCTGGCCCAGATGCCGGACCACATTCCGGATCGGCACCAAGCCGTTCTTGATGTCATGGTTCACCTGGCGCGCCAGGTCGCCGGTGACCACGCGCCGCTCCGCCTCGCGCAGGCGGACAGCGCCGAGGCGGAGGCGCTCCGTCATGGTGCCGAGCACGCGGGAGAGGGTGCCGATCTCGTCATCACGCTCGGTGGCGAAGTCCTGATCGAGCCGGTCGAGGTCGATGGCGCCGGTCTTCTCGGCCAAGGCGGTGAGCGGGCGGCTGATCCGGGCCGCGAGCCAGGCCGCGCCAACCAGCGCGGCCGCGGCCGTTGCGATCAGGGTGGCGAAGAACCAGGCGTCGACCCCTCGCCGCAGCGCGTGCAGGGTGGCGCCCGATTGGGTGACGATCAGCCGCGCAGTGTCGAGAGCGCCAGCGGCCGCGGTGAGGTCGAGGTAGGGGACCGCGAGCGCGCTCGCCACCTCCGCACCGGCTGGCGATTCCGAGCCGGGATAGGCCAGGCTCACCCTGATGTCGGGATCGCGGGAGGCGCCGGCGAGCAGCCGATCGGCCAGGGGCACACCACCGGTCAGGCTGAAGCGCTGTCCCGCGACGACGAAGGAATCGGTGCGCGCGAGGGCCACGAGTGGCGCCTCGGGGCCCGGCACCCGGACCAGCACGGGCCCACTGCCCGCGGAGGACACCAGGCGGGGCAGCTCGGGCTCCGCCCGATCGAAGGCGTTTCGGAAATGGGCGGAGCTCAGAATTCGACCGCCGCTGTCCTGGATCTGCAGCAACGAAAGGCCGGACGCATTCGCTGTCGCGGCTGCGTAGTCGAGCAGATATCGGCGGGCGCTCGGCTCGTGCTGCACGGTGGCCAGACGGAAGCGGTTGTCCTCGGACAGGGCAGTGCCGAGGGCGCTCAGGCGGCGAGCCACGTTGTCGCCCTCCCGGCTCAGGTCGGCGCGCAGGCCGGCGACGGTGGCGCCCACCCGCGCGCGGTACTCGTCGCCTAGCCTCCGCTCCATCTCCCGCCGGAAGCCGATGGCGAGCGCCGCCAGCGGTACCAGGACCGACAGCGTGACCGCGAGATAGAGCCGCGCCCGAAAGCTCATGGCCGGATGGCACCGTCCCATTCGACGGTGAGAGAGGGCGATCCGCGGCGCACCACGGCAGTCGACCGGGTATCGACCAGCGGAAGGATGGTGCTGCCGGCCGCCATGCCGGCGAGCTCGCGGCATGGAACGAGGGCGATCCGTGGCAACGGCAGCACGTAGGCACGGTCGTTCCCGGCACGGAGCCGGGCGGCGAGCTCGGACGGCGCCGCGCTCCGGGCCAGCAGCATGCGCTCGCCCGCGAGCGCGACCATCCGCTCGGCGAGGTCGCGGGCCGCCGGGTCGTCGCTGGGGTAAACGATGGCTGCGCCGCTCGGCGCCGCGGACGGTCGGCTGGAGCTGTCGCAGCCGACGGCCGAGCTCCACCAGAACGGTGGCTCGGCGCCTCGAGATTCCTCGCGCACGACGTCCCGTGCCAGTGACGCCCGGAACGCCGCCGAGTCGGCGCCGCTCACCACCGGGAGAATCGGCCGCCCCGCAGGAGTTACCATCACGTACGTTCGGCTCCACGGCAGCGGAAGCGTGCCGAACTCGGCGCGCCGGCCGGCGTACTCCAGCAGCACCGGATCGCTCGTCTCCAGGAGATCGGCCCAGCGGTCGAGGGCATCGCGGGGATCAGGGCCGGCG